>DDFD01000037.1 GCA_002337005.1 Flavobacteriales bacterium UBA1937 | reverse complement strand
TATAAAAATCCTCCATATAAGCACAATTTCTTAAATTGTATGGTGTTGCTCCTTTATCTGCTCTTTTTTCTAACTCTTTCCAGTAGAAATCTAAATGTTTTTTTATTGCAGGATAATCTCCAACTTTTACTTTATCTATTTGATTTCCAATAAAATCCTTATAACCGTTATGTGTGTTTATCAACCACAAATCTGCAAATTCATAACTATATCTTTTTATATCCCTGCCACGTAAAATAGGTCGTATAATATCGGCAGATTTTGGGTCTTCGGCTATTAGTTCGTCTTTTTTCTTTTTATCAATAATAAAGGCTTCGTTATAGCCTGTTAAAATGCCACGATATATATTTATATCCCAATCCTTCAAAGGTGTCCCTATTGCTTCTATTTTTGCTTTTATGCCTTGTTCTATTTCACTTAAAATTACCCAACTTTCAGAATCAGAAAAATTAGAAACCGTAGCCATTTGTCTAAAATAATCGCTCAAATTATTTAACACCTTTTCTTTCACAATACAAGCTTTTGTTTGTTGTCTATTTTTATCCTTTGAAAACAGTAAAATATTGGTATCAACGGTGGCTGATTCAAATATTTTTTGCCCAGCAAAATCTATTAAAACGATAGGGTTTGTTTTTTCTACAAAAAATCGACGAGTCTGTTCTCCATGAGCAGCTCTCATCCATTTATTAGAAGTAATATAACACAGAATACCCTTCTCTTTTAATATTTGCCATCCTTTTTCATAAAAAACCTCAAAAATATCACCAGTTCTTGTAAAGGTTTCGTATCCTAAATTTTCTAAAATTTGAGAAAGTCTTCCCGACCCTTTTTGAAGTTGAATATACGGCGGATTGCCAATTACTATATCAAAACCATCGTCTTTAAATACATCAGCAAAAAACAAGTGCCAAAGGAAAAACGGTTTTTCAGAACTATTCAATAGTTTGTGCAATTTGTTTCTACTTTCATTTAGTTTTTCTAAATCTGATTTTAAACCACTTAAATGTTTTTGCTGTCTAGTGTTTAAGGTTTTAACCGCTTCAAGTTCTATAATTTGTCTTTCAATCTGGTTCTGTCTTAATTCTAAATTATAATCAATATGGTCGTGTACTTTTGCATTGATTTTGGATTTAATTTCTTGTTTTTCAACAGTTTTAGCAGTAAAATATTTTTCAATTAAATTCTGAATTTCTTCTGCTAAACCAGTTTTACTCACAGTAATTTTCATTTGATCATTTGTATAATTTCCAAATAAATCCGTTTGCATTTCGGCAATTTTTAGGTCGTTTCCTTTAGAAATATTCCCAAGATTGATATTTTCATAATATTCTACCAAGCTATCTCCCTGCATAATTTTATAATCTAAATTTGGCAAAGGTTGTGGCAATTCTTCATCAACTACTAATGAGAGCCAAAAACGAAGTCTTGCAATATCTACCGCTCCCGATTCTATGTCCACCCCGTAAATAGAATTTTGAATAATATCTTGTTTTACTTTTGCAGGATTCCAATCTGTTCTATGTAATTCATAATTGATAAGTGCTTTTAATGAAAAGATTTCTTGCAAAAGTCCCATAGGAAAAGCACCTGAACCAATTGCAGGGTCGCAAATTTTAACCTTATCTACTAATTCTTCAATTTTTACTAAATCTTTTTCAGTTAATTCTTGAGAAATATTATTAACAATTAGAATTTCTATTTTATCACGACCTATTTCTGTGTGCGTATTAAGATATTCTACCAAAGACTGTTGCGTCATATAATGCACAATTTCTTTTGGGGTATAAAAAGCACCTTTGTCTTTATTATCTTCCAAAAGATTTTCAAAAATATGTCCTAGCATTTCTGGATCTACTGCAACTGTATTTTCTTCTGGACTGTTCTCATAAATCGTAAAGTTATATGAGTTAAAGAATTGGAATAAATCATTAAAGAGAAATTCAGGAAATTTTATTTCTCTATGCTTCGCTGGTTCGTGTTCTTCTTCAAACAAACCACCATTTAGAAATGGGATACACTTCTTTTCTCCATTTTGTAGTGTATAAGAATCATTGTCTCTAACTTTATTCAACGTATTAAAGAAAAGATTAGAAAGCACATCTTGGTAAAAATTTACTTTATCTTTTGTGGTTTCAAACAAACTCTGTAAAAAATTAGGGTCGCCATCTTTGTATTTTTTATTGCTTGCAGCCAACCAATTTTTCTTTTGCAAAAAATATAGAAAAACAATTCTACCAAGTAACCTTTTTACAAAGTTGCGAATTTCCGCTTCCGTTTTTTCATTATCTTCACTGCCATCATCATTCTTAACTACAAAAATTTCGTAAAAATTTTCTTGGATTTCTTCAACAAAATCTATAAAGAAATTTTTGTATTCGCTAAAGAATTTTTTGGAAACTGGCTCAACATTAAATGCTTCAAAAAAATCATCAATCTTTAAGGGCGACTGTTGTAAAGTGAAAAAACGGTCTATTGCTGTTCTATGTGTTTCCAGCGTTCCAAAAATATACGTATATTTTCTTGGATTGGTTTCTTTGCCATCTGTTATTTCTGCAAAATATTCATTGGAAACAGATTTGCTAATAAATGAAAACCTCCATTCTTTTTTTTCGGAATTTGCATAGTAGAAAGTAACTATTGCTGCTTTTACCGCATCACGAATGATATAATTTTTAATTATCTCATTTACAGCAACTTTGTTGTGTTCTATTTTGATATTATTGTTTAACGCTACTTCAAAAACAGGCATAACTTCACTATCGCCTGTTTTTATTTGCCCCAGTTGTAAAATTTCTGTGCAAATACTTTCTGCTCGTTTGGAATCAATTAAAACTGGTTTAGGATTTGAGAAAAGCGTAAGTGAATTTTTATGCTGTGTAAGAAAAATTAATACCTTCATCCATTTTTCAGTATCATACTTTTCTTGTAAAATGCTTTTGAGTAGTTCTTGTTTCATAGTTTATTTATGAATAAGTTTCGGATAAAACGATTTTTGGGTCTTCAAATATTTTTCCAGAGTTTTGCTCTTGTTCCCAGCGTAATGCTTCCAAGCGAGCAATTTGACGGATAGGATATTTATCAAAAATTTTCATCACTTCTGGTTTCATTTTATCTATTGAAATTTTTTTCTTCTTTTGTTTTCTTGCAAGCGTTGCTATATCTAATCTGAATTTTCTGAAAACCCCCATATATATTATTTTTCTTGCAGTTAGCACAAGTTCTTCAAAATCTTCATCAATCACTTCTGGAGCAAATCTTTTTGTATCTAAAATTTCATTGATAAATTTTATTGAGTTTCTTTCTTGTACCGCCAAATGTTGCGTATCAATTTCTTCTTGAGAATATGAAATGCTAAAAATTTTCCTAAAGTGCAAAATTGCTTTCTGAATTGCTTCAAACTGTAACGGAAGTAAGGTTTCTGGTTGTTCTTTTTTATTTGCTTTAAATAATTTTACGGCTTGTAAGAATGTAATTTCAATACAATACTTTTCATTAGCAATATAAAATGCTTCTTTGATATTATTTCTCAAATAACACAAAACAGAATTTTCTATACTTCCAGCAATAATATCTTTTGCTTCATTTTCTTTAATTTTTGCTAATCTACCAACTCTGCTTTTCATTGGTAGAGATTTAAGTCGCTGATATTCTTTGTAATTTTTATTATACAATTCTCGGATTTGTTCTAAATACTGTAATCTTTCGTCTAATTCATCATTAGGTTCTAAATCTCCTAATGTATTTTGTATCAATTCTTCTGTATCAGAATAGACTTTATTGTCTTCTCCAAAAGCGGAATGAAATCCTTGTAACTTCTTAATTGCTTTGTCATTAAGTTTTATTTGGTTGTCAGACTGTGCAGTAGGGAAAAAATTATAAACAAAAATTTTATCTGCTTTTGTTCCAATTCTATTTACACGACCTATTCTTTGCATAAGACGAGTAGAGTTCCAAGGAATATCATAGTTTATTAAAATATTACTTCTGTGTAGGTTAATACCTTCTGCTAATACTTCTGTTGTAATCACAATATTAAATTCATTTTCTTGTGATTCTAAATAATTGGCATCAAAGTTTTTGCGAATGGTTTGGAATCTTTGTTTGTGATTTAAAGAACTGATTGCCAATACATCATCGTAACTATTTTTCTGTAATTCATCAGCCAAATAATTTACAGTTTCTTTTGATTCCGAAAAAACAACTAATTTTTTTTCAAGATTAAAATCTGATTTTAGCAATTTCTTTATCTCTGATAGGAATTTTTTTAGTTTAGGGTCGTAGTTTATTTTATCCCAATTATCACACAATGAATCTAATATTTTTTGGTCTTCTTTTAAATTATAAATGAAGTTTTCATCAAAATCCTTTGCTTTAAAAATAGCATTGTTTGGAGACTTTTCATTGAGTTCTTCTATTTTTTGTTCCAAATCATCTAATTTACCTTCTTCAAAATATTTATTTACATCAATATCTGGAGCAATAAAGACCTTGTCGTTTTCAAACATCTCAATCATTCTTTTGTTTGAAATTCTAAAACGATTTAATGTTTGTTTAAAAGCATAAAAACTACTCTCTAAACGCTTAACTAATTGAGTTTTCATAATTGCAGAAAGCAATTCGGAAATCATTTTAGCATTGTCATACAGTTCTTGGTGTTCTGGTTTCAAATATTGAATTGCACGATAACGATAATAATGCAGTCCAGTTGTAAGTTGCATTACTGTTTCGTAAAACAATTCATTTAACTGGTCATCAAAAACATATTCAATTTTGTTTGGTCCAAAAACTTTTGGAAATTTTAGATTTTGTGCTTTAATATCATCCTTATACCTTTTAATATTTTCAATATCTGCCCTTGTTCTTCTAATAACAAGTTCACGAAAAATAAGTTCTCTGATAGGTTCGTATATATCTTTAACTTTTTTTACAAGTTCTGAATGGTCTTTAATTTTGTAGAGTGATTTATATGCTTCAATTTTGGGTGCAAAAAAACTTTGCAGATTTGGAACCGCTTCAATAGTAGATTTACGAGAATTTTGAAATAAATAAATCTGATTTGCAATGTCTTCTGGCTTGTTGTTTAATGGCGTTGCAGAAATCAACATTACTTTTTTATTTCTGTCAGTATCATTCCCAACTCTCGCTCTTGGTGTTTTACAAATGATTTCAAGTAAACCATACATATTTGAGGTATCTGAACGAAATTTGTGAGATTCATCAATAACAACTAAATCATACTCCTCTGGATTAGAATAATTTACATTGTCTGCATTAATGATTTTATGCAAACTTCCATTTGAAATAAAATCTACGTGCGATTTAATACCAAAATCCTTTATTGTAGTTTTCCAGTTTGTTTCTAAAGCATTAGGATAAACGACTAATACTTTTGTATTATAACCATTCTTATCAATATAACGCTTAATAATTCTAGTTGCTACAACTGTTTTTCCCAAACCAACAACGTCAGCCAGAATAAAGCCATTATGCTTCATCAATTTTGCAAATCCTTCTGCAACTGCATCAGATTGATATTGAAGGTTTGTGTAATTGGCTGGAATATCACGACCACTCATTTTATCTCTAATCACGGAATCTCCAAAATACTCTATAAGCATTTTCATATAAAGTTCGTATGGAGTTATGGAATGGTTTAGATAGGTTTCTTTTTTTAATTTATTAATATTTGCAGGTAAAATATCTGTTGCTTCGTCCCAAAGTTTTTCAAATTCATCTGTTGCAAATTTTACATCTTCATAATCTTTTAAAAGAACATTAAATTCATAGTTAGAGTTTTCATTAGTTCCTAATCCTGCATCCGTCAAATTAGATGAACCTGTAATAACACTTCCGTTAGTGTGTTGGTTAAATGGTTCTGGTCGGAAAATATAAATTTTGGCGTGAAGTTTTTTATTTCCGTGTGCTTTTATCAAAACTTTTTTAGAAATAATGTCTTCTATAAACCGTAAAATCCCAGTCTCTACTTCTTCATTATAGTCAGCGTTTGCAATATCTTCTTTCAAAAATTTAATATACTCATCTCTTGTTCTTTCTCTATCTTCTAAATAAAGTTGCCCTTTCAGTTTAGCATCTCTTGTAAGAATATCAACATTAATACCTACTAAAATCCTGATCTGAGGAACATTATCCAATAATTTTCTAACTTTAAAGTATCCTGATGAACGAAAGTAACCTACAAGTGCATCAAAACTATGTATGTCTTGATGCTTAAAAACCCCTATAAATTTATCTATTAGACTGTTATCGTTATGGTTAGTGAAAAATTTTGATGACATATTAAAATTCAATTTTTAAAACTTTACCAAATCCTTTTTCTAAAATTTCAACAAGGGTATTGATTTTTATATTATTGTTTTCTTCACTTTCAATTCGTGAAATATAACTGCGTTTTTTACTAACTTCTTCAGCAAGTTGTTATTGTGTGAGATTGGATTCTTCCCGTGCTTCTTTTAGTATTTTTCCGATATTATTTTTCATAAAAAAGTTACATTTATAAAATACAAATGTAACTTTAAAGTATCATAATTCAAAAAATAAAATGAATTATTTGTAACAATCCATATCCGCCATTGCATTATCTATAAAATCAAGTAAATCTGCATTATTTCTGCCTGTTCTACGCATTTGTGATTCATTATTTTGGTCTGCAATATTAAATTCATTCTGCAAACCTTGACAATCTTTATTTTTAATCATTTCAAGTATTCTCTTTTTTACTTCTGGGCTATAATTCTGCCAGAACTCTGAATTGTCTTCTGGCTCTTCAACTGCAACGGAAGTTATATTATTTTGAACTTTAGAATTTTCAGATTTAATAACTTTATCACTTGAAACTTGTGGGTTTGGTTCTGGAAATTTATTTTTTTTAGAAGTCATGCCAACTAAAGAAAGTAAGACAACATAGGCTATACACCTTATTCCTCTGCTGTTCCACTGATTAAACTTTTCTTTGATTTTTTCCGAAACTGGAGGAAGAATAATTGCACCTAAAATTACAGAGATTAACCCTGTTAAAACTTCCTTTTGTGCGAACATTCCTAATGAGGCTATAATGAAAAAACCTCCGAAAACAAATTTTAAAACTTTCATAGACTGAATTTTTTTACTTCCAGTCCCTGAGAAGTTGGTTAATTGTATTTTGTAAATGAAAAAGCGTGGGACTAAACTCAATTTGCAAACAGAGGCTCTGACAAAGCCCTTTACCACAAACAAGATAGCCCACGCCAAAGACATGGGCATCAACTGTTTATTCTGTGGTAAAATGAAACTGTCAGATTTCTGTTTACAGAATAAAAGCTAACGCTTTATTTTTTCGTTAAAATTTTCTAATCGCTAAATTACAAATTATCATTTTGATTTCCCAAAATTTGATGTAATTATTTCTTATTTAAAATTTTCGCACCTGCAAAAAACCCTTTATTAATCAATGTTTTAATTAATTTATTCAATTGTATTGCGTCTAAAATTTGATGGTTTTTAAGACAATAAAGAGACTTCATTTCCTTTTTGACACTTTTCCTAATCATTAAAAATTTGTGGGGTTTTTAAGCCTCTATTTGATTTTGCAGAAACCTATCATACAAAGTAAAAACCTGAGAGCCAGAAAAATTTTTACCAGTACTAGTTTTAAACCCTGCATCATTCAATATACCTGCAATCTGGCGATAGCTGTAATCACTTTTTTTTAATTCTGTAATCATTGCCAAAGCCTTTTTGTTATTTTCGTTGTCTTTAGCTTTCTGTACAGTTGAGGCTACGGCTTTTTGACGTGCATCGTCTGTGAGGTTTTTAGGAGAACCTAATATCACACCTCTTTTTCTGGCTTCCTCTAAGGCAGCTTTTGTTCTTTCACTTATAAATAGGGCTTCTTGTTCAGCAAGAGCAGCAAAAATGTGAATGGTAAATTTATTAGCAGTTGGCATATCCGTGGCAATAAATTCTACCTCACTTTCCATTAGTTTAGAAATAAATGAAACACTTCTAGCCAATCGGTCAATCTTGGCAATAACTAATTTAGCCTTATGGTCTCTACAATATTGTAATGCTTGTTGAAGTCCGATGCGGTCATTACCTTTTCTTGTTCCTGTTTCAATATCTGTAAATTCTTCAATAGGAAGTTCTCCTTTTAGAAAATTGAGTACCGCACTTCTTTGTGCATCAATTCCTAATCCAGATACACCTTGCTGAATTGAACTAACTCTGTAATATGCAACAAATCTCTCCATATTTTTTAACTGTTCTTTTATTTAATTGTCCTTTTAAGTCTTGTAACGGATTATTTTCTTTTAATATCTTCTATCATTTTAAACCAATCTGCATAGAATTTATCTTCCCATCTTTTAAAAATTCTGTCATGTCTTTTTTCTTCACGCTCAAAAGCTAATTTGGAATCAGCTACATATTTTTTATCCTTCTTTAACCAACGATAATGAGTCGAAGGATAAATGCCAACAATTTTACAGGCTCGTGATACACTGTAGTCTGAATCTATCATTGCTTGTATCATTTTTCTTTTATTATTCTGGTTTGTTATTCTAGAAACTTTCATAATCAATCCGTGCGTGCGTGTAATGTGTGTCTCATTTTGTCGCTAATAGAGTAATAAGAATCTGAAAATCAGCAAATAATAATTACACACTTATTGCGACTTTATTGATTAAATCTGTGTTAATATCAAGTAAATCCGTTGGATGAGTAAAATATTTGAAGTTTCTCCAAAAAAAGCATCTAAACATCATTCCTCCAAACTCTTCAAAGATTCCAAAGTAGCGAATGTGCTTCACAATGGATAAAAATAATGCCTCATTACCAAAATCTTTCCTCAACGTGTAGTGATGTGGATTATCTGCCATTGTAGATGCGAAAATCCATTTACAATCTTCTAAAACCTTTCCAACAAAGTCATCTGATAAATTATGATGCCCTGCTTCTTTGTAAGGGTCGTGTTGCCAGAAACTTCTTTGTACTTCCATATTAACCTCATCTTTGTATTCTGATACAGGTATTTCATTATTCTGGAAAAAATCTGAAACAATGTATCTGAAACAAAACTCTCCAGACTTTCCAGAGCCTAACAAAGCAATCTTACTGGAATTATATTTTTGAGAGAGTTCCTGCAATTGTTGTAAAATTTTCTCAAATCCTTTCTTTTCTAATTTTTGTGTGTATAGCAGATAACAAGAAATATAATCTTTAGCCTTAAGATGGTATCGCATTTGGTAGGTACTGAAACCCCTTAGCATTTCCAAACCTTCCTGTTTTGGTACTGTTGCTAATCCTACAACACTTACTAAAATAAATCCCTCTTCTTTCAGGTCTTTGATTTGCTCAAAATTTGCAGTAACTATCTGTAAATCTGTAACTTTCATTACTTAAAGATATGAAAATTTTCGCATATACGAAAATTGTTATTGTTTTAAAGAATTGATTTTATGTTAGTTAAATCATTAATTGTGTTTAAATAAGCATTTTCAACTATTGAATTCAACTCTTCTGCTAATTCCTCAGATTTAACAAAGTCTGTTGAATTAGAAATTTCCTTAATGTCCGCTTTTCTCCGACTAAAATATTCAGGTCTAATTAAATCCGAATTTAGACTGCGAGAAGCCTCCATCATTTCTAAAACTTCTGTAGTTCCCCCTAATGATTGAATCCCAACATTTGCAAGTTGAAGAAGTAAATTTCTTTTGGAAGCAATTTTGGAAAAATCCAAAAAAAGTTTATTCTCTTTGTGAATTGACTTGTAATCATCAAAGAAAACGGTTACTAGTTTTAAAAAAAAATCTGGATTATATAAATCAATGACTTTCAAATCTCGTCCAAAAAGATTTTTAAGGAAATATTTTTTATATCTCGCTTCTATTCTCGTAATATTTTTATTCTTAAATTCAATAGGAATTCGTTCCTTTCTACTCAATATTTCTTCTATTTTATCATAAAAATACATATCCCTTGAAATTTTATTTTTATAATAAAGTGAGGTTTCATTCACAATCATTCTAGTCTTATAGTTTTTAGATTGACTCAAATAACGGAAATAGTTTTTTGCTGAATGTGCTGTTTCTCCTTGCATAACCATATCAATTCTATTAATATTACCATCTGAAATTGAAATACCCAAATCTGTTTCTATCATTTTTAAAGCATCTAAAATTTCAGTATAAGAAAGAATATGAAAATTTTCTCTTTTCAAAAGTTTTGGTAGACTACATTCAATTTTAAGATAATCACCAAACTGCCTTACTTTAATACAAGCAAAATATCCTTCTGAGTATGTCAATTCCCCTGTTTTTAAATCAACAGTTCCCTTTCTACAATAAAGTGCAGGAAGTTCTTGATTTGGAAGTAGTATGTGTATTGTATCTATAGAGATTGACATTTTGGGTCAATAGATTTAACTTGTTATAGGGAACTCTTTAATCTATTGACAGAATAATTGATGGCTTCTGCCTCTAACTCTTCATTGGTTGCTTGACGGTTTCTTAACAGCCATTCTTCAATTTCAGATTTATTGAAAAATACATTTTTCCCATTCGGTTTGGAATGTGGAATTTCGTTTTTGGAAGTAAGTTTGTAGAGGTACAATTTTGAAAGTCCCGTAAATTGGGCTACCTCATCTATGTTAAGAACCGTTTTATTTTGTAAGGATTGAGCCATAAGAAGTTGCTCAATTTTCTCAAGGCGTTGTTCAATATTATTCGAGTCCATAATTTTATATTTTCAATTATGGCTACGAAAGTATAAGGATTGTGAAAGCAATAAAATAACTAATACCTTAGAATACCTTAACAATAAGATTGTTGGATTATACCATCAAAGGTTTTTGACGATTTTTTCTAATTCAAGCCTAAATTCAGAATAACTATCCTTTTTCACCAAATTAGCGTGATTAAATTTTAATTCGGAAGTTTCAGATTTAAAACTAGAGGACAAAATTTTGACAATACTACTTTTGTAATTAATGTATTTCATAGATACTAAAACATCAATCAAATCTGAAATCGATTTTTTATTGGTTTGTTTATTTAAAGCTACTTTCAACCACACAATTTTGTTTTTTATGCTTTGAACTTCTTGTTCAGAAAAAATAAACTTAAAATCATTAAATTCCATTATTTTAATAAATTCATCTTCCACAAGTTTGTTAAACAAATTTTGTAATTCATTTTCATTCCCGAGCCAGTTAAAACCTATTATAACTTCTTTCTTTTCATCCGACACCTTTGAGAATTTTTCGTCAAGCGTTGCAATATAAATTTTTGCATATTCAACTAAATCATCATCCTCAATTCTTGGCAATTTTTTTCCTTGTTGTTTCAATTTTCTTTTTCCAGAAAACCATTCCACAAAATCTTCAGTTCTAAAAACAGCACCAGTTCTAATTTTAATATAATTACCGATTCTCAATAATTGTTCTTCAGCATCTACAAAAATCTTTGCTTTATCTTTTTCAATAAATTCTCTTAAATCATCTAAAACACCACTATTAGAAATATCAAAAGCAAAACCCATTGATAATATATCATCTGAAACGCCACTGCTTCCTATTTCAAAAGCAAACCCCATCGATAGGTCGTCTACATTCTGGCGATTGTCCTCAATCTTATTTTTCATATATCAAACTTAGGAATAGTATTTACCGCTTCAATTTTCTTCTTATCAATCACTTTTGCATAAATCTGGGTAGTACGAATTTCGCTATGCCCCAAAAGTTTGGAAACCGTAAACAAATCTGTTCCTAAAGTAAGTTGCAAAGTTGCGTAGGTGTGTCGCCCACAATGAAAAGTAATATGTTTTGTAATACCCGCTTTCAAAATCCATTGCATTAATGCAGTATTCATATAAGCCGAATAGCGAAGTCCTTTGAAAACTCTTTCATTTCCATCCTCCATTTTGCCCATTAATTCCCTTGCCTGTTCATTAATGTAATGATACTGCAAACCTTTTGTTTTTTGTTGATGAAAATTAATCTTCCAATTTTCGCCCTCTTTCTGAACCTGCTTCCATTCCAAATTATTTATGTCTGACCAGCGCATCCCTGTAAGGCAAGAAAACAAAAAGGCTCTTTTCAACACATCATATCTGCATTCTGTTTTGAATAATACTTGAACCTCTTCCAAAGTCAAAAATTCTCGTTCATTCTCAACTGGCTTTGGTGTTGAAACTTTATGCGAGGGATTTGTTAAAATAATTCCATCATCAACAGCCTGATTAAGAGCAGCCCTCATTTTTGTATAATATGAACTTATAGAATTTCCCGAAAGTGGTTTTCCAGATTTTGTTTTCGCTGTTTTTTGTAAATAATTTTTAAAGCCTTCACAATATGCAACATCCACATCGTCAAAGGAGATGTTTTCTCCAGAATATTTCTTCAAGTGCTTTAATACACTATCCCAATTTCCATAGTTTCCCATACTCTCCATACGTTCCTCAGTGAGTTTGGCAAAGTAATCAATAAAATTGGCTTTTGCTTTTGTTTCAGATTTGAAGCCGTATTTATTATTCAGATATTCCTTTTCCTTCTCAGCACGGATAATTTCCACCTTCTTCTCGACCTCTCTGTTATGGGTTCTTTGCTGAGGTGTTTTAGGATTTGCATAGAGGTAATATTCTAATTTAGTCGTAATTCTCTTTGGCTTTGAGTTTCCGTTTTCGTTCACGGAATATCCTGAATAAACTTCCAATGCCAAATTATATTTGTCTCCTGCTGAATTTGAGCGTTTTCTGATATGGACTTTCATTTTTGCTACAATTTGCTACAAATATACAAACAAACGCAAATATGTCGCAAAAATTTTTGATTTATAGCAAAAAACATCAAAACAAAGGAAATATGAAAACCAAATAACTAATTGATTAACAATATTTTATTGTATTTTATTTGGATGTTTTTTGACAACTTTACTTCCCGATACAAAACTTAGAAAATATATTGCCCAGTAGTTCATCATTGGTAAACTCACCTGATATTTCCCCGAGGTGTTCCAATGAATTTCTGAGTTCATAGGCGAGTAATTCTGTGGAAATTTGATGGGTAATCGCATCTTTTACTTTGTAAACCGCTTCTATAGATTTTTGTAATGCTTCATAATGACGCTGGTTAGTAATCACCACATTACTTTCTTCGGTTTTTAGATTTTCTACGTAATTAGAAAGTTCATCTTTTAACTCTTGAAGATGGATATTCTCTTTGGCAGAAATTTCCAAAAGTTGAAAGTCTGATGTTAAAGGCTGAAAGTTTTTTAGAATATTTTCTTTTAAGGCTAAATTGCTTTGGCTCAACTCTGATTTTGTAATGCAGATAATCGTTTTCATATCTACTCTCATTAGTTCATTTAGCATCGATAAATCCTCTGATAAATCTTTTGTATTGGCATCAATAAGGTAAACCAAAATATCTGCTTGTGCTACCTTTTCTTTGGCTTTTACTACTCCTATCGCTTCTATCGTATCTTCCGTTTCGCGCAATCCTGCGGTGTCTATCAATCTAAAAGCATTTCCTTTGATATGAAGAATTTCTTCTATGGTATCTCTGGTGGTTCCTGCAATTTCAGAAACAATGGCTCTTTCTTCTTTCAAAAGAGCATTGAGCAAGGTAGATTTCCCGGCATTAGGTTTACCAATAATAGCAACTGCTACTCCGCTTTTTATGGCATTTCCGTACTGGAAACTATCAATTAAAGATTTGAGCTTAACTTCTATTTTATTTAAAAGCTGGGTAAGAGCTGTTCTGTCTGCAAATTCTACATCTTCTTCAGCAAAATCAAGCTCTAGCTCTATCAACGAAGCAAAATTCAACAAATCATTTCTAAGAATAGATATTTCGTTTGAAATTCCACCTTTTAGTTGAGACATCGCTACTTTTCGGCTGGCTTCATTTTCTGCGGCTATGATGTCTGCTATCGCTTCGGCTTGCGAAAGGTCTATTCTACCATTCATAAATGCCCGCATGGTAAATTCACCTGCTTTTGCCATTCTAGCTCCATTTTTAATCAAGGTTTCTAGAATTTTTTTACCAATATGTGGTGAACCATGAAAAGAAATTTCTACAGAATTTTCTGTAGTAAACGATTTGGGAGCCAAAAAGATAGAAAGCATAACTTCGTCTATCACTTCAGCTTCATCCATAAAATATCCATAATGTACTGTATGAGATTTTTGTTGAGACAAATCTTTTCCTTTAAATGACTTTTGAACAATAGACAAAGCATCTTTACCAGAAATTCTTATAATTCCTATAGCGCCTATACCATTAGCTGTAGCTAATGCACAAATAGTATCTTGATTCATTGGGCAAAGGTAAGAAAAAGTATTTTTTAGAAGCTACAATGTATCTACTTTACTATCATTCCTCAAAAAAGACCTATCCATTCTTGCTATATCTTTAGCTAAAACCTATATCTTAATATAAATCTTTTTCTTGTCTAAAATATAACCTACGCTCCAGCAAATCAGCATAAATACAATGGAAAATAGAAACGACCCAAAATAATCACCCAAAGGTTGAAATAAGTTCTCATAAATCCATAAGTAGGAAGCTTTACCAGCAATAGGTATTCTCCACATTACAGGAACCAACAGTTCTGATAAAAGATAAATCGCTAAGGTGTTTTTACCAAAAACCTCGAAAAAATATAAACCTTTTTTCTGATGCAAAAAATCACCATAATAAACCACTAACCCCAAAACAGAAGCAGATAAACCTACAGTAAGCAATACATAAGAACTGGTCCATAATTTTTTATTGATTTCAAAACCATATCCCCACAAAAAACCTGTTGCTATCAATACAAAACCTAGCATAAAGATTTTTGCTAATCCTTCATACGTTTTTCCTTTTTCCTGAATTAATTTGCCTACAAAATAACCTCCAATTACATTAACCAATCCTGGGAAAGTACTCAGAAAACCTTCAGGATCAAAAGCAAAACCTTCTCCGTGGTATATATGACCTTCACTTAGAAATATTCTATCAATATCAATTACAGGATTTATTTTCATATCATAAGAACCGTAGAAATAATATATCAACCAATATCCTATCAATATGAATGCACTGATATAAAGCGAAACTTTGGGTTTAAAATAATACAACAGCAAAGATGCCATCCCATAACATAAGGCTATTCTCTGCAATACCCCAAAAACTCTGGTTTGATCAAACGGAAACGATTTGATATTAAATTGTTCATCTACATTAAAAAACGGAAACCAATACATTAAATATCCTAAAAGAAAGATGATGAAAGTCCTTTTAAAGATTTTTGCTAAGACTTTAGAAGCATGCATATTTCGCCATTTGTCCATCACAAAACTCATAGAATTGCCTACCGCAAAAAGAAATGAAGGAAACACCAAATCTGTCGGTGTAAAACCATTCCAATGAGCATGCAGCAGCGGTGCATAGGTAGTACCCCAACTTCCAGGTGTATTGACAATAATCATAAAACATACCGTCATTCCACGGAAAACATCTAATGCTAATGAACGATTACTTAGTTTCATATATTTTTTGTGTATAGTTTAATTGTGTTTAGTGTTTTGGATATGCAAATAAAATTTCCAGTATGAGTTAAGCTACATTTTTGTAAATTTTATTTTGATTGTTAAATTCATCATCTTCAATCATCCTCCTACTGCCATTTTCCAAAGTATTTATCATACAATTTCATACTTAATTCCAGTGTATTTCCTTTTGGTTTTGTAGGATACGGATTCTGAGCCTCAGACCAATTCCATGCAAATTCATTGACTTTCGTAATCATGGCTTTTTCGTCTAAGGTCTTGCCTTGTTCTACAGCATTAATAGCCTCATCAATAAATATTTTCCATCGTTCACCATAGAAATCCTTCATTAATCCTGCAATGGAACGATTGGCATAATCATTCAAATCTCTGCCTTTTTCTCCCCAAACAGTAATGATTTTTCGGGCATCTTTTTCATAATAATGTTTTTCCGAAGGAATGGTGGTCATCGCTTTGGCTTCTTCTATCCAAGTTCCTACTAAATAATTTTTATTGCTTCCTAAAAGCTCATCAATATCATTAATCAATTCTAGCATTTTTTGACCCTGAATCTTCATTTTTGCTACATCTTTGGCTTCATAGGCTTGGGTAAATTCATCTCTGTATTTTACAAAAATATTACCCAATACTTGCTTACCAATCACCGTAAGGTCGTCATTATAAGTATCTGTATTTCCTTTGGCAAGGATGAGTAATTTCCAAGCTTTTGCCAAATCACTATTTTGATACTTAATACCTGGATTTACTGTCCAATTGAAATATCCTTTTAATGATGGCTTAGAATTGGTTAAATCTCCCTTTCCTATATCAGAAAAATCGATGTATATTTTTTCAGAAATAATTTTCCACGCCTCTGCTGCATTATCGTCTGGTTTTCCTAATCTGGTTTTGGCATACGTTTCTACAAAAGGTTTCATACTATTGCCTTTAGTCCATGCTTTATCCAATACAAATTCGTACATCACAGGATTATTCCCAAAACCTTCTAAAGTAGCACCTAATCCCCAAAAATTCTTACCTCCGTTCAGATAGGTATTTTCTATTTTTTCATCTACATCTTTCAGGTTACCGTGCAAGGTGGTATTGCCCCCAAAATTCCCTAGATAGCTCCATATATAAGGTTGCCCGAAGAAAGATTCGGTGCGTTTCCAGACTTCCGTATTGTCACAAAAATAATCTAGCAAAATCATTTTTCCTTGAGGAACAGCCTGTAAATAAGCTTTAATGCGCTCATTCGTCCATTTGTCTTGCATAAAATAGAAAATCCAACCCATTTGTAACCATTCTGCCTTAGTATCTACCTTGGTCAGAGATTCATAAATATGTTTGGAAACATCTGCCAAATACTGAGGTTCCCAACTTGGGGGCGTTACCTCATTGAAAGGGTCTGTGCCGTAGATGTGGTCTGTGCCAAATTCTTTGGTTTGTTCTTTTAAAAATGCTTCTTGAATTTGATTAAACAAAGGGTCAAAAGAATCTAAGAAATAACTTTGGTATGGCGAACTGAAATTGCCCCACTCTCCTAGTGAAGTAATTTTAGCCTTAGGAAATTTATTTTTAAGAGCTTTCGGTACGTGCCCAGCAAACGCAGGCAATACAGGTTTCATATTAAAAGCTCTGGCTCTTTCTAGAATTTTCTTTTGAAGGGCTGCTTGCCCATCAATCCAAGACATAGGCAATGGTCCTTCCCAATGGTCTATATTCGCCATTCTGTGCCAAGGCAAATAGGCAGGTCCTGTAAAAAAACCTCTAATTTCTTCATCCGTCAACCCGAATTTTTTCCAGACGTTCAGCCATACTTTTTCTTGTCCAGTAATCGCCAAAGGCAAGTTCACGCCATTAAGAGCCATCCAATCGATGAAGCGTTCCCAATCTCTCCATTTCCACCAAGGCATGGTATAGCCAAATGTGCAATAATTCAAGAAAAAACGATGCTGTACCCTTGCTTCATTTTTGATGGTTTCTGTAAACGTGGGCATTTTTTTAGGCAATACAATCTTATTGTCTGCAAACCAAGACACCGAAGTATGACAATAATTTTTAAGATAATAATGGAATCCTACCGCCATAGCATTAGCCGAATTAGCGGTAATTTGGAGCTTTCCGTCTTTGAATTGAAGCTGATATGTATCTTTTTGTTCTGAATTAGGCTCTTGATGGAAAACCACCAGAGAAGAGAACTGGGGCGCAATTCTCTTAACTAATCCTTGTGCAGCTGCCACGTCTTTTGTCTGCGCAGAAAGTACCATAAAAACGAATAACCATAAGAAAATAAACCACTTTTTCATCTGTTAATATTTATGTGTAAAGGTAAAATGGAATTGCTATTTGAGTATAAACGTTTGTTTATCCCCACTTTTTGTTCTTGCAATTTCATATTTTATTTTTTTGACGGTTAAAGATAAGAAATTATTGTCTCAATTTGGTGTTTTAAACCATCTTTTGGTAACTATATGCAAGTCAGTAGAATTGACTCTTTACTTTTATATTTCGTAGGAATATTAGGCTTGTAGATTACGAATACCTTATGATTTTCCGCGCCGTAGGTGCGGAAGGTTTTTATTGTTTTAATGCTCCAAAGTAAAGGAGACTTCTGAGAGCGGAGGAATTAACATTTTTCATTTAAGAATCAATTCATTCTTGATATTATCATATTTATAGTTTACAATACCACCATTAATAAATAATTCAATTGCTTCATTCAAAACATCTATAGATACTACAAACCACTCTCTTGGAATAAACCTTTTTCCACCAACATCATATAAATCAACATCTAGACAAACAGATGCAAATAATCTGTGCAAAAGACTTTCAAAGTATTGTGTATTAATATTATAACAAGTGTATTTTGCAACTATTGTAACATCATTATATAAATAGGTTGATTCCTTGCTAGCATTTTTAATTCTAGTTTCCACAGGAACAGTTGAAAAACCAATTTTATAGAGATTTTCAATATTTTTTATTTCGGGATTTTCTGATTTTGATTTTAAAATATAAATCCATCCACTTTTTACATCTTCCTCTTTTACCATTCCAGAATTTATGGCTAAATCTTTTTCAATATCATCAATTGGCTGAGTAATTAGTTTTCCATTTTTTTGAATCGCTTTTGCAAGTGAACGGAACAATAGATTTGACACTGTTCCATTTTCAAAAACAGTGAAAGTAGGACCATCAATCCTTACTCTATCTCCACTTTTATTTTCTTTCAAAACCTTTTCAGCTTCAGAAGATTCTAAATATGCTAAAAGTCCATCAACTAAATAGAAATTACCTTCTCTAAGATTCGTTTCAGCATCATTGAAAGGAAGCATTTTTCGTCTTCCTGATTTTAAATCACGATGTACATTCTGGAACATTACCTCATATTTAGCAAAGTCATCATCCGACAATGATTTTCTTTGTGCGATTGATTCTGCTTTTGCTCTTTTATCAATTTGGGGTGTATGCTTAAATTCAAAAATAGAATTGTCTCCATCCGAGTCAAGCAATCCCAATTCATCATCGTTTAAAATTTCATCAATAGATGGCGTTTCATATTCTACTTTGCCAAGCAGATTAAACCTATCAAATGGTTTTACAATCCTTTTTTTACTTTCATTATTTTTAAATTCCTTAAGTCTCGCCAACAGAGAATATTCAGAAATGGAAGAGGTTGACGGTTCTCTTTTGTTTTTTTCGAAGAAGCTATTGATTTCTTCGAACGATTCTAAGAGACGGTCTTCATCTGTTTTGATGACAGACTTTTTCTCATTGGAATCTAATAAACCAAAGTCATCTTCATTAAATATATCATCTAAAGTCTTAGCCATTTTGAGTTCTTTTTCTTTTAGCATCTTGAATAAACAGAAGAGCCTGAGCCAGTCTCTGCTCAATTGGATTAGTGGACTGAATATTTGGTTTTTCGCCAGTTTCTTTCACCCAAGCTTTTATTTTTGGCCATAGAATAATGGCTTCAGGCTCTGTCATTTCAATCTTTATAATATTGATGGTGTCTTGAATTGCTCTAAAGACAGAAGTTGTAACATTTTTAGAAAGAATTTCAAATGCTTTCTGGAACGGGTTTACACGGTCAATTAATTCAATATTAATATCGTCAATATTTACAAAGCTACCTGCCATTTTTATAAATTTCTTAGAGCCTTGTTCTTCAACGGTACTATTTTTTATAACCGAATCTACCACAACGTATTGTCTAACCGCTTCAACATCATCTTCCGACAAATCAGGATAAACCTCTCTGATTATTTTCGGAATCAAAACCGTATTGATAACTTCAGGTTCTAAATTTCCTGGTAATGCTTTTAGCATTGTATCATCTTGTAAAATGCGTGCTTTCAAATCGTTTAAGTCGCTTTCTATAATGTCTTTTGCGCGTTGGGAAGTTGGTGTTTTAAATCCTCGTATTTTGATGGTTGGCTTTCCATTTTCCTCTTCCTCATCTTCCAAATCATCCTCATCATTATCCATTGGCTTAAATTTGAAGTTTGGAGCAAGAACCTGTTCCATAAGTAATGATGCAGTAATGGCTTTCAGCATATTGTTTACTGCTAATTTTACATCATCATCTACCGCATCAGGTTGCGCAATTAAATTGGTAAACTGAGCGTGTTTTTTATTGCTGCTATCTCGGGTTGCTCTACCAATAATTTGAATTATTTCAGTTAATGAACCTCTGTAACCTATGGTAAGTGCGTGTTGGCAAAAAGGCCAGTCAAATCCTTCTTTTGCCATTCCTAATGCGATAATCATATCTATATCATCGGGTGAACTTACACCACGCAGATAAGCAACAATTTTATCTCTTTCTTTTTGATTGTCGTTTACCAAATCTGCAATTTTTAGAATCCTTCCGCTTCGCTTGCTTTTCACAAACAACACGCCAGTTTCCGAATCCTGATATTCTAAATCGCCAATGCAGTCTATAACGTGATTTACTTCTTCATATTTTTCTTTAGAAGATTCTGCCGAGTTAACACTTGGAATATGAATAATTGTTTTTAAATCTTCATCCAAAATTTCTTCTAAAGCCGACATATTACGCTCTGGCTGAACTTTATAATATCTTCCTTGATAAAAATGATAACCAATACCTAAAGATTTCAAATATTCGTAGCCATTCAATTGGTCATAATAATTGTACGTCACTTTTACAAATTTTTCTTCATCTTCCGGTAATAGAACAGGAACACTGTCTCCACGAAAATAAGAGCCCGTCATTGCTACAATATGAGCCTTAGAATTAGCCATTATATTGCGCATCACATTTCCTAATTTATTATCGCCATCAGCTGAAACGTGGTGAAATTCATCAATGGTTACCAAACAATCATTCAGTTGTTTTTCATCTAATCCTTCAAATGCAAAACGCAAAGTGGCGTGTGTACAAATCAATACTTTTTCATCGCTTTGTAAAAACTGATGAAATGCTTTTACTTTACCAACATCGCTTCCCGGTGTGCAAAGATTGTATTTTTGATTGGGTTCCCAATTGGCATAAAACCCATATTTCTTTAATTCCGTAGGGCTGAAAGAATTTCCAATCGAACGCTCTGGAACCGCTACAATAACTTTTTTAATCCCTTGATTGATTAATTTATCCAATGCAATAAACATTAAAGCCCGTGACTTTCCTGAAGCAGGAGGCGCTTTTAGCAAAAGGTATTTTGCCGTTCTGGCTTCATATGCTTTTGCCTGCATTTCACGCATCCCCATTTCGTTGGTCTTTTTGCTTTGCCCAGTTTGGTCATATTCAACCTTTACCAAGTTGATGGGTTTTATATAATCGCTATTATTTTCTTTTTCCATTTTGTTTTTTACAATTGTTGATTTTCTTAATAATCTAAGTCTTCGACAAGCTCAGACTGACAATGTTACTTAAGATAAATCTGATTTTTTCTTTCTTGTTTTCTTTTGCTTCGCAAATAGTGTGTCCTTTTTGATCATCTCATCATAACGTTTAAATAAATGCTCCAAACGCTCCGCATCCGACGTAAAAGGATTGCCCATTCTGTAGATTTCTTCTATGGCTTTATCCAGATTTTGATGTGTCTGTTTCAGTTCTTTAGGCATTGTTTCGGGGTTGTAGAGCCAAGCCATTGTTTTTTCTGGATATTTAGCACGTTCATCTAAAATGGCAAAAACATATTCATTAATGGTGAGTTTTTGCTTTTCGCTGATTTCTGGGAACGGGAAAGTATTATAACACAATTTAGCTGAATATCTATAATCTGTTTTCAATTTTCCACCGACTGCATCTACCCAAACCATATGCATTTTGGAATGGAGAATTCCGAAAAGCCAAGGGGTGGCATTGTAAACTGCCATTGCAGAATTAGAAATTATTGTATCTGAATCTAAAAATCCCATTGGAATATATTCCCTTCGTTCAGATGATGTGGCTGGAATAATTATTGAATCTGTTTCTTTGTGTCGTACTTCTCCAAATGAATAGAAAATATCAGCTAACTTTTGGGTCGCTATTCTTTTACTATTTTCACGAAGTCTTTTTATTTCCAAAAATCTATCATTAATTAATTTTTCATCAATAAAATTCTTATAATTTTCAGAATCAAACCACAAGCAATATCTATTTATACCATTTAAAAACTCATATCCACCCATAAATTTTTTAATAAATAAATCCGAAGACTTTATTGATTTAAAATTATCCAAATCTAAATCCGAAAAAATTAGAAAACCTCCATCATTAGGCATACTTCCAAAATTCATTTCAGTTAATTTAGATAAAGGTTTGGAACGTGGATAAATATAAATATCGCTGCTATCCAACAGATAAGCATTAATGTTTTTAGATTCTCTTCTAATGTTATTATCATATAAATATTTTGATTGCGAAGTCTTATTTCTTAATCCAACAATAATAACTGTAACTCCAGCATTACCAATAGCATTATTAGTCCATTTAAACGAATGGTGAGCAAAGAAGATTTCTATCTCAGAATCTAATATTTTTGGCCAAAATAATGACACCTGTTCTCCTTGGCATATAGAATTAGTAGAAACAAAAGCCATCTTAGCATTAAAATCTTCAATATACTTTGCACCCTTGTAAAACCAAATTGCTATATAATCTAAATTGTTTATTCCTATGTCTTTTTTAAAAACATATTCAATATCTAATTTTTGATTCCCATCTTGTTTTCTAGCACCATAATACGGCGGATTCCCAATAATATAAATTTCGTCGCCCTCATTTTTAGGGCAAACTTGTTCCCAATTTATGCGGGCTGCATTTCCTGCCACAATATTTCCTGCTTGTTTTAATGGTAAAATAGGTTCAGATTTCCCAAAGCCTTCCAGTTTTTCATCAAAATAGAGGTTCATTTGATGCTCTGCCAACCAAAGAGAAAGAATTGCCATTTCGTGGGCAAAATCTTTTATTTCTATTCCGTAGAATTGCGAGAGTTTGATATTGCTCACAAAACTTTGACCTCCAAATAAACTGGCATTTTCTAAAGCAATAAGTTGTTGAATAATCTTAACTTCAAGATTCCTAATTTCTTTGTAGGTAATAATGAGGAAATTTCCGCTTCCGCAGGCTGGGTCAAAGAATTTGATTTTAGAAATTCTGTCAATTAATTTTCTTAAACCTTTTGGATTCTCCATATTTTTATCGAACTCGTCTTCGAGCTCATCTAAAAATAAAGGCTTAATAAGTTTCAAAATATTCTCAACAGAAGTGTAATGCATTCCTAAATTGCTTCTTTGTTCAGGGTCTGCAACCGCCTGTATCATCGAACCAAAAATATCCGGATTGATTTCACTCCAGTTCAGTTCACCAGATTCTACCAATATATTTCTTGCTTTTTTACTAAACTTCGGACTGATGATATCATCTTTAAAAAGTCCACCATTTACATAAGGAAATGAATTAAGGTATTCTGGAAAATCACCCGTTTTGCTATTCAGCTTTTTAAATAAAGTATTTAAAAACTCAGCAACATCAGAACCATCGTCTTTAGTGTTGTTGACTAAAGTCTCAGTAAAAATACTTTCTACCTCAAAAATGCCTGTATCCTCGGCAAAAAAACAGAACAACAAACGGGAAAGAAATAAATTGAGATGATGGCTTCCATTTGCCAACCAATCTGGATTATCATTTACTAATATTTCATACAATCTCCCTAATTGATAGGCGGCGTCTCTATCTGCTTTGTTATTAGTGGAAACTTTATAAATCTCTGCACCAGAAAGAGGCAGAAAAAAATCTGCCTGCAGAGGAAGTTCGGCAAAAGAAAATCGTTTGTTTACTTTTAGTTTTACATCTACCGCCACCACGGTTTCATAATCTGTAACCACAATAAAACGAGGATTGTGTTTTAGAATCTTGTCGTCTTTAGTGGCTTCGTCTATAGCGTCTAAAAGATTTTCAGTAGTTTCTTCTTTAAAAAATATTTTGTTTTTGTAAAGCAATTCTCCTTCCTTTTTTGAAAGATTAGAATCTCCTTTTTTTAATCTGGTAACTGCATTTTTTGAAATACCAAAAGCCATTAGAAAATCATAAATAAAATTTTCCTTGTCAGCATTTATCGCAATAGTTGATAGTTTTTCTTTTATTTCTTTTGGCTTCATCTGTTTTTATAATTCAACCTTCAAATATAATAAAAACCTTCTAAAACAATCATACGGAAATCCTGAAAAAACCCTTTAATGATTACTATTTTTGCTAATGTTCTTTTTTTAAAGGAAAAAAAGTTTTTATGCCAAAAAACTCAAATCACAAGATTAAATTTGTTATTTAGTTTTAAGCACCTTCATCAGGTCTTCTAGATAATCGGTTTGAACTTCTTGAATTTCTAATAATTTTTTGTTTTGATGCACCAAAAGGTGATCTATTTTTTCGCTCAGAAGTTTAATTTCTAATTCGGCTTTTAGGTTAATTTTGTAATCGTGTTCTCCTCTTATGCGGTCTTTTTGTTCTTGTCGGTTTTGGCTCATCATAATAATGGGCGCTTGGATGGCGGCTAGGCAAGAAAGCAATAAATTGAGTAAAATAAAAGGATAAGGATCAAAAGCTTTGGAATTGAGAAACCAAATATTGACAAAAATCCAAATCAGGATAAAAAAGAAAAACGCGAGTATAAAAGTCCAACTCCCGCCAAATGCTGCTACTTGGTCTGCTATTTTTTCGCCAAAAGTAAGTTCAGATTCTATTTCGTCTTGTATGTTTTCTGATAAAATAGCGTTATTTTTAATGGCATTCATCACATCTTGGTCTATGGCAGCCAGCTCTCCCCTTTCTTCGGTGATTAAAGAGGTAAGGTATAACCTTCGGTACTGGTTGAGTTCAGAAATAGAGATAAAATCATTTTTGCTAAATTCTGGGTATTGAGTTTGAATGAGGGTAAAAACGCCCTCTCTGATGTCTTCTCCCTTTATTTCTTCGCCTCTTTCTATTTTTTGTCGACTAATGTAGCTTGTTTCCATTTTATAGAGATTTTCTATACAAAGTTATTACGAAATCATTCTTTTTGTATCTGAAGAATGCAATTAATTTAGATAAGGATAAATCAAAGAACATATAAACAAGTTAATAACCTGAATACCATCTTTAATTTGATTCAAAAAACTTCATAAAAATAGGCCGTCTCAATAGTGAAACAGCCTATTTTCAATTATTATTTAGTCTATCTATTGTTTTACAATTTTGGATGTTTTGATTCCTTGGTCAGAAATCACTTTAATGATATATACCCCTGGAGACAATGCAGAAACATCTACTTTAGCATTAGATTTTGGCTGATCATTCATCAAGACTTTTCCGCTCATATCTAGAATCTGCAGACTTACATTGGTCAACTTAGAAACATCTACATTAACAAATGATTTCGCAGGATTAGGATATACTTTTATCTCGCTTTTTTGAGTCTCAACGGTAGATAAATTGCTAACGATGCTAGTAGCATACTGCAGCTGTCTAGGATTATTAGGTGGGCCATAACTAGGGCTTCCAGTACCTGTAAAATGATCAAAAGTCACCATCAGACTATTGGCATTGGTATATTTAGCAGAGATATACTGACCTGTTCTGCTATTTCCAGTAAAAATATTTCCTATCTGCCAATTAGAACCATTGTTAAATAAACATGCATAGTTAACTTGCCCAGTATTAGTAGTAGAAGTAGAAGCATTATACACCAAAAGTAAATCATTATAATTATTTCTGGTAAAGCTATAGTAACCATCAGTTGAAGACATAATACCCGAAGTAAGATTATTATTAATCTGACCTCCACTCCAAGTTCCAGATTTATTGGTAGTATATTTCACCTTGAGAGAAGTAGAATTGTCTCTATATACAATATGCTGCTTATTATTGGTATCGGATAGAATATAGACTCTATCAGCTGCAGGATTTCCTGTAGCTCCTGTAGCCAAAAATACTGGTGCAGACCAAGAACCAGATACATTGTTAGTATACAAAAGGCTGCCATCTGTACCACTGCCATTAGTTTCTGCCACAAAACCAATATGAGACTTATTATTGCTATCTAATGAGGCAGACATCATATTAAGTTCATTAGCCCCTGTACCATTGCCCCCTGTTTGGGTATAAGCAGTTTCTGAAACCCAAGAACTCCCGTTATAGTATTTATGAATAATTGTATAAACTCTAGAAGAGATACCATTAGTACCAATATTTTTGATGAGGTAATAAATGTGAGGTCTATTAGAGCTATCTAACTTCATTTGTAAATTAGAGTAAGAATAGTTGGTTTGATTATTAGAATTATCAATACTGGTATAGGTCCAAGCAGTACCATTACTGCTATAAGCATATTTAATTTCAGAACCATTAGCGGTATATAAATTCATCAAAATATGATAACCGCCAGAAGCATCTACCTCCATAGCCATGCCATCATTAAACATCGTATAAGTTGATGAAATAATTACTCCTGGTATTACAGATGCATCTAGATTAGCAATACTTGCCCAAGTAGAAGAACTAGGTTCCCACCTTACCAATCGATAAACAGGATTTACATTGTTACTACTGTGTGTAAAATTACCATCATTGAAAAAACAATAGAATTTACCATCAGGGCCAATACTGGTTGTACTGAAAATATTAGAAGACCCATTTCCATACTCTATCATTCCGGAAGTGAAGGTCTGCGCGATTGATTGTATAGAAATCAATACCACGAAAGTTAGTAGTTTTTTTACCATAAATATTATTTTTAATAAATTAATAAAATAAAATGTTTACAGTTAACAAATTTAGTGTTTATTTTTAATTATGATTAAAAAATTAAAAATAATTTAATAAAAATTTTTTATTTTATTTTAAAAAAAAGACACAGCCTTCTCTAACCTCACTAGCTACAGAAAGCTTTTCGGCTTGTACTTCTCGCAATTGCTTTATATCAAAATAAATCCATAACTTCCCTCAATAAAATTTATAAAAATGAAACAATTATTTTCCTTTGGGCTTTTTACACTTGTACTATTCAGTGTTTCTGCTCAACAATTAAAACCAGTAGTTTATACCGATGGTAACCAAAAACTGAATGGCTTGGTAACTTCTAACTCTGGTAAAAAACTACAAGGCGTACTTATATTACCTGCTTGGAAAGGAATAGACCAAGAAGCCAAACAAGCTGCGCTAGATTTAGAAAAAGAAGGTTATATCGCTTTTATTGCAGATATTTATGGTGAAGGAAATGTACCAACAGATAACACTGCCGCTGCCAAAATTGCAGGACAATACAAACAAGATTATCAGGCTTATCAAAAAAGAATTGGTTTAGCACTAGAACAGCTCAAAAAAGCTGGCGCAGATAAAATCGCAGTTATTGGTTATTGTTTCGGAGGAACAGGCGCACTAGAAGCTGCCAGAGCTCAGTTCCCTGTAGCTGGAGTTATCAGTATTCACGGTGGTTTAGGCAAAGATGCTTCAAGACCTAATGGTTCTTTACCTACTAAAATTTTAATTGAACATCCTGCTGAAGACCAAAGCGTACCTCAAGAAATGATGAACGCTCTTATTAAAGAAATGAACGATGGAAAAGCTGATTGGCAAATTTATACTTATGCTTATTCTAAACATACTTTTACAAGTCCAGAATCTAAAGATTATAATCCTGTAATGGCAAAAAGAGCCTGGCAACATACTTTGATGTTTTTGGATGAGGTACTGAAGAAGTAAGATGGTGGAAGGTAAATCGTAAATGAGTAAAAAAATATAAAAATTAATGAATAAGTTGTAAGCCTTAGCCTATATAATGATGATACATTTGCAACTAACAAATCACAAAATAGTATTATTATGAAAATAGACATCGGCATTACTGCCACAAACCTAAAAAAAGTAAATGAAACTTTAAACAAAGTATTGGCAGACGGAAATGTACTTTACATTAAACTACGAAAATTCCATTGGAATCTCTCTGGTTCAGATTTTATGCAATACCATCTACTTTTCGAAAAACAATACGAAGCTTTAGAACAAGCCATAGATGACATCGCAGAAAGAATCTCTACCCTTGGAGGAGTTGCAATTGGCACCACCACAGAGTTTGCGAAACACTCTCAGCTAAAAGAGAAACCAGGAAACATCCCTAGCAATACAGAAATGCTAAAAGAAACGCTAGTAGATCACGAAACCATCATTAAATCTTTAAGAAAAGCGATAGACGATTGCGAAGAAAAATATAATGATAAAGGCACCGCAGATTTCTTAACAGGATTAATGCAAAACCACGAAAAAATGGCTTGGCAATTAAGACATTACTTCAGAGAAGAAAAATAAATGAATCATTAGAATAATTGGATTTATGTAAATCCAGTTATTTTTTAAATCTTATGGTTATGAAAAAATACACATTCTTCGTATCATATCTATTGATCCTTACCACACTTACCAGTTGCGAAGCGGTAAAAACTATTTTTAAGGCAGGGATGTATTGGGGATTTATCTTGGTAATTGCAGTTATTGGATTAATTTTTTGGTTATTTACCAAAGGAAATAAATAAATCCAAAAACAGAAGAAACATTTCATTTATACAGAAATAATAAAAAAAGAACTCAAGTTTTAGGCTTGAGTTCTTTGCTTTTATTAATTTTTTTTTTCAAAATCATCTTTAAATCTAAATATTTTACTTAAGGTTTATTCAATTTTTTTGTGATTGCAAAAACAAAAATTATTTTGGCCATCTATTTCATAATCTATCAAACTACGAGATTCTAAGTTATCATCAAAAATCTAAATATTCTTGAGAAAAAGAATGTTTTTTTCAATTTATGCTCATACAATACACCCCACATCTTTATGTGTATTAATTTAAGTGATAAAACAGTTTTTTCAAGATAAATTTGCATTTGGAATCTTAAACTAAGTTTTAGAAACACAAAATGATAACAAAGAAGAAAAATCCAAAACTGAATTTTGGGAATATTAGGGCTATTCTAGTATTCTTTATTCTTTGTAATTTATCTTATCCATTTAAAGCCAAAACTTTAAATAAGTCTAAAGATCAATACCAGCACGTTTTTAACAATGAAAATTTTTCAATCTACGTTTTAGGAGGTGTAATTATCTATAATAATGACGTAAATACAATTATAGATAGGAATCCCAAATTAAAAAAATATAATGAAAAAGAAATTACACATCTCTATCCTATCCTAAATAATAAAGAAGGTAACCAAAAAATTACAATTTTCAGCAAACAAAACAAATATCTCATAAATAATAATTTCAAGTTTATTTATAAGAGTCCTAAAACTTTCAGTTACATAGATCAGGACTTCAATTCTAAAAGAATAAACTCTGATATTATTAACTCTATATCAAATATTCCAAAAAAAGTTAATCATATTAAACCTCCTCCCTAATAAAATCTTTTACAAAATCAAAACCCCGATAATAATAAATTAAACACAACCAAAAACAGAGATACAAATGAATAATAAATTATATTTCTTATTTTTTAATATAGCAACTACTGCATTTATAAATGCACAATCAGGATTTGTCGGGATAAATACATCTACACCAAGTGCTACTTTAGATATTGTTTCTAAAGGAAACAATGCAAGTACAAAAGCATTAAAAATAAGTAACTCTAGTAATACAGAAATGCTTACGGTGCTAGACAATGGTCAAGTAGGCATTAACCAGCCTAATCCAGAAGCTAGTGCTCTAATGGAATTAAGAGCAACAGATAAAGCCTTGCTTCTTACACGTGTAGCAAATGCTTCAGATGTAAGTTTTCCTGTAAACGGAATGATGGTTTATGATATTGCGCTAAAATGTGTAAGAGGTTATGAAAATGGTGCTTGGTCTTCTTGTCTTTCGGGAGGAGGAAGCACATCAAATCCTTCTACATCAGGAGCAGGTTCTTCCTGCGAGAGTGGAGAATTGGAAAACATCAAAACTTTTGGGTTAGACAGTTTTGCAAATGGGCAACCTTATCACGATCAAGAATATGGTGCATATTTTATTTCACAAACAGGGAAATTCTATTCTAACACGGGATATATTTTAGATGAATCTTACTATGGCGAAGTTACAGCAATGTCAGATGTAGGGCTGAATCAGTATTTTGCTCATACAGCACCCGTAAATCGTGTTACACAGATGTATCCTACCACTACCTGGAAACAGTTTACCAATACTAATTTCGACTCAGGAAAAGTAGGCTCTACTTTCACTATGCTAAGCAATGATGGTAAAATTGTGGTTTGGAATGGAATAAGAAACCAAACTTGTCCTACTTGCGAATATCCTCTAATTATGGGGCCAAGCGCTGTAAACAAAACTCCGCCTACAGATGCACAAATCACTGCGGGACAACCAGCTTTCCCAATGTATGAAATAAATGCCTATTCTGCTGTCGGAACTCAAACTGCTACCAACTGGGGATGGTTTACTACTCAATACCAAATAAATAATGGGGCAACCGGGGCATTTATGTTGAATATTGCCTATAACAAGGCAGATAATTTATTTTATACCTGGGGAGGTTTGAGTGCCTCATCGGGATCTACATACCTGCAAACGGCTACACCCACCAATGTAAAAACACTATTGAGAACAGCAAGCAATACGCTAATTAACAATGCTACACCATTGCCTGCTACCATCTTAAATAATGTACTTACACAGTTAGGAACCACTATAAAAGAAACAACAGACAAGCTACCTACAATTTCCGCATACTATTATGTCAATGCAAACAGTACACCTGGTACAAATAATGCATTTTACCATTTTAATTTTGTTACTGCAGATGGTAGAATTGTTTCTTTGAATCCAGATAACGGAAATTATTTCCTGTCATCACTTCCGGGTGGAGTAAAGGCAACTGCTGTTATGACGCCACAAGGAAATGATTATACTGTGAATCAATTTATTCTTGGAGATAACGGAAAGTTGTACTATGCACAAATATACGATAAAAGAGCAGCTTCTCAAGGTGATACATCCATTGTATATACGCTTGCCAATTCCAATGCTGCAACACAAGCTCTAAGTTTCAAACAAATTATAATGCTAAGATATGATACGTATTTTGGCTTAACAGATTCTGGGGAGATATACTTGGTTTACACAACAGGAACTTATACTACACAAGCACCAATCAACATAACGACATCTCAAACAATGCCACTAGTAGATTCATTCCTGACAGACCAATTTACTGGTGCATCAATACCACCTGTAGGAAGTACTTCTCTTGGCACCTCCTCTTATTTTAACGGACTAAATGTTGCGGTTAAATACAAAGGATCTAATTATATAGGTGTATTGTGGCCTCATCAGAGTAATGCATCGGGCGGTCTTGCGTACCCTACTTCTACGACAACAACTAGTTACTTTTTAAGAAGCGATGGAAAATTTGCTAGATACAATGTAGTCAGTAACACCACTAAAGCAACTATTTTTTATAACTGTTTTAAATACTAATTAGAAAAAGAATAAAATACTATGAGACTCAAAATTAATTCTCATAGCAATCAATAGCTTTTTTAAAATAAACTATTATGAAAAAAAATATTTTAATCATCATATTATTAGGCTTTATTTCTTCTGTTAAGGCTCAAGTAGGGATAGGAACTGGTACAGTAACACCTACCGCCACTTTAGAAATAGTAACAAAAAATAATACTTCTGCTACTAAAGCATTAGAAGTTAATAATAGTGCAACTACGCCCATAGAAATGCTTACACTTGTTAATAACGGAAATTTAGGTGTAACCCAGTCAACTCCTGAAACAAGTGCATTGCTAGAACTAAAATCGTCTGATATGGCATTATTATTAACCAGAACTACCACTAGTGCTATTTCTTCACCTATAAACGGTATGATTATATATGATACTTCTACTAATTGTATAAAAGCATATGAAAATAATGCGTGGTCTGCATGTTTTAGAAATTAAAAATAAATCTTTATCAGTGTGATCTCTTGCTCATTTGTTGGTTTCAAAACAAATGGGCAAGAATATTTTTAGCCCTAATCATGTTTCACCCAAATAAATTGAGAAACATCATAACCATCTTCCTTAGCTTTTTGTATCAATCTATTTTTAGTGTCATTATCTATGGTTTTTGTTCTAGATAATATCCAAATATATTTTGTACTGCTACCATAGACCAAAGCTGTTTGATAATCCTTGTCTATATCTACCACATTATAACCTGCATAGAATAGTCCAAAGAAAGAAACTTTTAATCTGGCTTCGTTTTCTGAACCTACAAATTTTGCTTTACCTTCGGCAGAATCCCACATTTGCTTTTTAAAATTATAACCTTTATTCAGCACTTTAATCGTACCATCTGCATTTACAGAATACTCTGCAGTGGTATTGTCTAGATTTCTTTCGAAACGATAATCAAATCTGGCAATTTCGTACCATTTTCCTAGGTATTTATCTTTTTCAAAATTTTGCACAGCTCTTACTCCATCAGGAATCCCTACACCGCTACAAGATTGAAATACTCCTAAAGCTAATGCTGCCATTCCTAAAACTAAAAATATTTTTTTGTTCTTCATGTCTTTTTTTATAACAAATTAATGAACTTTTAATGAGATTTGAATTATATTTATCTCGTTAAATTTTTCATAATTATCAGTTAAAATAAATAGAATCTATAGCTTGTATATTGTAGAACTCTCTTATTAATTGTAAATTTGTGAAATATTCAAAAAAATAACGTTTAAAATTTTAATCTAATAAATATGTCATTCGCAATTTCGCAAGTACCAACTCCTAAAAACGAACCTGTAAGAAGCTATGCTCCAGGTTCTAACGAGGTAAAATCTTTAATTTCCACTTACAAAAAAATGTGGAAAGAAAAAGTAGAAATCCCAATGGTTATTAACGGAAAAGAGGTAAAAACAGATGAAAAAGTTACCTTACATTCTCCACAAGACCACAAACATAACTTAGGTTTTTACTACAAAGGTGGTAAAAAGCAAGTTACTGAAGCCATCAATTCTTGTCTAAAATCTAGAGAAGAATGGGCTAATTTACCTTGGGAGCAGAGAGCTTCTATTTTCTTAAAAGCTGCAGATTTATTAGCAGGACCATACAGAGATAGAATAAATGCGGCTACAATGATAGGACAAGGGAAAAACGTTTTCCAAGCAGAGATAGATAGTGCTTGCGAAGCCATAGATTTCCTAAGATTTAATGTACAATTTATGACGGAATTGTATGCTGAGCAACCTATTTCTGATGCAGGAATATGGAATCGTTCAGAATACAGACCTTTAGAAGGATTTACCTATGCTATTACACCGTTTAACTTTACTGCTATCGCTCTTAATTTACCAGTTTCTATGGCAATGATGGGCAATGTAGTTGTATGGAAACCATCTGATAAGCAAATCTACTCTGCGAAAGTAATTATGGATGTTTTGATAGAAGCTGGTTTACCTGCTGGTGTTATCAATATGGTATTTTCTGATGGAGCTGAAACATCTAAACAAATTCTAGAGCACCCTGATTTTTCTGGAATTCATTTTACGGGTTCTACTAACGTTTTCCAAAGCCTTTGGAAACAAATCGGGGAAAATATACACAAATACAAAACTTACCCAAGAATTGTAGGCGAAACTGGTGGTAAAGATTTTGTAGTAGCACATCCTACTGCTATTCCTGCTCAGGTAGCTACAGGATTGGTAAGAGGTGCTTTCGAATATCAAGGTCAAAAATGTTCTGCCGCTTCTAGAGCTTATATCCCAAAATCTATTTGGAAGGAAGTAAAAAAAATAATGGGAGAACAATTGGCAGACATTAAAGTAGGAACGCCAGAAGATCCTTCTAATTTTGTAAATGCAGTAATAGACAAAAACTCTTTCGAGAAATGCAAAGGTTACATAGAAAGAGCAAAAAAATCTAAAGAAGCCAAAGTAATCTTTGGTGGAGGTTGTGATGATAAAAAAGGTTGGTTTGTAGAACCTACCGTAATAGAAGCCTCCAACCCTCATTACGAAAGTATGGAAGAAGAAATCTTCGGTCCTATTCTTACGCTTTACGTTTATGAAGATAAAGACTGGAAAAAAACTTTAAAATTAGTAGATGAAACTTCTCCGTATGCTTTAACAGGAGCTATTTTTGCACAAGATAGATATGCAATTAATGAAGCTACCAAAGCGCTAGAAAATGCGGCTGGTAATTTCTATATTAATGATAAACCTACAGGTGCAGTGGTTGGTCAGCAACCATTTGGTGGAGCTAGAGCATCTGGAACCAATGACAAAGCAGGTTCTAAAATGAATCTTCTGCGTTGGGTTTCTGCTAGAAGCATCAAAGAAAATTTCTTATCTCCTACAGATTATAAATATCCGTTCTTAGGTTAAGACTAAGATGATAAAATAGCAAAAGTGCTTCCCATATTTTTGAGAAGCACTTTTTTTAACAAAAATTCCTCTCGCTTTCACGAGAGGAACATTTTTTCATTGTATTTTTATAATCAAACTCAGATTATGACTCAAATATAATCATTTTTTTGAAACTAAAAAATATATTTTCATCTTTTGATGAACTTTTTGAGATAGAAATTCATTATTTATTAGCTAATACCAAATAAAATTACAGGTCTTTTTTTCTAATAATTCAGTAATTCTATAATTTACCCTTCTCAAATTGCACCGTTCTCTTAAAATAAGAATAAAGTGACCAATCATACACTTGAAAGTGATGAACCAGCATCCTTTATTTATTAAATACTGATTTTTAAATAATTAAGTATTTAAAACTAAGATAAATTTATTCTATAAATTTTATAATGTTTACAATAAATTATGTAACTTTATAGGACACTAAAGCACTAACTTTGTAAACATCAATCACAAAATATTAATTTAAAAATTAAATGTCATGAAAAAAGGAGTAAAAATATTCGGATTATTGGCTGGATTAGGCGCATTAGCTTTTTGGAGATATAAAAAAGCAACCCCAGAAGAAAAACAAAAAGTAAATGATTTTATCAACAATGCTAAGGATAACATCAATAAATTTAGTGATGAATTAAAAACAAAAGCAGAAGACCTTAAAAATCAAGCAGAAAATAAGTACAATGAGTACAAATCTCAGGCAGAAACTAAAATGGAAGACCTGAAAGATAAAGCTGAGGAAAAAATAGAAGAGGTAAAAACTGAGTTTCAGAATCAATAAATAAAAGCCATCGTTTTGATGGCTTTTTTTATTATTTCAGAATTTCTTCATCTAATTTTATATTTTTCAAATGATCAAAAATTAATTTTTTATCAACTTCACCTAGAAGTTTCAGATTAATAAAATCTGAATAACTATTGTCTTTCTTAATCACATTAAAAACCAAATAGTCTCCCAAAACATTATATATTACAAAAGCTTCCCATTTATATTTTCTCTCAAAAATTGAAGTTTTGTACTCATAAAACTCATCAGTAATAACTCTAGTTGATTTATTATCAATTATTTTGATTAAACTTTGTACTTGTAAATTAAATTTTTTCCTTTGCTTTAAAAAAACACTAATAAAAGCGAGAACAATAAACAATAAAGATATTCCAAAAGCTATAGACAAATCAAAATTATATTGATAAATATTCTTGCGATTAAAATCTCCATTAATATCAATTGCAGATAAAAATGTATAATCTTGTTGAAATCCAGAAATTAAAAGTACAATGGCTCCTATAAACAAAAATAAAGTATAAATAAGATATCGTTTCTGATAATTACTCCATATTATTTTATTCAATATTTTAATATCTTCTTTTTCAGAATTACATTCTAATACAATATTCATCGGCTATCATTTGGTTTTGATTTCGATTTAAGATTCTAAAAACTCTTCAATTTTCATTGTCTTTTGCTCTCCAGAAGCTAGATTTTTAATGGTGATATTTCCGTCTGATAGTTCTTGTTCTCCTAGAAATATAAGATTTTTTATGCCTTTCTTTTCAGCGTAGGTAAATTGTTTTTTAAGTTTTGTACTTTCAGGATAAATTTCTGCGGCAATCCCTTTATCTCTCAATTTTGATAAAACTTTCATCGCTTCTGCAGCTTCTTTTTCACCATAATTGGCAAAAAGATATTCTATTTTTCTTTCTGAATTTTGTGGGAAAAGATTTAGTTCTTCTATCACGAGATAAATTCTATCTAACCCAAAAGAAATTCCAATTCCTGGAATATTTTTCACTCCGAAAACTTCGGTAAGATTGTTATATCTACCGCCACCGCCAATAGAACCCATTTCTACACCTTGTGCCTTCACCTCGAAAATAGCACCAGTATAATAATCTAAACCACGAGCCAAAGTGATATTAAAAACCAACTCCTCTTCAATTCCTAAATTTTTACAATTTTCTAAGACAAATTCTAGCTCTTCTACTCCACTTTTCCCGATTTCTACGTTGGCAAAATTGGTTTTAAGAATTTCTAAAACTTCGGTTTGAGGTTTATTTTCAAAAAGAAAACTTAGTTTTTCTATGGCTTCATCAGCTATATTTTTTTCTTGAAGTTCTTTTACCACGCCATCTTTCCCGATTTTGTCTAATTTATCCAATGCAACGGTAAAATCTATCAATTGCTCAGAAATTTGGGCAAATTCTGCTAAACCAGAAAGAATTTTGCGATTATTGATATGGATTTTTACAGGAATTTGCAATTCTTTGAACGACTTTAGATACAACTGCACCAATTCTACTTCTTGCCAAAGACTTTCGCTGCCTACTACATCTGCATCACACTGATAAAACTCTCTGAAACGTCCTTTTTGAGGTCTGTCTGCTCTCCAAACTGGTTGAATTTGGTATCGTTTGAAAGGAAAAGTAAGCGTTCCTTGATTCATGGCTACAAAACGTGCAAAAGGAACCGTTAAATCGTATCTTAAAGCTTTTTCTGAAATTTCAGGTATTATTCTACTATTATTTCTAATTTTATTATAGTTAGCAAAGAATATCTTAATAGTCAATTCATCAAGAAAAAAATTAAAATTTCTATCTCTTAAATTAATTTTTATATTATTTAAATTAGCATCCTTTGATATGAAATAATTAAAAAGTAATATATGAAAATATTTAAAGTTTTTATTTAAAAGATCTATTATAATTTCTTTATTTCTTTCATTAACATCAATCTTCTTTAAAATTTCTTTCTTCAAAAAATTAAAATCATCATTAATAAAATCTTTATTATTCTGATAATAATTAAAGAAATTTGATTTTATAATATTATTAATTAAAAATGAATCATTATTAATAACTTGATTTCCAATTTTATCAACAATATACTTTATTGTTTGTATAAAAGACTTTTGAAATTCAATCCAAAGTCTGGTTGTAAATTCTAACTTTTCATTGAAAATTTCTCCAGAATTTAAGATTTTAAAAATCAATCGATCGCCTTCTTCACCATATTTTCCTGTTAAGGTTGAGAGGTTTTCAAAACTTGGTGTTTCCAATGGTTGAAATCCAAACAATTCAAAATTCTTTTGTAAAGTATTGATAATGTATTTTCTACGATAAACTTCTTGTGCTGTAAAATCTCGGGTTCCTTTCGCTAAACTAGGCTTCATTTTTTATAATTGATAAATGATAATTGATGATTGATTTGCAAAAATACGGAAAAAATATTTGTAGGATGATGGATTTTGGGCGATTGGTGAAACTTAAATTTAAACACCATTTTGATTTCTAACAATTATCAATCATTTTTTATGAAAAAGCATTAATTTCTTTCAGCATCCAAAGATTACAACCATCGTGTCCAGAATTTCCTAATGGTTTTTCTAGAAATTGGAAACCTTGCTTTTCGTAAATAGAAACAGCGGTAGAAAACTCAGGAATGCTTTCTAAATAAATCTGAGAATATTCTAATTCTTGAGCAGATTCAATGGTTTTTTCTAACAACAATCTGCCAATTCCTTTTCCTCTCCCACTTTCGGAAATATAGAATTTTACCAATTCTGTATAATTTTCTGGCAAATTTTCGGTAGGGAAAACTCCGCAACAACCAACAATTTTATCCTCTAATTCTGCTACCCAAAGTTGAGATTTTGGCGTTTGAAAAAGCGTGAATAAATCATCTGTTGTAGGGTCTTGATAGACGGTTCCTGCGGTACATTTTACTTCATAATCGTGGAAACAACTTCTGATAATTTTGGCTAAAATCGCATTATCTGATGGTTGGATTGGTCTTATGTTGATTTTCATCTTTCAAAAATAATGATTTTGAATACAAAGATGAAATTTTAGAACTAAAAAGCCTTGCCAAAAAATTGACAAGGCAATAAATAGTTATCATTACCCGTAGTGCATTATCAAAATTCATTCAGATTATTCATTAACAGTAAAATACGCAAAGGCGCAATTAAAATTTTCATTGAAAACTGTTTTTAAGGCGCAAGAAAATCAAAGATTTTCAATTTTAACAAAGTTAAAACGTTGCGCCATAAAAACGTAATCATTTAATAACAAATCATTTGCGCCTTTGCGTTTAATTTTTTATATAATGCACTATAGGTTATCATTGTTTTTTATTTAGTACCTAAGAGTACCAGCTCTTCTACTCTAATTTCTGTGAAAAAGCGTTTTTGTCCGTCTTTATCGTCATAAGTTCTGTAAGTTAGTTTACCTTCTACGGCAATTTCTTTGCCTTTTTGCACATATTTTTCCATAATGTCTGCTAGTTTACCATTGAAAACCAAATTGTGCCATTGTGTTTCTTCTACTCTTTCGCCAAGAGAATTGGTGTAGTAATCATTAGTAGCAAGGCTCACTTTTGCGATTTTTCCTTTTTCAAAATTTACGATTTCTACTTCTTTTCCTGTGTGACCAATAAGTGTCACTTTGTTTCTTAAAGACATAATAAATAATTTTTAAATTAAACGTTAGAAACGAGTCGTTCTGTATTTCACTCGAATCTTTGCTGCAAAGTTGTGAGGAAGTAGAAAAAATAATCGGTATTTATACATTTAGATTCGTTTGTAGTCGTTTGTAAATGGATTTTTAATTGATTTTAAATTAGTTAAAAAATTCTAAATTCATTGATTCTTCACAAAAAACTATGGATTTGAATTATCACATAATTATATTTACTCTTAGTGTATTTTTTATATTATTTATTAACTATAAAATACGCAAAGGCGCAAGAAATGTTAACAAAGTAAAAACTTTGCGTCTTAAAAACGCAACCATCTGATAACAAAAAATTTGCAATTTTGTGTTTCGTTTTTCATATAATACACTAGATGCCAATGTTACTAAATTCTGTCTAAAGGAGAAACCACGCTAGAAATAGATTTTTGGGAAACATTGGTATAGACTAAAGTAGTTTTGATATCATTATGACCAAGTAATTTTTGAATGAGTGAAATATCTGTTCCAAATTCCAAAAGATGAGTTGCGTAACTATGTCTCAAACCGTGAATTCCTATTTTTTTATGAATTCCTGCTTTTTGCATAGCATTTCTAAAAACGTTTTGAGCACTTCTGATAGAATATTGCTCTTGGTTTTGCCCTTCGAAGAGATACTTTTTGGGGCGATTTTCTTTGTAATACTGTCTCAATTCTGTAAGGATGCTATCTGGAAGATTTACATAACGGTCTTTTTTGCCTTTTGATTTTTCTATTCTTACTTTTTTGGAAACACTATCAATATTCTCTATTTTCAGGTTTACAATTTCGCTTACCCGAAGTCCCATTCCGTAGGAAAGTTGAAGAATGAGTTTGTGTTTTGGGTTTTCGGTTACTTTGAAAATTTTCTTTATTTCTTCGGTATTCAAAAATTTGGGCAGCAATTGCGGTTTTTTGGGTCGAGGAATATCGAAAAACATTTTTTCTTGATGCAGTACTTTTTCGTAATAAAACTTCACGGCATTTATCCTACTATGTATTTGGTTTTCTGATAAATTGAGATCTTTATGACAGTAAAGAAAATAACTTTGAAGTTTATCCTTAGAAAGAAACTGTATCTGATTATTTTTTAAAGCATACAAAAGCTGAGCAAATTCGTTGCAATAGGTTCTAATAGTATTGTAGGAAAATCCTTTTAAAATAAGTCTATTTTTAAATTTTTCTAATTCTATAAAATTTTCTGGACTTATTTTTTCGAAAGCTGCTTTCCCAATTATTTTTTTTTCGAGGTTACAAATTTCTCTGTTTTTATTAGTATCTAAGATATACCAAGATTTTTGTGTTCTAGACCAATACGCTTTCGTGACGCTTTTAAGTGCAATAACCAAAGACGGATCAAAAGGAAATCTAAGCCAAATTACGGCTTTATTTTTATGTGAACCTACGGAAATATCATAGAGACTAGGGTCAAAAACTGATTGCGTATTATTCATATCATTACATTTTGATATACGGAATACGCAAATATACATTTTTTTAAATAACTGATATTCAACACGCAATAAATTTGTAGGACTAAAAAAGTTTCGTATATTTGTGTGTTAGCGGCAATATTAAACGACACACCTTAAATTAAATGACAAATCAGACGACAAAGGAATACCTCAACTATTTTGTAGCTTCTCAAAACCCAAACTTTGCTGTAATGTTAAAAGGGAAATGGGGTGCTGGAAAAACATATTTCATTAGAGGAATAATTGAAGAATGGGAAAACGCACAAGTAATTGAAGAAGGAGACGTAAATTTAAAACCTATTTATGTTTCACTTAATGGTGTTGCTAAGAAAAGTGAAATAATAGAAGCTCTAAAAGCCAAAATATCACCATTTTTATATTCCAAAGGTGCGAAATTCGCAACTGACATTTTCAAAGGTTTCATCAAATCAACATTAAAAATTGATTTTGACTATGACAACGACAATAAAGCTGACGGCAGTGTCAATATAAATTTTGACCCGATTTCCATTTTCAAATCCTCAAATGACAAAATCAAAGGAAATCGCATTCTAATATTTGACGATGTTGAGCGTTGTAAAATCCCACTTGACGAACTCTATGGCTTCATTAATGACTTTGTAGAACATTCACAATGCAAAGTGATTTTGATTTCTGATGAAGATAAAATAGACGAAGAACACACAAAAGACAGTAAATACAAATATCCCGTTTTTAAAGAGAAAATAATCGGACAAACATTTGAAATTAAACCAGACACTGAACAAGCTATTGATTTCTTTTTAGATTCTGTTACAAGTGAAATGAAACCCTATTTAATTGGATCAAAGGACTTAATCATTAAAACATTTGACATTTCTAAAAAAGAAAATCTCAGAGTTTTACAAAGAGCTATTTACGATTTTGAAAGGTTATTCAATTTTACAGACAAAAAACTATCAGAAGACAAGGAAAAGTATACGGAGTTAATAAAAAATTATTTGAGCTATTTCTTAATTTATTTTCTTGAATTTAAAACAGGGAATGAAGACATATCTACATTTCAACAAATGCAGTTCTTATCTGATGATAAAAGTGAAAGAAAATATACGCAATATGAAGAAGTTGTTTCAACTTTTACACTTCAACATTCAACAAAATTATTTACGCCTTTCAAATTAATTGATTTCATAAAAAACGGAGACTATACAGATATAGTTTCAGAAATTAATAACTCTACAATTTATGCAAAAGGAACAGTAGAAAAAGACTGGGAAAGACTTTGGTCTTGGCGGCTATTAGACGATGACGATTTTTCAAATTTGCTAGATAACGTTAGCACAAGTTTTTTCACAACAGAAGTTTTTCACATAACTGAGATATTACACATTTCGGGTATTTTGTTTTCTCTTATAGACGCAAAATTATACAATGGTAAAAGTAAATTGCAAATAATCAACAGAGCAAAACATCTAATAAAGAAAACAAACCTTGCAGAGTTTAAAGACGAAAGAGGCTTTTCAATGCTTACTTGGGGTTCTTGGCGGAAAGCATATGCTTCGGATAAAACCGAAGAATTTAAATCTCTTGTAAAATTTACACGAGATATTTTAGAAAAAATTAAGCACGATAAATCATCCGTTGCTGTTGAAGACATTTTCTACAACATAACGAATGGCAACGTTGATGAACTTTATCAGAAAACACGAGAATACAATGAAGATTTAGGAAACACCATTGAACAAACACCTATGTTGGCAAAATTGAATCCTAAAAAGTTTGCTGAAACAATTCTTAATCTTAACAACGAAAGTCTTTTTAGATTAAAGTTTTTCTTTGAGTATAGATACTTTCCAGAAAAAACATACTCAAACGTAACAATAGAATACCATCAACGACAAGAAAAAGAAATACTTTTAAAATTGCATACAAAAATTTCAAAAGAGATTAATGCAAAACAGAATAGAAAAAAAATAATCAGAAAACACGCATTAAACGAACTGAATACAATGATAAAAAATTCAATAGACAGACTATAAATACAGCCGCTAACAAGGGTTTGGCGAAAGTGGGGCTTCCGTGCCAGTTTGAACATTTGTGCATTTTATGTACATTTGTGCTAAATTGAAACATTGTGCCATTTAATCCCCACCTTCGCCAAGCCGCCAAACGTTGTAGGCAATGCAAAAGCGACACCCTAATTTTACAATGCACTTTCCAATTGACGATACCATAAGTGAATTATCAAAAAAAGATGGAAATCTCATAATTTTTTGTGGTGCAGGAATATCTATTAATTCTGGATTGCCTGCTGCTATTCCAATACTTGACGAAATTCTCAATCACCTTGAAATTGACTTAGAAGACAAAGACAAATTAATTCATTCTGACTGGACTTTAGCAATGCCATTTGAAATGTTCTTTGAAACATTTTTAGAAAACAGTAATGAACATCAAGTCCTTGATATTTTTAAAGACGGAGAGCCTTCTACTAATCATTTACTGATTTCAAAATGCCATCATCAAAAACTCTTAGACGAAGTTTATACTACCAATTTTGATTTGCTAATTGAAAGAGCTTTTGAAAAAAATAAAAAGGATTTACTTGTTTTTAGAACCGAAGAATCATTTACTACAATTGATGCAACTTCCAAAAGTTGTAAACTTATTAAAGTTCACGGTAGCATTGACAACATTGAATCAATTCGCACAACACTATCAACAATTACAAAAAAAAGTCTTAATAAAGAAAGAGACAAAGTATTAGAAAGGATTTTTGCAACACAAAATTCCAAAAAACGAATTTTAATATTGGGCTACAGTTGTTCAGACATTTTTGACATAGTTCCAAAAATTGAAAAGGTTTTCAATCCGCAAGTAAGTATTTATTTGATTGAGCATAATAAAGTTCTTGTAAATAAAGACAGTGTGATTATTGAGGATATAGGTTTAAAGAAGGAACTAAATCCATTCAAAAATTATAAAGGAAAAAGAATTAAAGTAAACACAGACTGTTTTGTTGAATGGTTTTGGAATAACATAGACAGCGATTATGTAAGCACAACAGATTTCAATGACAAGTGGAAAATGCACGTTGAAAAGTGGATTAAAGCATTTCATTCTCATTATTTAAAGTTCACCATAATCGGACAATTGTTTTACAGAATAACAAATTTTACTCTTGCTTTGAAATATCACCAAAAGGCTTTAGAAGCAAATGAAGACAGTAATAAAAGAGGAGAAGGAGCTTCGTACTCAAATATGGGTCTAATTTATCACGACCTCAAAGAATACGATAAGGCAATAAAAAGTTTTGAAAAAGCAAGCGATCTATTTAGCGAAGTAGAGAATTTTTATTATGGTAGAGCCGCCACATTTACAAACTTAGGTTATTCTTATATTTATATACCCAACAAAATAAAAGTTCTAATCAATTTAAAAAAGTCATTACTAATTTCCAGAAAGCAAGAGTTCAGAGAAAAAAAGATTTGTGAATCTGACGCACTTTCTAATTTAGGACTGCTATATGAAAAAGAAGGTGAGTATGAAAACGCAATTTATTACTACTCACTTACGCTTGACATTGACAAGCAAGGAAACAAATCAGGAGAAGCACAAACTTTATCTGATATGGGGAGAGTTTATAAATTGAAAGGAAATTTAAAAGAAGCGTTGAGATTATTTAAAGCTTCAAATGAAATTGCATTTAAAATCGGAATACAATCACTTTTAATTTATACAAACCAACAAATGGACGAAATAAGATTAAAACTAACCGTATGACGAAATGCACTGCCTACAACACGGGTTTTGCGTCAGGCGGGCTGAAGTGCAAAATCGAAGTTTAGTAATATAAATAAAATCAGTATCTTGCAGAAAGTTTCGGCTTTGTAAGCCCGCCCGAACGCAAAGCCCCGAACCGTTATCGGCAAGCAGAACCAAACACACCGCTTAATCAATGAAATATATAATTGAAATTTGTGTAGCAATTGACATTGCAATATTAGGTATCGCATATCCCATACTAATAGATAAAATATCTAATATTGGTCAAAAGTACAATTCTGAATATTTACCAAATGTATTTGAATCTGAATATCCCGATAAAAAAATTATAGGAAGAATTTCGATTCTACAAATTATTCTGATATTTACATTAATAAGCTTTGTGTTTCAAATATTTTCATTTGCTCCTATCAAATGTTTTGAAAACAATAGTTTAATCGAAAATTCCGCTGATATTTTAGTATTTATTTTCACTGTATTTCTGACATTCACATTTTTCTTATGGGTAAATAAAATTATGCTCTACCAAGGAAAAGCTTCAGAATTGTTAAAATATCTTATCATAAAGCATAATACTACCGAAAATGATGACCAATCTAAAACTTATTTATTGAAAACTATTAATGAATTTTCATTATATGCAATTGAGAAACAAGACATTCATCTTCAAGAATCACTTTTAGATTTTTATTTTAAACAATTTCAAGAATACAGAAACAAGGAATTAGAATATCCTTTTGATTTGTATAATATTACATATGAAATTATTCAAACAGGTATCAATAATTCTAATACTAAATTAAAAGCTTTAGAACATAGAGCTTCTTCAGGTAATTGGTTAATTGGTGAAAGTTTTCAGTTTTCTAAAATTCAACCAAATACATATAAATGGCTTTGGAGAAATTTAGTTTTGTCTAGCTCATACAATAAATTAATAAGTAATTATTGGTCTTCATCTTCTCAGTACTTTAATTATAGTTTACAAAATGTAATGCCAGAGTATGACGAAAAGGGTATTAAAAATATCGATGAAATTAATAAGGTTGAAAAAGAAAGAAATATGTTTTTGGAATTAAACTATGCTTTGGGTGGATTACTATATTACAAATCTAATTATCAAAGCATCAAATATATATTATCATTTTCACAAACTCAACCACCAAGCTATCCATTACTTCCTCAAACAATGGATGAGATATTCTATTGGTTTAACCATTTCAGCAATGAATTCAAAACTTTAGACGAACCTATTGATTATAAATTTTATTTTCCGGAATTAGACAATCTTGGAACAAGTAGAAATATTTCACATAACATATGTTTATATATTTCTATTCTATTTGTTAGACAGTTCACTCAAAATACTATATATATTTATCAAAACTTTAAAATATTTCATAACCTTACTGATGAATTACAAGAGTTATATTCATACAATGACAGATTGCCTTATTTTAAGAATTGTATAACTACTATCTTAGATAATGGAAAATTACTTGAAGTCTTAAATTACAAAATTAAAAAAGACGAAGTATTAGATATATTTGAAGAACTATCTAATAGAATCAAGGAGAAAATTGATTTAACTAAATTAAATGCACCAATTTCAACAGAAAAAGTAAGTCAATTTGCGAACGTTTCAGCGGATATAATTTCCAAAGCTTTTGATGAATATAAAATCATTCAAAATGAAGAAAACTTTGAGAATATTGATGAGAAAATGATTTCATCAATAAATGGTGAATTGATTTTAAGCTCAAAATCATCATTTACTGAAAATGATATCCCACATTTAAATTTCGATAGTGTTTACGCCCATCATATTGCTAACAATAAAATTAAATATTTCCTTCCAAATAGTTTTTTAATAGCTAGAACAGAAAAATATCTAATTGAAAGAAAGCAATTAATAGAAGGCTTAGAAAAAATTATAGGTGATGTTGAGAACATTATTATAGTTGGTATTCGAATAAATTACGAAACAAGAGAGTTAATTAATAATAGCAAATATAAATCACAAATAATTGAAATAGCTTCTACTAATAACTATTTGACAGATACGTTTTTTGTTTTAAACAAAATTGATTTACCAAAATTTGAATCAAAAGAACTACTTGCCAAAGAAATTGAAAAGTTCAATCTAAAGGAAGTTAATACTGAATATAAGATTTATACGAATGTAATTGATATCAATTTGCCAGAAAATAAAATTCTTAAAGATGAATATATTACGTCCGATGATGAAGAATTAAAAGTATTACTATTAATTTCATTTATATTTTTAATAAAATGGAAGAAAAATAGACAAGTTGTAATGTTAAGTTTGACAAGTCCATTCCAAGAAAGAGGAATTGCAAATAAAATTGAAGACCTAAAACAAATTACTGCCAGCCGATAACAGCAGTTTGGCAAAATGGCGGGTTTAGTGCTAAAATCAACGGCAGTTCTTCGATTAAACTTTTGTGCAAAACTGAACATTTGCGCTTCGATTTCCGCCACTTCGCCAAGCTGCAACCCGTTAGCCGTAATATTGCAGAACCGACCGAACAGAAATAAAGACAACATAACCAGTTAAAAGAAAATATGGGATTTTTTGACAAACTCTTTGGAAATATACAAACCAAAAACACTCAAAACTTGAATGCTAATGAAAAAGTTCAACTAAACAAAGGAGAAAAATTTATTTCAATAGGTAAAAATATTGGTTACAAAATAATTAGAGATTTAACCGAAGAACAAAAGGAAAATATTGAGAAATCGACAATTTTATTACGAAATGGACAACTTTATATGCATTATTGGACTGATAATTTAGTTTGCGATGATAGAAATGACCAAGAATGGCAAAATAAAGTAATGTTTTTTTGGAAAGCAGAAGAACCATTTCCTAAAAAATCACTACCACCAAATTTTGAGACATTTAAAGTAAAATACTTTTTATTTCAAGGAGATACGTCAAAAATTTCTTTGCAAGTTGGACAAGCAATGCCTTGGTTTGGAATGCCTGGACTTGGAGAAAAACACGTTTGCGAATTAAATAACGAAAAAGTTACAATTCCAGAACTATATGAACTTGGCTTAATAGAATATATTGAACAAGTGGAATTAACAAATAACAATTTTGAAATTTTATCCGACAAAGAAAATTATATGTTTTTGATAGATGAAAGAATAACACCATTTGGAAATGGAAATTTTCATTTAGATGGAAAACCAATTCCCATAAATATTGCTTATAGTATTGGTGGAATTCATATAATTAAGAAAAGCAAATTAGAATGAGAAAATACTACGGCTAACATAGGTTTGGCGCAATGCGGGAGTTGAAATAAGTTGAAAGATTTGAAATATTTAGTCACTACTGCTTTTTCGCTCCACATTTTTTTTGTAATTTAGTTTCGTGGAAAAAGCATTCGCTTCGTTTAGTCTGAATTGAACTTTTCGTCCAATTAAGCCCGCAGTTAGCAAAAACCACAAACATAAAACGCACAAAATGAAGTTCTTAATATATTTATTAGTTTTCCCAATAATGACCTACTCACAAATTGAATTAAAATTTGGTGAATCTTATACATACGGAGAAAAAAAAATTAGTTTGAAATTAATAAATGCAAACTCAATGGTAATTCCAAAATCACAAGACCTAAAATATTGGATAAAATCAGAACCTAGAAAATTAACTATTGAAGAAGAAAAATATAATTCAAACCCCAAAAATTTTCCTCTAATAACTGACTATGACATTTATATATACCGTGTAAACATTAATTGTCAAGAAAAGACTATAAAAACTTATGAAATGTATCAATATGACGGAAAAAATAAGTCTCTAAAATACCACGAAGATTTTTCACAATATGAATTTAAAGGTACAAAAGATTTAAATGATCCTTCAACTAAATACTTATATGAAACCACTTCTTTAGGAGCAGAAGATATAATCTATTTAAAGAAATGCGAAAAAAAATAGTAGCTTCTGCTAACATCGGTTTCGCAAAAGTGGGGTTGAAGTTCCCTTGCGTTGAAGATTTTCATAATTTTAGCCGCCACTGATTTTTCGCTCCACATTTTTTTGTAATTTAGTTTCGTGGAAAAAGCATTCGCTTCGTTTAGTCTTAATTGAACTTTTCGTCCAATTAAGCCCGCAATGCGCCAAGCTTTTTCCATTAGCGGAAATATTATAAAACCCACATTATGGACCTCACAGTAGAATATTCAAAAATCATTGATGACTACAAAGACTTTTTAAACGAATTTAAAAGAGTAGTTGAAAAAATCCTTGTAAAAAATAATATTCCGACAGCGTTTGAAGTATATGGAAGACTTAAATCATTAGATTCAATAAACGAAAAGTTCACATCAGAAAGGTTTGAAATAAAAAAATCAATAACTGAGTTAAACGATTTAGTTGGAATTAGAATTGTATTACTTTTTCCAGAATTCAAAGACAAAGTTGTAGAAGTACTGACAACAGAATTTGAATTATTAAATGACCCAACAAAATCAAACCAAAGTCCAGACAAATTTGGCTATAGCTCAATTCATTTAATTTTAAAAATAAAGGATGAATGGGTAAAAACTCCTGATTGGGAAAATCACCAAAACAAAAGGGCTGAGATTCAAGTGAGAACCATTTCAGAACACATTTGGGCAGAAACTTCTCATTCTCTCTTTTACAAACGTGAAGAAAATATTCCCAAAGCTATTAACAGAGACCTATTTCGTGTTTCAGCACTGTTAGAAGTTGTTGATGAAAAATTGCAAAACTTAAAAGACAAAGTTGAAAAGCATTTCAAATATATTCTTGAAGCACCTTATGAAGAGATTTTAACGCAAGATTTAAATTCTGAAACATTTCGACGAGTAATGTTGCAAAATTCTAACGGATTGTACAATTTAAATGATTATAAAAATAAGATTTTAAGTTCAACTATTGAGAAAGATTACAATATTTTAAATGTCAATATTCTTGACAATTTAATTGCAAACAAAATTGATTTATCAGGTATTGATACAGATACATATATTCAAAAGGTCATAGAAATTCTTGAAGCCGATAAGTTAAGTAATGACGAAAAGCGAAAAAAATGAAGTATAAAAATACTGTCGCTAGCATCAGTTTGGCTTGATGCGGGCTAAAATGCAAGGCTGAAATTTTGTAATTTTATCCCGCCAAATACGGAACCGCATTTGTATTTTTCTTAAATTTACAAACACGGAAATCAAATTGGTTACCCTTTGGTCTAATCTTGAACATCTGTTCTGCGATTGCCTGAACTTTTTCGTTAGCTACAATTTAATCAATACCTCATTTACAATAATAAAATGTCCCTAACATTCAAAAAACATATAGACAAATTCGTAAAAATTTCTGATGATGAATTTGAAGAAATTATCAAATTCTTTAGTACTAAAGATTTGGCCAAGAAAGAAAACCTGTTAGAGGAAGGACAAATTTGTAAATATTATTATTTTGTAATAACAGGCTTATTGCGTAAGTTTTATATCAATGATAAAGGAATAGAACAAACAACAGAATTTGCTATTGAAACTTGGTGGCTAACTGATAACATAGCTTACGAGCACAAAACTCCATCTGAATTTTTTATTCAAACTGTAGAAAAATCTACAATCCTTTACATCACAAAACAAAATCAGGAAAAGCTATTAAATACTTTCCCAAAAATGGAACGCTATTTTCGTTTTGTTTACCAAAGAGCTTACGCAGCAGCTCAGATGCGTTTTAAATACCTCTACTCGCTCAGCAAAGAGGAATTCTATTTTCAATCCATTAAAAGGTATCCTGAGTTCGTACAACGCATTCCCCAGTATTTACTAGCTTCATATTTAGGATTTACTCCAGAGTATTTAAGTGAAATTCGGAAGAAACGCATTTCTTAAACTAGTTTAAGTTTTTTCAATTCAAGTTTTTTCAATTTTGCATAGAACAATTAAAAAATATTAAAATGCAAAAAAGATTTAACATCAAAACAGTAGCTCCAAATGCTCTAAAAGCTATGATTAGTTTAGAAACTTATCTAGCACAAAGTTCTATAACAAAAACAAACAAAGAACTTATCAAAATTCGTGCTTCTCAGATTAATAAATGTGCGTTTTGTTTAAACATGCATACTCAAGACGCAATTAAAAATGGAGAAACCAATCAGCGAATATTTTTATTGAATGCTTGGAAAGAAGCTGGAACCATTTTTACTGAAGAAGAAAAAGTGGTATTGGCTATGACAGAAGAGATAACTTTAATCCATCAAAAAGGACTGTCAGACGAAACTTACACAAATGCTTTGCAATTTTTTAGTGAAACCCAAATTGCTGATATAATTATGGCTATTATTACCATCAACCAATGGAATAGAGTAATACTTAGTACAAACTTAATGATTGGAGAAAGTCTAGCTTAAAAATAAAAACAGCATTTAAAATGGTATTGTTAAAAGGTGGAAGTTCTGTCAAATTTTAACTACTCTACTATTTTTAATAGCAAAAAACTTTTCCATTTTTCATTTTTTTCATAATCTTAAAAAAATGGAAAAAGTTTTTGCTTACGTTCGGTTCTTTTTTGAATTCCCAATTTTAAAAATTCATAAATTTAATCTCTATAAAAACAATTAAAAAGAGTACTGATATTATTTTTTCTTTATCTTTGAAAAAACTCAAAACTAATGGAAACCTGCTTAGAATGTGGCGAAAAAATTATCGGCAGAAGTGATAAAAAATTCTGTAATGACGCCTGTAGAAATTCTTACAATAACAAACAAAACAAAGATTCTAGCAATCTAATGCGCAATATTAATAATAAACTGCGCAAAAATTTTAGAATACTCTCAGAACAAAACTTTATAGATAACAAAGCCAAAACATCAAAAAATAAGCTTTCTTTGGCTGGTTTTGACTTTCGATTCATCACTCATATAAAAACATATAAAAATGGTGCACAATATTTCTTTGTGTATGATTTTGGCTATAAATTATTAGATGATGATATGGTTTTGGTTGTGAAAAACTAAAGTTTTTCTTAGCTTTGAAAATTGAAATCTGACCATGAAAAAACTTTATCTGTTCTTATTTTTATTTTTAAGCACTTTTATTTATTCTCAAAAGAATTTAACTCATCAATCTGACTATTATTTTTACGAAAATAAAGGTCAAATCATAGATCAAGACGGAAAACTAAACCCAAAAGTAAAATATTTATTCAATTCTGGTGGATTGAACGTTCAGATTAGGAAAGAAGGATTTTCTTATGATGTTTACGAAGTTGAAAAAACAAAAAAGAAAATAAAATCAAAGAATAATGATATTTTGAGCACTATTGATAGAAAGCCAAAAGAAGAATTTGATTATAAATTTAAATTTCATAGAGTTGACATTGATTTTCTAAATACCAATAAAAATCCCGAAATCATAGCTGAAGGTAAATCTACAGACTACGAAAATTACTACAACATTCCCAATAAACCAGAAGGTGTAACCCAAGTTCACCGTTACCAAAAAATTACATATAAAAACATCTATCCAAATGTAGATTTGGTCTTCTTTAAACCAAAAGACACCACAAAATCTATAGAATATAATTTCATCGTTAATCCCGGTGGAAGAATCTCAGATATCACACTAAAATTCAAAGGTGCTAAAACCAAACTCAAAGATGGAAAACTCTCTATGAATCTAAGATTTGGAGAAATGCAAGAAAACATTCCACATTCTTGGATTGAAGAAAAAACCTCAAAAACTGATATTGCTGTACAATTTAAAGAAATAGAAAATGGCGTTTTTGGCTTTGAAGCTCCGAAAGATTCTTTTGAAAAAACTGTAGTAATAGATCCTGTACCTACAAGGATTTGGGGGACGTATTATGGCGGTGAAAGAATTAACTATACTTTAATAAAAACAGATAAACTTCAAAATGTTTACTTACAGGGCTATACTAACAGTGGTACTAACATTGCTACTAATGGAACTTATCAAACATTTTTTGCTGGAGGTGATTATGATTTATTTATTGCAAAAATGAATAAAAATGGGCAAAGATTATGGGGTACATATTATGGTAATGAATATATGGATGAATGGGGAAATTTAGATTTTGACGAAAACTACAATATCTATGCTTCAGGTACTGAATATTCTTGGCAAACTTATAATAATATTTCAACTAATTACAGAAACGTTTTTTTATTAAAATTAAATGCAAATGGTCAAAAAATATATAGGACTCAATTTCATTATACAAACGGTTATAAAGAAATTAAAGACTTAAAAGTATTTAAAGATAATTTATATATAATTGGAAGAACAAATTCTACACAAAGCATTGCTACACCAGGAGCTTATCAAGAACAAAATATAGTGAACAATGATGGAGGACATTTAAGCGGTGTAATTACAAAATTGAGAAAAAATGATGGAGGCATCATCTGGTGCTCTTACTTTGGAGGTGAAAATAATAGCAATTCTTTAGAAAAAATTGTAAATATAGAAGACAATAGCGTTGAAATTGTAGGACTTACACGTTCTACGAATTTGCCACTTGTTGATCCTTTTCAAAATGTTAACAATGGAGGTACAGATGCAATGTATATTAAAATAAGTAGTGATGGAAAAAGTTTATTAAAATCTAGTTATTTAGGTAATGATTATGATGACGATGTTACATATGCAAGATTAAATGGTAACATACTTCAGCTAAGTGGTTACAAATATTTTAGTAGTCTTACTTATATTCCTTTTATATATAAGGTTGATTTAACTAATAATATTATTCTTCAAAAAAATCAATTCCCTAATTTAAGGGGCTTTTATAGTCATATCGATAATATTGGTAACACCTATTTTTCTGCTGAAGGTTATTTCTCAAATAAAATAGAATCAACAACTAATGCTTATTTAGAAAACAAAATTAACTATCCATATTTTTTTAAAATTGATACTTCTAATAATCTCGTTTGGAGTACATATTATGGAGGTAGTGTTTCATATGCACCTACAATAACAAAGGATGATTTCGGATATGTTTATTTCTCTGGAACTGTTGGATTAAGCAATTATGGATTTGCTACACCTGGTACACATCAAGAAAAACAAATCACAAATTCAGCTTCAGCTTACGTAGCAAAATTTGCAGATTGTGAGTCTAATGTAAAAGTAAGCTACAACCCTATTTGTAACGGAAAAGATTTAGAATTAAAAGCTGAAGGTGGTGACACCTATGAATGGTTTGGTCCTAATAATTTTCATTCATTTGACCAAAATCCAATTATTAAAAATGCTCAAATTTCAGATTCTGGAGAATATTTTGTAAGAATGACTGGCACAAATACTTGTGGTGGAATATTTACCTTGAATATAGTAATTGGTAGTCCTGCTCCCCCCAAACCAGATGTTACTGATTTACCAGAAATAAAAGGTGATTGCAACACAAAATTAACAGCTCCTACTGCAACTGATGGCTGTGGTAATAAAATAATAGCTATTACAAATCAAATTTCAAATTTTTCTCCTGGAACTTACACCATCACTTGGAAATATGATGATGGAAACGGAAACACTTTCACCCAAACTCAAAAAGTTATTATCACATCTCCTGCCTTACCTACTGCATCTTCAAAACAGACATTTTGCGCAACCAATTCTCCTAAAATTTCGAACATTCAAATTTCTGGTCAAAACATAAAATGGTATGATACTTCGGGTAATGTTTTATCTGCTTCTGATATTTTAGTCGATGGTTCTACTTATTATGCAACTCAGACCATAAATGGCTGTGAAAGTGACAAGTTACCTATTTTAATAAAAGTAAATTCTACACCGCTTCCTACAGGAAACCAAAATCAGGATTTTTGCACTTCCAGAAATGCACAAATTAAAGATTTAAATATAACTGGCACTTCAATTCAATTTTACGATAATACTGGTAATCTATTAAATAACAATACATTACTTCAAGATAACACTTCTTATTTCGCTACTCAAACTCTCAACAATTGCGAAAGTCAAAAACTAGAAATAAAAGTTACTCTCACTACCAATTCGCTTCCTGCAAATAATTACAATTTGGCATTTTGTAATGATACCACCTCTAGCTCAAAAATCGAAGATTTAACCCAATATCAAGAAAATTTGGTGAGCAATTCTAACACTTATATTTTTGAATATTTTGACCAAAACAATCAAAAAATTTCAGGTTTTAAAAATAGAAATCTCACTATTGGGCAAAATATTTTCAATGTGAAAATTTCTACTACAGACGGATGTTGGAAAACCGTAAAACTCATTCTTCAGCTCAACCCAAAACCTGTGGTTAATTTGCCTACCGAAGCAGAATATTGCAGAGGGCTTTTTGTAGAATTAGACGCAGGAAGTGGTTATAGTTCGTACTTCTGGAATACTGGCGAAAAAACTCAGAAAATTTCTGTAAATAAAGAAGGAACTTATACAGTAAAAGTTACCAATGCCAGCAACTGTGAAAATACTAGCTCTACCCTAGTAAAACAATCCGTATTAGCTAATATTTTAAAGGTTGAAATTTTTAATAACAATGCCAAAGTACTTCTCAGTTCTAGTGATGATTTTGAATATTCTTTGAATAACATCAACTGGCAAAATTCTAATGAATTCAAAAACTTAGGAAACGGAAATCACACGGTTTTTGTTAGAACAAAAATGGGTTGCATCATCGGGCAAATGAATTTCACCATTTTCAATATTTCAAACAGTTTTACACCTAATGGTGACGGAATTAATGACACTTGGAAGATTGATGGAATGGAAAACTACCCTAATTCTGAAATTATCATACTAGACAGACAAAGCACCATAGTTCTGCACACAATTACCAATGGAAGCTTTGAATGGAATGGTCATTTCAATGGTAGAGCGCTTCCTTCGGGCACTTATTGGTACATCATCAAAGTTTCTGATGGAAGAACATTTCAAGGTTCATTATTGATAAAAAATAGAAATTAAACTAAAAAAAGAGCAGAAATTTTTGCTCTTTTTTATTCTTCGTTTATAAGTTTAATTTTGTCTTCTAAAATTTCGATAATATTCTCTTTATACAAACCGCCAATTGCTTTTTTGAAGTTCTTTTTGCTCATTTGTAACTCTTCCTTTATTTCCTCTGGCGAAGAATCATCAGTAAGATAAAGCAGTCCGTAATTTTCTTCTAATTTATCTAGAATTTTTTGTTTGAATTCATCTATATTTTGCACAAAACCTTGTTTCTGAAGTGTAACATCTATTTTACCATCTTCTCTGATGGTTTTGATGTAGCCTATTTCTTCTGACAAAGGATAGAGTTTTTTGAAAACATCTGAGGTATAAATTAATCCTAGATATTTTTTATTGATAACTACATTCCAGCCTAATTCTGATTGTCCTGCAATAATTAAATCTACTTTATCACCTGTTTTGAAGGGAACATTTTGATAATTTTGATTTCTTTTGAACTTGGTAGTTCCGGTAATTCTTTCAGAAACTTCATCAATATAAATATAAACAAGATAGCGTTTTCCTTCCAGAATTTTGCCTTTTTGCTGTTTATAGGGTACAAATAAATCTTTGATAATTCCCCAATCCATAAAAGCACCACTTGGTAAAGACTGCACACAATTCATTACCGCAAACTCTCCTACTTCAGCACTTGGAATTTCTGTAGTAGCTTTTAACTTGTCGTCATCCTGATAAACAAAAACTTCTACATCATTCTCTATTTCTGCATTTTCGTCTAAAAATATTTTGGGCAAAAAAGCACGTTCTCCATTTTCTGATTCTAAAAAAGCTCCAGAATTATTGATTTCTGCTATTTTTAATGTTTGAGTTTTTCCTAATTTCATTGTATTATTATTAAAACTTTGTCAAAGATTTTAAACTTAGACAAAGTAATGCAAAGGTAAGATTATTCTACTGCTTTTAACAATTCTTCCAAATCAAATTTAATCATTTTTTGAAATGCAGCTACTGCTTTCGGAGCTTTTTCGGGATTACTCATGATATTGATTAATGCCTTAGGATAGACTTGCCAGCACATTCCAAATTTATCTTTTAACCAACCGCAAACTTTCTCTTCGCCACCATCTTTCAATAAATTTTTCCAATAATAATCTATTTCTTCTTGAGTTTCGCATTCTATACAAAATGAAACTGCTTCATCAAACTTAAAATTAGGACCGCCATTTAATCCCATAAATTCTCTTCCGTTTAGTTCAAATTTTACCACCATTCCATTATCTGAAAGAATTTTTGAATTGGGGAAAATCTCGCAATAAAATTCTGCGGCTTCTCTTGCTTTGCCATCATACCAAAGGCAAGGAAAAATAGGTTTTGTAATCATATTTTAATTCATTGTTTCTAAAATTATCTTCAAATCTTCTTCTGTAGTATCTGGGTTAATGAAACAAAATCTTGCAACTGTTTCTAGTTCACTGTTTTTTTGCCATTTTGTTGGAGTAACCAAAGCGATGTTTTCTTTATGATTTCGGTAAGTCCAATTGTAATAATCTTGCGGTTGCCAGCCTTTTCTTCGGAAGAGTACACAGCTTAATCCTGGCTCTCTTACCATTTCTAAATTTGGATTTGCATCTATTAATTCTTTAGCTTTTTGAGCCAAATCTAATCCAATTTCTACTGCTTTTCTATAAGTTTCGGTTCCGTGCATTGCTAGCGAAAACCAAAGTGATAAGCCTCTTAATTTTCTGGTTAATTGTACCTGATAATCTGATGGATTAAAGCCTTTGGCTCCTTCATCCTGAAAAATCTCTAAATAAGAACCGTGCTGAGAAAGAGCTTCCTTAGCAAAATCTGGATTTTTGTACAAAACTGCGCCGCAATCGTAAGTAGTAAACAGCCATTTGTGAGGATCTATCGTAATGCTATCTGCTTTTTCAATTCCATTAAAAAGCGGTCTTACTTTGGGCGAAGCCAAAGCACCACCACCATAGGCTGCATCTACGTGAAACCACAATCCAAATTCACTGCAAAGATTGGCAATCCCTTCTAAATCGTCTATGATTCCCGCATTGGTAGTTCCTGCAGTTGCAATTACGGCAAAAAGTCTATTTCTGTCTTCTAAAGACATTTTCAGAATTTCTTCTCTTACATCCTTTGCATTCAGTTTTTCTTCTTTATTAATGAGGTAAACATCTGTATCTGTAATTTTTGCCATCATAATTACCGAAGAATGCGCACCACCAGAAGTAATGATTAAGCCTTTTTTGTTTTTATTTTCAGAATTTTTACTCCTCCAAAATTCTCTAGCCGTTACAATAGCCGAAAGATTAGCACTAGAACCACCCGGTGTAAAAACGCCAAAAGCGCCTTCTGGAAGACCTGTAAGAGATACAATCCATTCCATAGCTTGGTTTTCTGCGAAAATACCTCCTGCACCTAACATCCAATACGAACCGTGAATATTAGAAGAAGAAGTAACTAAATCAAACAAGATAGATGCTCTGGAAGGCGCAGATGGAACAAAAGACAAGTTTCTGGGATGATTGATAGGAACATTGGCTTTAGACAAAATATCTGTCCAGATTTTAAAAGCTTTTTCCCCTGAAATTCCGTTGGGAGTAATGGTTTCGCCAACTAATTCTTTGAGTTCTGAAGCTTTTTTCGGACTTCCTAATTCTGGACTATTGTCCGTAACTCTATTGATGGAATATTTCATAATATCCAAAGTCATCTCAATAAAATCTATGTCTATATTGTGCATTTTATTATTTTTTGTCTCGTCTATAAAGATAAGAATAAAAAAGAGAAGCAAAAATGCTTCTCTCATTCAATTATTTAAAATTTCTACCTTTCCAAACTAGAAAACCTGTAATGGGCAAACTTGCACAAATTAAACTTACAATAAATGCTAAAATTTTGCCCCAAATTCCTAAAATTGCACCTACGTGAATATCATAATTAGCTGCTACAAATTTCTCACCAAAGTTTTTCTTTTGATGAGGTCTATTCATTAAAACTTCTCCTGAGTTTTCATCAAAAATAATTTGATGATTGATATGATAAGAATAGTCTAATTGTTTTACATATACTTCGTAATTGGGATGTTCGTGGTCGTCAAGATGTTCGTGCCCAAAATCTAAGCTATATGCTGAAGCATCGGGATATAACTCTTCTACTTTTTGAGCCATTTTATCCAAAGTTCCAGCATTTCTCATTTCAATAGGAGCTTTTGTTTTAATGTGAGAAAAATCTGGATATACCGTTTCTCCGCCAGAAAATAGTACGTATAAAGCTGCCTGTACAAAAAAGAAGGCGTAGAAAAGTCCTGTTAAAGTCAATATTAAAGCAAAAATAGAAGAATAAAATCCTAAAATGCTGTGAAGATCATAATTTTTTCTTCGCCAAGATTTGATATTTTTCCATTGAAACCAAAAGCGTTGTTTTCTTGCTTTTTTGTTTTTTGGCCACCAAAGAATAATACCAGAAATAAGCATTATTAAGAAAATAAGAACAGGAATACCTAAAATATATGTTCCCCAGTCTGACTTTAGTAAAAAACTCCAGTGAATGAATTTTACAATATTAAAAAAACCGTTTTTTTCGTCTTCCAGAGCTAGAACTTTGCCTGTAAATGGATTTACATAGGCTGTTTTATAAATTACATATTCATCAAAATAGTTCCAAGCATTAGGATTTCTTTCGTAATAGTAGAATTTGTAAGATTTGGATTTATCTAGAGGAATTTCTGCCCAATGCAAAGGATACTTTTCTTTGGTTTGCGCTGATACTTTTTGCTCTAAAATTCTTAAAGGTAATATCTTTTTCTGCGAAATATTCTGCTCATTATGATGGATATAATCTTTTCTTATAACATTCTGAATTTCGTCTTTAAAAACATATAAAGCTCCGGTAATACTGATTACCAATACAAAAAAACCTACAGTTAATCCTAACCAAAGATGCAATTTTGATATCCATTTTTTGAAGGTATTATTTTTCTTTTTTTGCTTTTCCATTTTCTAAATTTTAAAAAGTTAGCAGAACAAAATTATCCTGCTAACTTCGGAGTGACTTATATGATATGAAAAGTTTTTAAAATTTAAAATCAACTCCTAATGCTACTGTACTAGGTCTTTGTGGCGTTACCGTACTCCAACCAGTAAAATATTTTTCATTGGTAAAATTATCAAACTTCAGGTTGATGTTATACTTATTAGCTGTATATGAAATTACGGAATTGAAAACCAGATAACTTGGCAAGATAAATGTACCTATATTGCTTCTGTTCAGTGTTTTATGCTGGCTGGCGTAATTAGCTCCCACTCCGAAACCTAATCCTTTTAGCACTCCTGTTGAAATCTTATAATTCGCCCAGAAATTAAATAAATTTTGTGGTCCTGCTTCTTCTGGTCTTAATCCTAAATAACCTGCACTTGCATCATCTTTAGTAACTTTAGAATCGTTATAACTATAACCTGCAATCATACTTAAACCTTGAATAGGATTGGTAACCAGAGAAATTTCGAAACCTTTGCTTTCTACTTCGCCACTCTGTACTTGATTGTTCGGGTTGGTAGCGTCTGCCATTAATTTGTTAGAAACTAAAATATGGTAATAGCTTGTGGTAAGAGAAATTTTATCTTTATATAAATTAGTTTTGACACCTACTTCCCATTGGTTGGCTCTTTCAGGATCATAAACTTGAACGCCAATTACGTTTCCTGTACTATCAAATAGATTGCCAGGAGCTAGATTTTTGAAACCATTCATATAATTAGCAAATAATGACAATTTATTCATAATAGGCTGATAAACGATTCCAAATTTTGGCGAAAAAGTAGTTTGAGATTTTACTTCTTCAGTACTGTACATTGCTACACCTTGATAATGGTCTAATCTAAGACTTGCCATTACAGATAAATTAGGCAAAAAATCAATCACATCACTTATATATAGACTTTTTGTAGTAATATTAGAAGTAGTTTTACTAGATGTGGCATTTGATAAGATTAGGTCTGTATTATAAGGGGTAAGCTTACCTGTATCTGTTCCGTTTATCAGAGAAACCGTACCGTTTGCTACCCAAGCTCCATTACTTTCGACATCAGCAGAAAAATAATCTAAGCCAACTACCATTCTATTTCTAATAGAACTTATTTTAAAATCTCCTTGGAAATTTTGTTGAACATCTACAGTATAAGTACTTCCATTTACCTTAGAAATAAATCTGGTAAATTCGTCGCCATTTGCGCTATCCCAAAGATATTGATAATAACCATCTGTTTTAGAATTGCTAGTAGAAACCACTGTTTGTGAAGTCCAATTTTTATTGATTTTATACAAAACTTGACCTTGTAAACTGAAGCTTGGTGTTTTAACGGTCAAAGAATTATCTGTAAAAGATCTTTTATAGTATTTCTCAAAAATATCTATAGAATTGAAAGAAAGTGGCGCATATCTGCTTAGGAAAATCATAGGTGCATTAGCTCCTTCAGAACTTTTAAATTCTGTATTAATTAAGAAGGTTAATTTATCACTGGCAACTACTTTAAGACTTGGTGCAACAAAAATATATTTATTAAAACCAGCATCTTGAAAAGAATCTTCATAATGATAGGCAGAAACCAATCTTGCAAAAACATTTTTTCCAAGTGGTGCATTTACATCTAATGTGTATCTATTCAGTTTATTGCTTCCAACGATAGCACCTATCTCTCCACCGAAATGGTCATAAGGTTTTTTAGTTGTAACATTAATTAAACCACCATAAGAAATTACACTACTTCCGAATAATGTACCAGAAGGACCTTTTAAAACTTCTGTACTTTCTATATTAATTGGTTCTACAAAATTATTTACGTTTGGCATACCATTTACTAAAGTTGGCTGAACAGAAAAACCTCTCATTGTGTAATATTCTGCACCATCTCCTGCTCTACCAGTACTTTCCCAAAGTCTTGAAACGCCAGTTGCGTTATTTAATACTGCCTGAAAACTAGTTGACAATTGGTCTTTAATAACATATTTTGAAATGCTATTATAAACCTGCGGATTTTCTATATTTTTAAGAGGAAGTTTGGCTACAACATCTGTACTATCTACCTTATACACATTTTTAGTAGCATAGATTAAAACTTCGTCAATATTCTTTTCTTTACTTTCTTGCGAATAAGCCATTAATGAACATAATGACAAGACACTCATAATTGTTTTCTTCATAATTTAGAATAGTTTTAAATAACGATACAAATGTATAATATTATTTTTAATAATTCTAAATAAAAATTAAAATTTTTAATAAAAAAAGAGAAGCATTTTTGCTTCTCAATATTTATAATTCTTTAAATCTATCTTGAGCTCGTTTGACTGTTTAATAAAATCTATAATGTAAGAACGTTCTTGGTCTATTTTCTTAATCAGTTTATTGTTATGGAAGTAATACCTATTTCTATAGAGTAATTTTGGGTTTTCTAGAAACCCATTTTCAATAACTAATTGATATTTAGACTCTAAAACAAAAAATAATTGATTGTCTTTATAATAATATTCAGTTACAATATTCCAAGCTGAAAGTCCCACTAAATGTATTATTTTCTTTAACTGATTTTTATCGTAATATCCTTTTAATTCTTGTCCGTTATCTGTTACCTCATTTTTTACTTCTAAAAAGTAATCATTTGGAACAGTTTTAATTTTGAAATTCTTGGTATTATTAATTTGTTCAACTTCTTTTTTAATCAAATCTAAATTTTGAGAAAAACAGAAAAGGAAACTTAAGAAAAGGATGAAAAAAAGTCGTTTTTTCATGATTATTTAATTATGTCAAAAGGTAAAATTTTAGAATTTCTATTTTGAGGGATTAATTTACTTTTATCTTTATCAAAATAGTAAACACTATCTAATTTTATATCATAATTTTCAATTATATCTTTTCTTTTTAGATAAATGTAATTTCCTCTTTCTTCATATTTACCTTTTTGAACACATCCATAATGATTAGTTCTATATTTTAATTCAAAATGATTGTCGTCTAATAAAGTAAGACTTACTCTATTATTTTCTTGACTTTCTCCAACCCAAATTGTTTCATAACTTTGATGATAAAGATAGCGTATAAAAAAAAACAATAAAATAGCACCTGTTGTACACAAAAAATACAATTTAGTAATTATATTTCTATCTGATTTATTTTTTTCGTTTTTATGTTCATTATAAATTGAAAGCAAAACAATATTTATTATAAACAAAATAATTAAAAAAGGGATAATGAAAATAAGTCCAACTCCTGAACAATAATCACCAAAATCAAAAAGCAAATAACAAATTAACCCAGCAATAATAATTAAAGAAAGATGTTTTATAAATTTTCGCATTATTACATTTTATATCAAATATACAAAAAAAGAGAAGCAGAAACTTCTCTTTAATTTTTAATTTTTTAATGAATTACATATGAATAGAACGTTTACCTGTCGCATCTAAACAAGCTTCTTTTATCGCTTCTGTAAACGTAGGATGTGCGTGAGAGCTGCGCGCAATATCTTCTGCACTTGCTCTAAATTCCATTGCAATTACCGCTTCTGCTATCATGTCTGCTGCTCTAGCTCCTATCATATGAACTCCTAAAATTTCATCGGTCTTTTCGTCTGCCAAAACTTTTATTAATCCATCTATATCACCAGAAGCACGGCTTCTTCCTAGTGCTCTCATCGGGAAAGAACCTACTTTGTAAACTGCTCCTTCTTCTTTTAGTTGCTCTTCGGTTTTACCAACTCCTGCAACTTCTGGCCAAGTATAAACTACACCAGGAATTAAATTATAATTGATATGCGGTTTTTGACCTGCCAAAGTTTCTGCCACGAAAACGCCTTCTTCTTCCGCTTTGTGAGCCAACATTGCTCCTTTTACCACATCGCCAATTGCATAAATATTCGCAACATTCGTTTGAAGATGATCATTTACTTTTACTCTTCCTCTTTCATCTAAATCTACACCAGCATTTTCAAGGCCAAGACCTTCTGTATATGGTTTTCTACCTACAGAAACCAAAACGTAATCTCCTTCCACAGAAACTTCCTCACCTTTTTTATCTTTAGCAGTTACTTTTACAGAATCTCCGTTTCTTTCTACTGATTGAACACCAGTTGAAAGCATAAATTTCATTCCTTGTTTTTTAAGAACTTTAGTCAATTCTTTAGACAAAGCACCATCCATTGTAGGGATAATTTTGTCCATAAATTCTACTACAGTTACTTGAGAACCTAATCTTAAATAAACAGAACCCAATTCTAAACCAATAACTCCACCTCCAATTACAACTAAATGCTTAGGAATTTCTTTTAAATTTAAAGCTTCTGTAGAAGTAATAATTCTTTCTTTATCTAAAGTAATAAAAGGCAAACTAGAAGGTTTAGAACCCGTTGCAATAATGGTATATTTAGATTCTATACTTTCTGATGAGCCATCTTTTTTAGAAATTTTGATTTTGGTAGCAGATTCGAAGCTTCCTACACCTTCGAAAACCGTTACTTTATTTTTGTCCATCAAGAAATTGATTCCTTTAGTAGTTTGATCTACTACTTCATTCTTACGAGCAATCATTCTTGTAATATCCGCTTTTGGAGTATCAATAATAATTCCGTGATTTTCAAAATTATGAGCAGCATTATGAAAATGCTCAGAACTGTCTAATAAAGCTTTTGACGGAATACAACCTACATTAAGACAAGTACCACCTAAGGTAGAATATTTTTCAATTAGAGCTGTTTTGAAACCCAATTGTGCGCATCTAATTGCAGCAACGTAACCACCAGGTCCAGAACCAATTACGGTAACATCGAATTGTGACATTTTTATATTTATTTTTCGTTATAACTTATTTTATGCGAATTTAAGAAATTTGATTGAAGTTTCCTCGCAATATCTCTACGTTTTCGCAATGATTGTAATGAATAAAATAAATGAGAAAATATATTGGAAAATTTCAGAATTATTTCTTCCGTTAACTAATTGATTTTTTTTTGCTTTATATTTAAATAAAAAATTATTTCATAATCAACTTTAATCCCAATATAGCTTTGTGCAGATTTCCATTTTTTTATTTCTGGAAGACTCAAAACTCTTAATATTTCTTTTTTTACTTTTTCATCTTTATAATTAGATATCTCAACTTTTTTTATACTATCATTTTTTCCTATTACCATTTTAATCTTATAAATGAATGGCTTTGAATTACGAGGAATAATCAAGTTTTGATAAATATTTTTTCTAAATTTAGGTATTCCTCCTTCATACTGAGGATAAATATCAGTAGCACAAAAAAAACAATTGAGTTTATATTTCTCACAAGAATCAGAAAATTTTTTGAGCTTTAAATTTTCTCTATCAATAAGCAAAGAGTCTTCTTTCGTTAAAAGAAATCTTTGTTCATCTAAAGTTGAAAGTGTAACATATTTTTCTTTATTCATAACTGAACAAGAAATTATCCCTAATAAAAAAAAGAATACCAAATATTTCATCTTTTAAATCTTTTCAAAAACCTCAATATATTTATCCAAAATAATTTCTTTAGAAAATCTAGATTGTATGGAATTTCTAATCGATTCTTTATTATGAGTTTGTTCTAAAACTTCAAGTATTTTTTCTGCAAATTCTTTTTGATTTTCAATATCAGAAATTTCTCCATTGATTTTTGGTTGAATAATTTCGTTAATTCCGCCTTTGCAATTATTGGCTAATGAATACGTTCCACAAGCTCCAGCTTCTAACAAAACATTCGGAAATCCTTCGTATCTTGAACTCAACACAAATAAATCTGCAAACTTTAAGAACGGATAAGGATTTTTTTGAACTCCATGAAAAATCACGTTTTCTAATCCTAAATTTTGCTTCAATAGATAAAGTAATTCTTTGTCTTTTCCGTCTCCTAAAATATGCAATATAATATTCTTATCTTTCAGATTATTAAATACTTTTAATAAATTATCAAAACCTTTTCTTGAAGACAAATTTCCGATAGCAACTACATTTTTAGAATCACTTTTATAGCTTTCTGGTTTTACAGAATTTTCTAATTTTTCTTCAATAAAACTGAAATCTACAGGATTGTTTATTTTAATGATTTTTTCTTTTTTAATCTTAAAATTTTCTACCAAATCATTCATCATATCATCGCTCTGACAAATGATTTTTTGATAGTTATTATAAAATTTATAAAAAAATCTGATTTCTCTTCTGGTAACATGTTGAGAAACGACATTGGTTTCTCTGGCTATGAATTTAATTTTAGGAAAAAGTTTAATAAATAATGATAGATAAGCATTTACTTCCCCAAAACCACTGAAAACGATGTCTGGTTTTCTTTTTTTAATTTGTTGTAAAATCGGTTTTAGAGAATTTCGAATTCTTGGTGTTTTGATGTTGATAATTTCTACATCATCTTTCAAAAAATCAAGATACAAACCTTCTTTCCTTAGCAATAGAATACCGGGAGAGAATTTTTCTCTCGGCAAATGATTGGCAATAGTAGTTACAATGCGCTCTGCACCGCCTGCATTAAGGTCTGGAAGAATAAAAAGAATGGATTTTTTTTGCAATTTAATTGAATTAAAACAGTAAAATTTAACAAATTTTGGTTAAAACCAAATGAAATTTACTTTATTCAAAAACGGGCTAAAGCCCGTTCCTATTGATGCCTTTGTGATATTAATTTGCTACATCAGAAATAAACTTAATTCGAAGCATTCTCACTTCTTCATCAGATAAATCATCGCCAAATTCTGATAAAATAACTTTCATAGAATCACTTTCGGATTCTTTCATAAAATCCATAAATTCTTCTACGATATCTTCGTCAAAATTTTCGTCGATATAATAATCAATATTTAGCTTAGTTCCTTGATATACAATAGATTCCATTTCAGAAAGCAATTCATCCATCGTTAGATTTTTTGCTTTGGCAATATCTTCTAAATCTATTTTTTTATCGGTATTTTGGATGATAAAAACTTTATGAGAAGACTTGTTGGCAACGGTTTTTAACACCATATCTTGAGTTCTCTCAATATCATTTTCTTCTACATATTTGGCAATAAAATCTGCAAATTCTTTACCGTATTTTTTGGCTTTACCTTCACCTACACCATAAACTTTGGCTATTTCTTCTACGGTAATTGGATATTGCACCGTCATATCCTCTAAGCTAGGATCCATAAAAACGGTGTAAGGAGGAATTCCGTGCTTTTTGGCAACTTTTTTCCTTAGCTCTTTCAGTTGACCAAACAAATTCTGGTCTAAACCACCACCAGCTTGTACCTGTACTTGTTCTGCATCTGCAATAGCCGCCAAATCAAATTCGCGGTCTTCAGCAATCATAAAATCAGATTTATCTTTACCTGCTAAGAAATTTTTGGCTTTTTCAGAGAGTTTTAGTACACCGTATGTTTCTATATCTTTGGTTAAATAACCTTGTACGGTCGCTTGTCTTATGATAGATTTCCAGTAATTATCACTTTCTGATTTGCCAATACCAAAATGTTTAGAATTCTCTAGTTTATAGGCTTTGGTAGTAG
>DDFD01000018.1 GCA_002337005.1 Flavobacteriales bacterium UBA1937 | reverse complement strand
TATATCTCATAGGTTTAGCTTTTTTTGTCATTTCTTGTGGTTCTCAAAAAGAAGTTGCTAAAATTCAAAATTTACCAAAACCAGTGGAAGTAAAACCAGTGGTGCAACCAAAACCAGACATAAAACATGATGTACACGGAGATTATTTTACTACAAATATTGCAGACCCTACTAAAAATGATAACACCATAAGTTATGGCTCTTTGGTAGGTGCTAATCCTAAAGGTTATACCATAAGTAGGGCATATTTTCCGGCTGTAGCACAAAATTTTAGACAGAAATATGTGATTTTACATTATACAGCAATAGATCACGATAAATCTGTAAAAGTACTTACTACACAATCTGTAAGTGCTCATTATTTAGTTAATGATATGGATAATGCAGAAATTTATCAATTAGTAGATGAAAATAAAAGAGCTTATCATGCAGGTATTAGTGCTTGGAGAAACGATTCTTCTCTTAATGATACTTCCATAGGCATCGAAATTGTAAATAATGGTTTTACGGAGCAAGCTGGTACAAGAACTTTTGTTCCATTTCCTGATTATCAAGTCAAAAAAGTAGCAGAATTGGTGAAAGATTTGGTTACTCGTTATCAAATTCCGCCAACCAATGTTTTAGCACATTCTGATATTGCACCAACCAGAAAACAAGATCCAGGTCCACTTTTTCCTTGGAAAAAATTATATGATGAATACGGAATTGGGATGTGGTATGATGATGCTGCGAAGCAAAATTTTCTTAGTCTGATTGTTCCAGAAGATTTTACTGCCAAATTTAATGATCCAGCTTTTGTAATGAAAGTTCAGATAGAATTAAAGAAATTTGGTTATAGTTCTTTACCTGAATCAGGGGTTTGGGATAAAGCTACTAAGTCAACCATAGAAGCTCTACAATATCATTTCCGACCAGAAAATTATGACGGAAAGTTAGACATGGAAACTTGGGCTATTTTACAAGCACTTAATCAAAAATATTCAACAAAATAGATATTAATTATCAAAAGAAATTAACTTCGACAAGCTATTTTCAGTAAGTTTGTCGAAGTTTTTTTAATATACAATATGATGCAGACGATGATTGAAAATCAATATACAACACAAAATTTCACAGATAAAAACGGATACTTTTACCAGGAAGTTCAAAATGATGAAAATGGTGTAAGAATTTATACCCTAAAAAATGGATTAAAGGTTTACTTGGCTCAAAATAATGAAGCTCCTAGAATTCAAACTTATATTCCGGTGAAGACGGGAAGTAATAATGATCCGGCTGATAATACAGGATTGGCACATTATTTAGAACATATGATGTTCAAAGGAACTTCTAAATTAGGAACATTAGATTGGGGAAAAGAAAAAGAGTTGCTAGACCAAATTTTTGATTTGTATGAACAGCACAAAGCCGAACAAAATCCTGATAAAAAGAAAGAAATTTATAAAAAAATAGACGAAATTTCTCAAGAAGCTTCCAAATTTGCAATTGCCAATGAATATGACAAGGCTATTTCTTCGCTTGGTGCATCGGGAACTAACGCGCACACTTGGCTAGACGAAACGGTTTATAAAAATAATATTCCGAATAATGAATTAGAAAAGTGGCTTAAAATCGAAAAAGAACGTTTTTCTGATTTGGTTTTGAGATTGTTTCATACCGAATTAGAATCGGTTTATGAGGAATTTAATAGAGCTCAAGATAATGATGGCAGATTGGTACATTATGCTTTGATGGAAGAACTTTTCCCAAAACATCCTAATGGTCAACAAACCACTCTCGGGAAATCTGAGCATTTGAAAAATCCTTCTATGAAGGCAATTCATCAGTACTTTAATGATTTTTATGTGCCTAATAATATGGCAATGGTTTTGGTGGGCGATTTAGAATTTGAAACAACCATTCTTTTAATTGACCAATATTTCGGGAAATTTGAATACAAAGAACTCCCGAAAAAGAATAAAATAATTGAAGAGCCTTTAACCAAAGTGGTAGAAAAAACGGTAAAAAGTCCTTCTGCACCACGATTGCATATCGCGTGGAGAACCGATTCTTATGGAACTCAAGAAGAAAGATTGACCGAAGTAGTGGCACAAATTCTCTCCAATTCTGGGGAAGCTGGTTTGCTGGATTTAAACATCAATCAAAACCAAAAAGCATTGCGTGCAGTAGCTTATCAGTCTGGTTTTAAGCAGTATGGAATGTTTACAATGGTAATTATTCCTAAGGAAAATCAAACATTAGATGAAGCTAAAAGCTTGCTTTTAGAACAAATAAATTTGGTAAAAAAAGGAGCGTTTCCAGATTGGTTAATTCCTGCCATCATCAATGAAATGAAACTTCAAAAACTAAAAAATCTAGAAACTGCAGATGGTTTGGCAACAGTTCTTTATGGTGCTTTTATCAGTGAAAGAACTTGGGAAGAAGAATTGAACGAAATCTCAGAATGCGAAAAAATAACGAAAGACGAGGTGGTAAATTTTGCACAAAATTTTTTCAAAGACAATTATGTTGCCATCAAAAAAGAAAGAGGAGCCAATGAAAACCTCATCAGAGTAGAAAATCCGGGTATTACCCCTGTTAAAATCAATAGAGATGTTCAATCTGATTTTTTAACCGAAATTCTTAACGAAAAATCATCGGAGATTAAACCTCAATTCATTGATTATCAAAAAGAAATAGAAGCGACCAATGTGAAAGATAAAAAAGTGAGTTTTGTGAAAAATAAGTACAACAACATTGCACAAGTTCACTTGATTTACAGAATGGGGACAGACCACGACAAAGAACTTTCCTTAGCAATAGATGTTTTACAGTTTTTAGGAACAGAAGAATTGCTTCCGCATCAATTAAAAGAAGAGTTTTATAAAATAGGCATCAGTTATAATTTTTATACTTCGGCAGATGTTTTTAGAATTTCGCTCAGTGGTTTAGAAGAAAATATTTCTAAAGGTTTAGGTTTAATGAAGCATTGGCTTACTTCGGTAAAACCAGATTCTGAAGTTTATGAAGGAACGGTAGAATTGATTTTAGAAAGCAGAGAAGTAGGCAAAAAGGACAAAAATAAAATTATGTCTGCCCTTACTCAATATGCCAAATTTGGCGAAAATTCTAGATTGAGAGACGTAATTTCAGAAGCAAGACTTAAGGAAATTCAAGTTGAAGAATTGACTGATAAAATCAAAAATTTAGTCAGCTTACCTTACGAAATTTTCTTTTATGGTAAAGATTTTGAAGGTTTTAGAACTATCGCAGATGATTACATAGAAATTTCAACGTTAGATATTCCCGAAGCTAGAATTTTCCCAGAGCCAGAAACTCAAGGAAAGATATTTTTTACCGATTATGATATGGTGCAAGTAGAAATGAGCAAAATTGGTAGAGCTAATGAAATTAATACTTCTAATTTTGGGAAAATTAATGTTTTTAATGAATATTTCGGACGAGGATTGTCTTCTGTGGTTTTTCAAGAACTGAGAGAAAGCAAGAGTTTGGCGTATTCAGCTTATGTAAATTATGCCAATGCAAACGCAATAGGAAAGCATAATTATGTGGTTACTTACATTGGCACTCAGGCGAATAAACTTCATTTAGCGGTAGATGCTATGGATGATTTAATGAAAGATTTGCCTAGAATTTCGGCGCAGTTCGAAAATGCTAAAAATTCTGCTTTGAAACAAATAGCTTCTAATAGAATTACCAGGACTAATATTTTCTTTAATTATTTGAATTTGAGTAAACTAGATATTTATCACGACATCAGAAAAGATGTGTATCAAGAAATAGAATGTCTTACGATAGATGATTTGGCAGTATTTTATCATCAAGAAATAAAACCAGTTCAGTATAATGTAGCATTGATTGGTAAAAAGGAAAATCTAGATATGAAAGCTATTGAGAATCTAGGAGAATTCAAAGAAGTAACTTTAGAAGAAATTTTCGGGTATTAAATGGAAATTTCATAAAATTAGGATGGCAATTTTGTAAGAGAAAAAGCGATACTTGTGTGCAACTTTGTATCAGCTATAGCATAGCTAGTTATCATTTGTGTTTTTTTGCCTCAGAATTATTTCTGAGGCTTTTATCTATAAAAAAAACGCGCCTTTTGGCGCGTTCCTACATATAATTTTGAATTATTTATTTCACAATTTTCATTTCATCTAAGAGCCATTTTGCACCCGCAAATTTATCAATGATGAAGAGAATGTATTTCGTTTGAACCATTATATTTCTGCTGAATCTAGGGTCGTAATTAATGTCACTCATGGTTCCTTCCCATTGTCTATCAAAGTTTAGCCCTACTAGATTTCCGTTGGCGTCCAGAGCAGGGCTTCCAGAATTACCACCAGTGGTGTGATTGGTCGCCGTAAATGCTAATGGAATTTTACCTGCAGAATTTTTATAATTTCCGTAATCTTTAGAATTGTACAATTCTATTAATTTTTTTGGAACATCAAATTCATAATCACCAGGCACATACTTTTCCATTACACCGTCTAGTGTAGTTTCGTAGTGGTAAGTGATGGCGTCTGCAGGATTAGAACCTTTTACTTTACCATACGTTACTCTAAGTGTAGAATTGGCATCTGGAAAGAATTTTCTGTCTTTGTCTGCTGCCATCATCTGAGCCAAATATTTCTTTTGAAGCGCATCTATCTTATCTTGCAAAGTCATAAATTCATCATCTACTTTAGATAAATACGTTTCTTTCATCTTGGTTAAAGTAAGAAAAATAGGATCAGCTTTTACCGTTTTTACCAATTCTGGAAGGTTAGAAAACACTTTGTTAATGTCAGAATACATTGTAGCTCCATTCACAGAATTTCTGCCAGAAATTACAGAATTTCTGCTCCAATTTTCTAATATTTGAAGATTTTGATTGACGTCTTTGAATTGTTCAAAACCTTGTGGTAAGAATTCTGGTTGCGTTTTATTGGCATAAAGAGCTAATAATTTAGCAGTAACTTTAGCATCTAATTCTCCGTCATAATCTTTGTAGAACGCAGATAATCTGTTTTTGAAAGTATTGACGGATTTTTCGTCTGTTTTACCAGCGTCATAGGCTTGAATAAAACTATAGAATTGATTGGCTAATGTAAGTGTTTCCGCATTTCTAAGAATTTCTGTATAATAAGCGTTGTTTAGCGCATAAGGAGCTTGTTGATTATACAGGGTATTAAATTCTGAAAGCGAGTTTTTAATCTCTAGATTTTTCGAAATTAAAGAGTTTTCGTATTGTTGTTTTTTGGCAACAGCATTAGATTTTTTTAATCCCTTGGTTTCTCCGATCCATTTTTTCCAATAATTGGCTACAGATGCATATTTTGAAGCGTATTTAATTCTGGTAGCATCATCTGCACGCATTTTTTCGTCTAAAGTTTTTAGGGCGATGTCTCTTACTTCTATTCTAGCAGGATTGGTATCGGTAATAATTTTTTCGATGGCAATGCTTGGCAAATATTCATTGGTTCTGCCCGGAAATCCGAAAACGAAAGTAAAATCATTTTCTTTAATATCTTTTACAGAAATTGGCAAATAATGTTTCGGCGTAAACGGAATATTGTCTGGTGAGTAATCTGCTGGCTTGTTATTTTTATTGGCATACACTCTAAAGATTGAAAAATCACCAGTATGTCTCGGCCAAACCCAATTGTCTGTATCAGAACCAAACTTACCGATGCTTTGCGGTGGTGCACCTACCAATCTAATGTCTTTGAAAGTCTCTACTGTAAAAGCATAATATTTATTACCTGCAAACATAGGTCTCACCAAAATACTTTGGTAATCTTCTAATTTTTGAGATTTTCTGTAATTGTCAATATTTTCTTCAATTTTTTTATTGAGTTCTTTGTCAGTCAGTCCAGTTGTATTTCCTAGAATTTCTTTAGTAATATCTTTAATATCTGTTACAAAATCTACCACCATTCCTGGATTAGTGAGTTCGCCTTTGTTATCTTTAGCCCAAAAACCATTAGAAAGCAGGTCGTTATCAACTGTAGAATGACTTTGTATGGCACTATAACCGCAGTGATGATTGGTCAATAAAAGACCTTTTGGAGAGATAATTTCGCCAGTGCAACCTCTGTTAAATTGTACTACCGCATCTTTTATACTTGGTTTTTGAGTACTCCAAATATCAGTTGCATTGATTTTCATTCCCAGAGATTTCATCTCTTTTTCATTGATTTCAGTAGGAATCCACATTCCACCATATTGTTGAGAAAAAAACGCTACCGCTTGGAATAGTGAAGCTGCTATTAATGTTTTCTTTAGCATTGTATTAGAATTATTTATTAAGAAATTTTTGGTTGTTAAAATTAAGGAAAAATATCTCATCTCACAATTTTATAAAAATCACGAAGAATTTTATAATATATACTTTATTGGGTCACAATATCTTTGTCTTAACCAAATCACAAAATATTTTAATTATGGAAACTAAAGATAGATTACAAAAATATAAGTTTGAAAATTACACCATAGTTACCAATTTTGAAACGTATCAAGATGCAGAGAATTTTGCCAAAGAAAATTCAGGAGAATTAATAGAAGTAGGCTTTACAGACGGAGCAGATAATCCTCTAGAAAATCCTAAAGCCAATTTAATTGCTGATAAAAAAACCTTCCGAGTAGAACTTCCGTACAGTGATTATAAGGTGTATTATTCTTATGACGAGGGTTTTCAAGAAATGGCAAAATCTTTACAATTTCAAAAGAAAGAAGCAGACAATGACATGTTTCTAGAAGATATCTTGTCTGACCAGAATATTGCTGCTGGTGATAGAATAATTATTGTAGATGATAAAAAAATCAATACAATTACTACGAGAGAAAGAATTAAGTTCTTGATGGGAGGTAATCTCTATGAACTGGCAGTAAAAATTGCTAACACGGAATTATAAAGTACTCTTCATAATTATACATAGTAAATTTAACCAAAGAATGTCTTCAGATTTATTTGAAGGCATTTTTAGTGGGTGCTCGCTGCTGTTTCTACCGTTTGTATTTGGATTAATTCTAGTTGAATGTGTCTATCGTGTGCCTTAACTACAAAATCCGAAATAATTTCTAATACATCGTGGTCTATAAAATGAATGTTGGTTCCATCTATAATTAATGAAGAATAAGGAGGTACTTTGTCTAGTGTATTTTTAATTTCTACTTTGTTTAGAAAAGTTACATTGCTGTGTAATTTTAAAATATATTGGTCTATACCTTGATAGTGTTTTTTTTCTAAATCATAACTTTCTTTGAAATTTTCTTTGATGATATAGTAAATAGAAATTAAAAGACCAATGCTTACCCCAATCAATAAATCTGTTGCTAAAATGATTACAATGGTAATGATAAAAGGAACAAACTGTTTCCAACCGAGGTTGAATAAGCTTTTGTATATTTTAATTTTTGTCAATCCAAAACCAGTGAGGATCAGAATAGCAGATAACGAAGCATACGGAATTAAATTAATCAAAAACGGAATTAGAAGCACCGAAAGCAATAAAAATATACCGTGTACAAATGCCGAAACCTTGGTTTTAGCGCCAGCTTGTATATTGGCAGAACCTCTAACAACAACAGCAGTTAAAGGAATAGCACCTAATAATCCACAGAAAAAATTACCTACTCCTTGCGCCATTAACTCTCGATTTACAGGTGTAATTCTGTTGTGTTTATCTAGTTTATCCATTGCTTCAATACTGAGTAAGGTTTCTAATGTAGCCAAAACTCCAATTAATAAACCATTTTTCCAAATTTCAATATTGCCTAGAATTTTAGAAAAATTAGGGAATTTAAGTTCAGCAAAAATATTAGAAGGAATATTAACCAATTGATTGGTTTTCAGTGCGTAAGAAGATCCGAGATAAGTCAAAAGATAATTAATAACAATCCCGAAAATCACTACAATTAATGAAGCTGGAAGAATGTTGTATTTCTTATTTTTGGGTTGTTTTAGGAAAATAAGAATGGCCAATGAGATAAACGAAATAAAAACCGCTCCTCTGGTAATATGAGAATTGAACTCTACAATATTTCCAAGAAAATTTTTGGAGGTGAAAATCTGTATGAAACCACTGCTCCAAAAGTCTGGTTGGTTATAACCTAATGCTAGCGGAATTTGTTTTGAAATCAGAATAATACCAATAGCAGCCATCATTCCTTTAATCACCGAACTTGGGAAATAACTCGCAAAAACACCTAATTTTAGTACACCAAGTAATATTTGGAAAACACCAGCAATCATTACTGCCAAAAGAAAAGTTTCAAAATTTCCGAGGCTTATAATTGCAGCCGAGACCAGCGTAGTGAGACCAGCAGCAGGACCAGAAACTGCCAACTGAGAACCGCTAATTACAGAAACTACAATTCCGCCAATGATTCCTGATAAAATGCCAGAATAGAGTGGCGCACCAGAAGCCAAAGCAACGCCCAAACAAAGTGGAAGTGCCACCAAAAAAACCGTAAGACCTGCTGCTAAATCGTGTCTTTTGAACATTAACCAATAATACTTGAATGTTCGGTCTAGGTGCAACTCCATTTTTTCTAATTTTTTTACAAATTTAGGAAATAATTGAGCGGTGAATAGGCGTTTTTTCCAAAAATTATAATGATTTACCTCATCCAACCTTCTATGATGTAATTTTTGGAAAAATAAGATTTTCAGTTCTCCATTTTTAATTTTCAATTAAGTCAAGAAACTGCTGTTCGTCTAAAATCTCAATCGTACCAATATCCTGCGCTTTTTTCAGTTTGCTTCCTGCTTTTTCGCCAACAACCAAATAATTCAAATTTTTAGAAACCGCGGAAATGTTTTTTCCGCCGTGTTTTTCTACCATTTCTTCGGCTTGTTCACGAGTAAAAAGTGAAAGTTTTCCGGTGAAAAGAAAGGTTTTGTTTTCTAAAACGTTGCTTAAAACTTCGCTAGTATTTTCACCTTTTTCTAATTGAACTCCGTAAGTTTTTAAACGTTCAATCATTAATAAATTTTCTGGATTTTTGAAAAATTCTGTAATGGAAATCGCTATTTTTTCGCCGATGTCTTCTACTTGACACAATTCTTCTACTGAAGCATTTTTTAAATCTTCAATCGTATTAAAATTCTTTACCAATTTCTTGGCAACGGTTTCGCCAACGTGTTTGATGCCAATTCCAAACAATACTTTTTCAAAAGGAATTTGTTTTGATTTTTCTACACCGTCAATTATATTTTGAGCAGATTTTTCTGCCATTCTCTCCAAAGGAAGCAATTGTTCTTTTTTCAAAGTGTAGAAATCTGCAACGTTTTCTATCAATTTTTCTCGGTACAATTGTTCTATAGTTTCGGAGCCTAAATTTTCAATATTTAGAGCTTTTCTAGAAACATAATGAATCATTTTCCCAACAACTTGAGGTGGACAATGCGTTTCATTTGGACAAAAATGAATGGCTTGATCTTCTAGTTTTATGAGTTCAGTTCCACATTCCGGACAGTTTTTTATGTATTCTATCGGTTGTTGAAGCAGTGTTCTTTTCTCCAAATTTACCCCTACAATTTTCGGGATAATTTCGCCGCCTTTTTCTACATATACAAAATCACCATCGTGCAAATCTAGTTTTTTGATGATGTCTTCATTATGCAAACTTGCTCTTTTTACGGTAGTTCCTGCCAAAAGTACAGGTTTGAGATTCGCAACAGGAGTAATTGCTCCCGTTCTTCCAACTTGGTAAGAAACGCTTAATAATTCGGTTTCTACTTTTTCGGCTTTAAATTTATACGCCATTGCCCAACGTGGAGATTTCGCGGTGTAACCTAATTGTTTCTGTTGGTTCAATGAATTGACTTTCAGTACTATTCCGTCAATTTCAAAAGGAAGATGGTGTCGTTCTTTATCCCAATAATTGATGAAATTCTTTACTTCTTCTAGAGATTTACATAATTTAGCTTGATCTTCCGAAACTTTGAACCCCCAATTTTTAGCTTTTGATAAAAGTTCCCAATGTGTTTCCGCAGGAAATTCATCGGCTATATATTGGTATAAAACCGCAGAAAGCGAACGTTTTCTTACCTCCGCAGAATCTTGCATTTTCAAGCTTCCAGAAGCAGTATTTCTTGGGTTCATAAATAAATCTAAACCTTCTTCTTCTCGGGATTTATTTATTTTTTCAAAATTTTTCTTAGTTAGGTAAATTTCTCCTCTTATAAAGAATCTTTTTGGGAAATCACCTTTTAATTTCAAAGGAACATCCGAAATGGTACGAACATTATTGGTAATTTCATCACCTTGAAAACCATCACCTCTTGTTACGCCTTCTTTTAGTTCACCATTTTCGTAGAGAATTGAAATAGAAGCACCATCATATTTCAGTTCGGCTACAAATTCTACTTCTTCGTTTTCTATGGTTTTTAAGATTCTGTTCTCCCAATCTTCCAAATCATTAAAATCATAAGAATTATCTAGAGAATACATTCTAAACTGATGCTGAATGGTAGGGAAATTCTTCGTAATACCGCCACCAACACGCAAACTTGGTGAATTGGCATCGTAAAATTCTGGATGTGCTAATTCTAAATCTTGCAATTCTTTTAATTTTAAATCAAATTCAAAATCAGAAATGCTAGGTTCGTCTAGAATATAATAATTGTAGTTATGCTGGTGAAGTTCTTCACGAAGTTCTTCTATTTTTTGTTGAATGTTTTCAGGCATTTTATTCTGAGGTTTTCAAGCAAAAATAGGGAAATTTATTGTATTTTTTTGAGGATAATTTATAGTTTTATTCTATTTGTATTGCAATGATCGAAGACTTTAGTTCTACTTTCCTTTGACCTTGCTTTTGACTTTTCTATAGGTTTATTTATCAAGGAATAAATAAAAAAACTTTTGCTATAGTAATTTATACACTCCAATTATTACATAAGGTTCTTCATCTTTTTTAAGTTCTGGGATTTTGAGTGTTCCGAGAAATATAGCATGATTAAGGTCATCATAAGGACTACTAGTAGGTGCTTCTAAATCTATCACAGATCTTATGTAAGGAGGTTTGTTCTTTTCTTTATAGAGATGAATTATGGCTTTATTAATAACTTGGATGAGGTAACCATCATCAGTTTTTAATAAATATCTCGCCGTAAGTTCTGTATCACCATCTTCGCGAACGATTTGCCAATCTTCTCCCGTAGGTAATACTTCACCCTTTATATTTTTACCAGAAAAACTACCTCCTAGAATAGGGATTACCCTTCTTGTACCATATTTGCTATTGCCTAAGGTAATCATGTTAGCAATTTTTACTTTGGCATCCCACATCCATTCAGCTTTTAGAACCTCTGTATTCATGGTTTCAGGAACAGATTTCTGTGCATACATTTTATAAGAAAATAGCACTGAAATAAAAAGTACTAAAATGGCGATATTTTTCCTAAAATGATTATTTTTCATACAATATAAGGAGGTCAGTTTGAATTCAAAAATTTCATTTATTAATGTTTAGCAATGAAATGGTATAGGAAAAAGAAGTGTCTTTTGCGCTTACTTTAAATTGTTCTAATGGCTGAGGTCCACAACTATTAGAGCCTACACCTAAAGTTTTGGTAGAGAGAATGAATACAGTAGAATTGCTAGTTGGTAAATCTATTTTATACTCTACAGGATTCATTTGTTCGTCTGTATAAGGGATGGCACTTACTTGCATTAATTTTTCATCAGATTCAAATAGAATAGGCGGAATATTTTTACCAGTAAGTTTAGCCCATCGTACTTCTTCGTGGTTTCCTCTTTCCATAGGTTTTTCATATTCATATTGGTGGTTTACCCCAATTTCATAAAGACCTACTTCTGCAGCACTTTTTCGGTCAGCATAATTCTCGAACGGACCAAGACCAAAGAAAGTCATTGTATCTAAATTTTTATTCAATAACATTCGAACGCCAATTCTGGCAAGATTGATTGGTAAACCTATAAATTTTACTTGATTGTCAACTTTTATATTGCCATTTCCTTTTATCCAATAAATAGAGGTATGATAAACTCCAAAACCTTCTTTTCCGTCTGCTTTGGTTGTTGAAGTAATTTTTATGGTGGTATGGTCTATGATTTCTGTTTTGAAATTTACCAATTGATATTGCAGTTCAGTTACCCCAAATTTTTCCCATTGTTTATATGCCCAATCATCATCTGTGCGATGTGCAGCTCGCCACAAATGTAATTGTGGTGCACCTTTCTCTGCTAATAAATTAATTCCGTCTTTAGATAATTCATTTATTAAGCCTGTTTTTTTATCAAAACTCACAGAGAAATTTTTTCCAGAAATGGTAGCTACTGTCTGGTCTTGAGATAATTTTAGAGGAAGTTCTGTAGGTGTTTCTACTAGAGCAGGCGTATTTACTGGGATTTTAAACTGAGAAGTTGCTACTTCAAAACCTGGGTTTGCCCAAAGTGTTTTTTCATTTTGAAGATATGAGACACGCAGATAATATTCTGCTTCTGCTTTAGGATTCTCTATCTTATATGGAATGTATGCTCTGCCAGTACTTAGTGCCTTTATTGTTCGGTTTATGTTAATTTTTCCTCTATCTATTTCTACTCCGTTTTCGGTTAAACTCCAATAAGCATCAAATGCATTTAAATTGATGAATTGAAACTTATTTTTAATAGATATTTCACCTGTAATAGGATTGATAAGTTGGGTGTCAATCCATTGAAAAGCTTTTTTCATCTCAGGATAATGAGGTTTTACTTGGTATCCTTCGGTGGTACGGTCATAAGAAATTACGCCTTTGTGTATGAAATAATGATCATTAGGAACTTCTCCGAAACCACCACCATACGCTAAAATAGGGTGATTGGGGTCTCTTTTATTCCATAATCCTTGGTCTTGAAACTCCCAGATTGCACCGCCAAGAATTTCTGGATTGTTATCAAAAACTTTTGAATATTCATCTAATGAACCCATAGAATTGAACATAGCGTGCACGAACTCGCAGATATAAAAAGGTTTTGTAAGATTTTTGTCTTGTGCAGTAATAGCGTAGTCTTGTGTGGTACCATACATTTTTCCATCTAAATCAGCAGGATTGTTTTTGCCTATACCAAAGCGTTCGTAATGTATTGGTCTGCTTGGGTCTAGTGCTTTTACTTTATTCATAGCTGCTACAAAATTGGGTGTAGCGCCCCAACCACATTCATTCCCTAAAGACCAAATAATTATTGATGGGCTGTTTTTGAAATTTTCAATATTTGCTACATTTCTGTCAATAATAGCAGATTTAATAGTTGGTTCATTGTCAAAACGACCATCGTAGCCATGGCATTCTACATTAGCTTCGGCTACTAACCAAATTCCCCATTCGTCACATAATTCATACCAACGCGGATCGTCTGAATAATGGCTTGTTCTGATGTGGTTGCAATTTCCTTGTTTAATAACTTTTAAGTCTTCTATCATTTGCTCTTCTGTAATAGCGTGACCTACATCTGACCAATGTTCGTGTCTATTTACTCCCTTTAGTTTTATAGGAACTCCATTTACCATAAAAATTCTCCCTTTAATTTCTATTTTTCTGAAACCTATTTTTTTAGAAAGGATTTCTCCTTCAGAATTAGTGAGTATTAATGTATATAAATTGGGAGTTTCCGCAGTCCATTTTTGAGGATTGTTTACGAGTAATTTAACTTTTAAAATTTCTTCTTGTTTAGCTTTAATTGGTAAACTGGTGGTTTTTGCTTTTGCTATTTCTTTTCCTTTTTCGTCATAAAGAATGGCAGTTAAAGTCTGGGCTTTAGAAGGGTGATTGCTATAGTTTTTAATCTTTGCCAAGATATCTAGTGTTCCGTCTTTATATTCCTTATCTAAATCTGGAGTTGCAGAAAAATCTCTGATATGAACTTGTGGCGCACTCCATAGTGAAACATTTCTAAAAATTCCGTGTAAACGAAACATGTCTTGATCTTCTAGCCAAGTGCCAGAACTATATTGATATACTTCTACGGCAATTATATTTTTTCCGGGTTTTAGGTAGTTAGTAAGGTCAAATTCGGCGGCATTTCGGCTGTTGACACTATAGCCTATTTTTTCGCCATTTATCCATAAGAAAAAAGCAGAATCTACACCATCGAAGGTAATGAAATTGCGACGTCCGATCCAACTTGTAGGAAGATTAAACTCTCTTCTATAGCTTCCTACAGGGTTTCTTTCGGTATATGAAGTGTAATCTTTATCAGGCTCACTCATCACATTAGGATAATCTTTTTTGATGGTATATCCTAAATTTCTGTAAAAAGGAGTGCCATAACCATGTACTTCCCAGTTAGAGGGTACAGGAATTTCTTTCCAGGTAGAAACATCATAACTTGATTTGTAAAAATCGAAAGGTCGTTTTTCTGGGGTAGGTACCCAATTGAATTTCCAAGAACCATTTAGGCTGAGATAGAGTGATGAGGCATGTCTTTTGGCGTTTAATGCTTCTTCTAAATTGGCATAGGGCATTAAAGTAGCATGATAAGGCTCTTTATTGATGCCCAGTAGTTCTGGATTTTCTATCTCTTTAGGGATGAGGGCGCTATTTTGTGCAAATAATTGCCCGAAAAAGGTTATTACTAAAAATGTTAAACCAAGAAAAACGTTTTTATTCATAGACTTCACAGGTTAAAATGAAAGAAATAATATTAAATTCTTCAATTTTATAAATTTACATCTTCATAAAAAGGAAATGATTTAAAAAACTATAAAAATCAATCTAGAAAATAATAGATGAAAGATGAGTAAATAGTTTTTGAACCATACAAAGTTAATGATTTTAGAAAACTAAATGATACTTTTTTATCTTAATATATTTTAATTTATTGGTTTAATTTAAACTTAAAATAATTTATTTTTATATTGAATGGATAATTTCTAATTCTTCCTGTGTGAAATAGAGATTTTTGAGTGCAGAAATATTGTCTTGTAATTGTTTTACAGAGCTGGTTCCTATAATTACAGAATTTACTTGTTCTTTTTGAAAACACCATGCTAGCGCCATTTGAGCTAACGTTTGTCCACGTTTTTGTGCCAGTTTGTGAAGCTGAGCAATTCTAATCATCATTTCTTGGGTGATTTGTTCTTTTTTTAAAAAACCGTGTGATAGGGCAGCTCTAGAATTTTCAGGAATACCGTGAAGGTATTTATCACTTAACATCCCTTGTGCTAAAGGAGAAAAGCCGATAAAACCAACTCCGTTTTCTTCAGCAGACGGTAATACTTCTGTTTCTATATCTCTAGAGAGAATGCTGTATCTGCCTTGGTAAATAGTACACGGAGTACCGTTTTGTTTTAAAATTTTATAGGCTTCACGTGCCTTTTCTTCGGGATATTTAGAGATTCCTATATACAGCGCTTTTCCTTGTTTTACAATGTCTGATAGAGCATTCATTGTTTCTTCTATTGGTGTATTTTCATCATATCTATGAGAATAGAAAATATCTACATAATCTAGTTGCATTCTTTTAAGGCTTTGGTCTATGCTGGCCAATAAATTTTTTCTAGAACCGCCATCTCCGTATGGTCCGTCCCACATTCTGTGTCCAGCTTTGGTACTGATGAGCATTTCGTCTCTGTAACTAGCAAAATGTTTTTTTAGAATTTGTCCGAAATTTTTTTCTGCACTTCCAAAAGGTGTTCCATAATTGTTTGCTAAATCAAAATGCGTAATTCCGTGGTCAAATGCAACTGAAATCATTCTTAGAGCTTCTTGTGCATCATCTACCTCTCCGAAATTATGCCAAAGTCCTAAAGAAAGTTGGGGGAGAAGCAATCCTGTTTTTCCACAAAAGCGGTATTTTACTTCTGATTGATACCGATTAGGATTGATGTTTGAAAATGACTCCATTAACTAATAATTAAAAAATATACCATCAAAGGTAGGGAAAAATCAATAATAAGCTAAGTAAACGAAATGTTTAAAATCTTCAAAATGAGATGGTATTTTGTCAATTTTTAGGAGAAAAACAAATTAATGTAAAATTATTACTAAATTTAAGATGGAGTAATTAGTTTTGTATAAAATTTCAAAGTATAAATATGAAGAATTTGTTGTTGTTTTTACTGGTTTGGGGATTTAATTTAACTGAAGCACAAACTCAAATTATCGCACACAGAGGTTTTTGGAAGACCGATTCAATTACGGCAGAAAACTCCATTCAATCACTTAAAAATGCTCAAGAATTAAAAATTTACGGAAGCGAATTTGATGTAAGAATGACCAAAGATGGTGTTTTGGTGATAAACCACGATGAACATATTAATAAAATAGAAATTTCTGAAACATTGTTCAAAGATTTAAAAAAAGAAAAACTTTCCAACGGCGAAAAATTGCCAACTTTAGAAAAGTATCTAAAACAAGGTAAAAAATCTAAACAGGTTAAGCTAATAGTAGAAATAAAACCAGCCAAAACGCCAGAGCTAGAAGATGAAATGGTCACCAAAACACTGAAAATGATTCGTGATAAGAACCTAGAAAATCAGTGTGAGTTCATATCTTTTAGTTTACATCTTTGCAAAGAAATTAAAAGGCAAAATCCCAAAGCAATAGTGCAGTATTTGGCAGGCGATTTGTCTCCTTTAGAAATTAAAAATGCTGGCTTAGATGGTCTAGATTATCACTATGGTGTTTTTCTAGACAAACATCCAGATTGGATTTTAGAAGCTAAAAAATTGGGATTAATTACCAATGTATGGACGGTAAATGACGAGATTATTTTTAAAAAATTGGCAGATTTGGGCGTAGGTTTTGTAACTACAAATGTACCAGATGCTTTCAAAATAATCTATTGTAAGTTTTGAGTTTGAACTTAAGGAAATTTTAATCACTAAGAGTATTTCTAATGCCTTATCTTTGCAAAAAAATATAGAAATTGGATGTAAAGAAAATATTTGATAAGCAAAATATCTTTTTATTGTTGTTGATTCTGATGGTTTTTGTGGGTAAGATAATTCCTTACCAAAATTCATACAATCAAATATTCAATTTAGAAGCATTTATAGATTGGGGGATTGCAGTGATTTTTCTTTTGTACGGACTTAAACTCAATCTAAAAGAAGTCGTAAAAGATGTGTCTAATTGGAAACTTCACCTTTTAGTACAAACAGGAACTTTTGTTTTGTTTCCTTTGTTGGTGCTTGTTTTTTATCCTTTTTTTAGAGATACCATTTATTTCCAAAGTTGGCTTTCGGTGTACTTTTTGGCTTGTTTGCCTTCCACTGTCTCATCTTCTGTAGTGATGGTTTCTATTGCCAAAGGAAATGTAACTTCTGCAATATTTAATGCTTCCATTTCTGGATTGATAGGGATTCTAATAACCCCACTTTTGATGGGGTTCTTCCTACAAGCTCATAATTCCGAAGGAAACCAAACCGAAATTATTCAGCAATTGCTATTAAAAGTACTTTTACCTATTATTTTAGGGATTTTGTTGAATCCAATATTTAAAAATATCATTCAAAAATACAGTAAAATAATAGCAGAATTTGATCGATTGATTATTCTGTTGATTGTCTATGAGAGTTTTTCCAAAGCTTTTATAGAAAATGTTTTTGCAGCTGTGCCTTCTTTGGTTTTTGTGGTGATAGCGGTAAGTGTAGTCATTCTGTTTTTTGTAGTGTATGCTATCTTGCAGTGGATTTCTCGTAAGTTAGGTTTTAGCAGAGAAGACGCCATTACTACTACTTTTTGCGGTTCTAAAAAATCTTTGGTTCACGGCAGTTTATTTGTGATGATTTTAGGTATTCCAGAAGAACAAAAAGTTCTTTTCTTACTTCCTGTGATGATTTACCACAGTTTTCAGTTGTTTTATGTAAGTTGGTTAGCAAGTAAAATTTCTAAATTAAGTTAAAGATTTTATATTTGTAAAATAAAAATACAGATTCCTTTGAACCCAATTCTTAGAAAAGCCCGAATTTCAGAAGCCGAAATCATTTGGCAAATCCTTCAGCAAGCCATAGAAAGACGAAGAAAAGATGGTAGTAATCAGTGGCAAGATGGTTACCCTAATCTAGAAGTGGTAAAAACGGATATTTCTTTAGGTAAAGGTTATGTTTTAGAAATTGATAATGCCATTGCTGCTTATGCTGCTTTGGTCTTTAATGACGAACCAGCATATAACGAAATAATTGGGAATTGGTTGACCAATGATGATTTTTTAGTGATACATCGCGTAGCGGTTTCAGATGATTTTCTTGGAAAAGGAATTGCTGTTTTATTGTTTCAAAAATTAGAAGAATTCGCTAAGGAAAATCAGGTTTTTAGTATTAAGGTAGATACTAATTTTGATAATTTGGCAATGCTTCATATCTTAGAAAAATTAAATTACCATTACTGTGGTGAAGTTTTTTTCCGTGGAGGAGCCAGAAAAGCCTTCGAGAAAGTTCTAACGTGATTCATTTATTTATTCAATGTTTTTATTTCTAGTTATTGACAAATTCTATTTGGTTTGGTTCGTTTTGTTCTGAACTAAATTTATATCTTTGCTATTCATAAAATAATAATTTGAAAACAAATCTTAAAATTGAAGCAGAGATTTATCAAGAATTGATAGATTTTTATGGTGGGATTTTTTCCTTACCTCCACTTTCTGCTAAAATTTATGCCTATTTAATTTTTGACTTTGATAAAAAAGGACACACATTTGATGAGTTGGTAGATACTTTCTGTGCTAGTAAAAGTTCTGTTTCCTCCAGCGTTAATTTTCTTCTTAATGCCAATCTCATTAAAACCATCAATAAAATCGATGAACGAAAACGGTATTTTATTATTAATGAAGATTTTGTTAAAATAAGATTCGAAGAAATTGTAAATAGAATGAAACGAGAAATTAAAATTCTAGACCAATTAAACAAATATAGAGAACAAGAAAAGGAAAACATTAACCAATCTGAACGCTATAAAATATACAAATCGCTCCTCGAAAAAAATATTGAGAACATAGAAAATACTTTGAGTAAATTATAAATCTGAAATAAATTTGATATGAAAAATAAATTATTAATGCTTGCATTCGCTTCTCTTGCAGTTTTGTCTTGCAAAAAAGAAGAAGAGAAAAAAGACGGGCCTAAACCTTATCCAGTAGTTGCTGTAGAAACTAGAAATGTAACAGGTTATGATGAATATCCTGCTTCTATCAAAGGAATTGTAAATAATGATGTGAGAGCCAAAATACAGGGTTATATCACTCAGGTTTTGGTAGATGAAGGACAATATGTAACTGCGGGGCAACCATTATTTAGGTTAGAAACCAATATGCTCACCGAAAATGCAGATGCCGCAAAATCTGGGATTTCTGCAGCTCAGGCTAATGTGCAAGCTGCTAAAGCTGCCGTAAATGCTGCGCAAGTTGAGGTAAATAAACTGAAGCCTTTGGTAGAAAAAAATATTATCAGTAATGTACAATTACAAACTGCAATTGCTAATTTAGCAAAAGCACAAGCGCAACTTTCTCAGGCAGTTGCTTCTCAGCAACAAGCTTCAGCGAATTATAAATCTGTACAAGCGAATATCAATTATTCAATCATTAAAGCACCAATTTCTGGTGTTATTGGTAAATTGCCTTTAAAAATTGGGAGTTTAGTAGGGCCAACTGATGCCACTCCGCTTACCACAATTTCTGATACACGTTCTGTTTTTGCGTATTTTTCTTTGAATGAAAAAGAATATTTAGATTTTTTAGAAAAATCTTATGGCGCTACTGTTCCAGAAAAAATTAAAAATTTACCAATGGTAGAATTGAAATTAGCCAACGGAAGCATTTATCCTGAAAAAGGAAAAATTGAAGTAACTACAGGTCAAATTGATGCAACTACAGGTACCATTCAGTTTAGAGTAGGTTTTCCAAACCCTGCCAAATTATTAAGCAACGGAAACAGCGGAACAATTAGATTTCCAAAATTTTATAATAATGCTTTGGTGGTTCCAGAAAGTGCTACTTACGAACAACAAGGTATTGTTTACTTGTTTAAGGTAGAAAAAGATACTGCTAAAAATTCTGTAATCGAAGTGCAAGATCGTGTGAATAATATGGTAGTCATAAAATCTGGAATTAATAAAGGGGAAAAGATTATTGCTGCAGGAATTGGTGGTTTAAAACCAGGTTCTGCTGTAATTCCTAAACCTGTGAAATTTGATAGTCTTGTTCAATCTGTAAAACCAATTTTCTAATGATTAAACATTTTATCAATAGACCGGTTTTATCTACGGTAATTTCGGTAATTATAGTGATACTCGGGATTTTGGGATTGGTGACTTTGCCAGTTACTCAATATCCTGATATTGCACCACCTACAGTTTCGGTTTCTGCCAATTATACTGGTGCGAATGCAGAAACGGTGATGAAAAGTGTAGTAGTTCCGTTAGAAGAACAAATTAATGGAGTAGAAGGAATGAGTTACATTACTTCTTCCGCAGGAAATGATGGTTCTGCCAATATTCAGATTTTCTTTAAACAAGGTGTAAATCCTGATATTGCTGCGGTAAACGTACAAAATAGAGTAGCTAGAGCTACACCGCTTTTACCAAGTGAAGTTACACGTTCTGGTGTGGTAACGCAGAAACAACAAACCAGTGCGTTAATGTATCTTTCTTTTTATTCTGAAAATAAAAAATTAGATGACGTTTATCTTCAAAACTATTTGAATATCAACGTAATTCCGAATATTAAAAGAATTAATGGAGTAGGAGATGCGAATGTAATGGGAGCTAAAAATTATTCGATGAGAATTTGGCTAGATCCTACAAAATTAGCAGCTTATGGTTTAAATCCTACTGATGTTACCGCAGCAATTAGCGAACAAAGCCGTGAAGCTGCAGCTGGTTCTATCGGGCAAAACAGTGGAAGTTCGTTTGAATATATTATTAAATATGTTGGGAAATTTAATACCAAAGAACAATACGACAATATCATCATTAAATCTCTTGGGAATGGACAAAACTTAATGCTGAAAGATGTAGCAAAAGTAGAATTGGCGGCACAATCTTACACTGGTTTTGCACAAAACGGAGACAATCCTGCGGTAAGTATGGGGATTTTCCAAACGCCAGGTTCTAATGCACAAGACATCATCAATAATATAAAAACTTACTTGAAATCCGCGGAAAAAGATTTCCCAGACGGAATTCATTATATGTTTAATTTCGATACCAATGAATTTCTAGATGCTTCCATAGAAAAAGTGGTTCATACTTTATTCGAGGCGTTTATTTTGGTATTTATTGTGGTGTATATCTTCTTGCAAGATTTCCGTTCTACTTTAATTCCTGCCATTGCGGTTCCAGTTTCTATTGTAGGTGCGTTTTTCTTCTTAAATTTATTAGGATATTCCTTGAATTTATTAACGCTTTTCGCATTAGTTTTAGCAATTGGAATTGTAGTAGATGACGCAATAGTCGTCGTAGAAGCGGTTCACGCTAAGATGGAACACGGGATTAACGATGCCAAAAAAGCAACCGTAGAAGCAATGCACGAAATTACGGGTGCTATTATTTCAATTACTTTGGTAATGGCGGCAGTTTTTATTCCGGTAACTTTTATTCAAGGGCCAACAGGTGTTTTTTATAAACAATTTGGGATTACGCTAATTGTAGCGATTTTAATTTCTGCCATTAATGCATTGACTTTGAGTCCGGTTCTTTGTTCATTGTTTTTAAAACCTGCTCATCACGATAAAGAATACGAACAAAAATCTACAATGGGAAGGTTTTTCCATCGATTTAATGTGGCTTTCAAAGCTTCTACTGACAGATACGGAAGAGCTTTTGTGTTTTTAATTCGTCATAAATGGGTGACTTTGGTGATTTTTGCCGTTACGATTGGTTTACTTTGGTTCAGTTCTGCGACGATGAAAAAAGGTTTCGTACCGAATGAAGATCGTGGAATTATCTTTACCAATGTAGAATTACCAGCTGGTGCTTCTATGGAAAGAACGTATAATGCTTTGAAGCAAATTCAACAAAAAGCATTGAAAATTCCGGGAATTAAAAATGTAACTATTTCCACAGGGAGAGGTTTCTTATCTGGAACTGGTAGTAATTACGGTTTGGCTTTTGTGAGGCTTCAACCTTTTGATGAAAGAACAAGTGACGACCAAAAAATTGAAAATATTACCAAAAAACTTTTTGGTGTTGCAGCTACAGTTCCTGATGCAAAAGTGGTGTTTTTCCAACCGCCTTCTGTTCCAGGTTTTGGAAGTAGTGCAGGTTTCGAAGCAGTTTTATTAGATAAATCTGGTGGAGAATACACAGAACTTGATAAAGTAACGCAACAATTCATAGGTAAATTAATGGAAAGACCAGAAATAGAGTTTGCACAGACTTCATTTAATACCAAATATCCTCAGTATCAAATGAATATCAATGTTCCAGTTGCGGAAAATGCAGGTGTTTCGGTTTCTGATATTCTTTCTACAATGCAAGGCTATATTGGTGGAATTTACGCCGCAGATTTTACAAAATACGGAAAACAATTTCGTGTAATGGTACAGGCATTACCAGAAGCTAGAAGCAGTGCGGAAAGTATGAATAGTCTTTTTGTAAAAACTAAATCTGGAGCAATGGCGCCGATTTCTCAGTTTGTGACGTTAGAAAAAGCATACGGTCCACAATCTGTGAGCAGATATAATTTATTTACTTCGGTGAAGATTACAGGTTCTAACGCCAAAGGTTATAGTACTGGTGATGCTATAAAAGCAGTGCAAGAAGTAGCTGCAGAATCTTTGAATCAAAATTATACGGTAGAATTTACAGGTTTGTCTCGTGAAGAATTAGCTTCAGGTTCTCAGACTTTAATCATTTTTATGTTGAGTTTAATTTTTGTATATTTTATTTTGGCAGCACAATACGAAAGTTACATTTTACCTTTGGTAGTGGTAATTTCTCTTCCTTTAGGTGTAATGGGAGCTTATTTAGGACAAAAATTGGCGGGATTAGAAAATAACATTTATTTCCAAATTGCACTGATAATGTTGGTAGGTTTATTGGCGAAAAACGCGATTTTGATTGTTGAGTTTGCCGTGCAAAGACGTCATCACGGTGAAACAATTGTAATGTCTGCCATCAATGCAGCTAAAGCGAGATTAAGACCTATTTTAATGACTTCTTTTGCGTTTATTTTCGGATTACTTCCTTTGATTTTCGCTACGGGAATTGGTGCAGTTGGTAATCGTTCTATTGCAACAGGAGCAGCTATTGGTTTGTTAATAGGTACTTTCTTAGGATTGATTGTAATCCCAGTTTTGTATGTGATTTTCCAATGGTTACAAGAAAAAGTGAAGCCAGTGCAAAAACTAGAAGTGAATTTGGCAGAATAATTTTTAAAAAGTATTAAAATGATAATAAAAACATCATATAAACATCTCGTTTTTCTTTTATTGGCGGCGGTTTTATTAAATTCTTGTAAAATAAGACAAGGGTATGAAAGACCGAAAGATATTGTAGATGAAAAACTCTATAGAACAGATCTTTTACCAAAAGATAGCACCAGTATTGCACAACTTTCTTGGAAAGAAATTTTCACTGATGCTGTTTTACAAAAACATATTTCTAAAGCATTAGAAAATAATTTAGATATTAGAATTGCATTGCAAAATATTGCCTCTGCTGAAGCTTATCTTAAACAGAGCAAAGCAGCATATACTCCTACACTTACTGTAGGGCCAGGATATACCTTCCAGACACAGTCTCTTAATACGCAATTCGGTCAAATTATCGGCGAAAGAAGATATGTTAATCAGTTTGATGTAACTGCTAATTTGAGTTGGGAAGCAGATATTTGGGGGAAACTAAAAGGTCAACAAAAAGCACAAATGGCAACTTATTTAGGAACTGTTGCGGCGCATCAAGCGGTAAAAAGTAGTTTGGTAGCTTCAGTAGCAACAGCTTATTACCAATTGCTTTCTTTGGATGAACAGAAAAAAATTATACAAAATACTATTGAGGTTCGAAAGAAAAATTTAGAAACTACACAAGCCTTAAAAACAGCAGGAACGCTCACTGAAGTTGCGGTGCAACAGAGTGAAGCCTTAGTTTATAATGCTGAAGCGTCACTTATTAGTTTAGATGTTCAGATTCAAATTTTAGAAAATACCATTTCACTTATAATGGGCGAACCTTCTCACAGCATAGAAAGAACGAATTTATCTTCTCAAAACTTCAATTTAAAAACAGATTTAGGTTATCCTATTTCCCTTTTGGCGAATAGACCAGATGTAAAACAAGCAGAATTTAATCTGATGAATACTTTAGAATTAACCAATTCTGCAAAAGCACAGTTTTATCCTACTTTAAAAATTACAGGAAATACAGGGTTGCAATCGGTAGATATAGATCATCTTTTTAGTGGGAATTCATTGTTTGCTACTTTGGTAGCAGGTTTGGCGCAACCTATTTTAAATAAAAGACAGATTAAAACCAATTACGAAGTAAGTTTAGCTAATCAAGAAAAAGCTTATTTAGCTTTTAGAAAAAGTATTCTAAATGCGGGCAATGAAGTATCTGATGCTTTGAAAATGTATAATGCGCAAGACCAGTTTATAGCACTTAAGAAGAAAGAGATGCTAGCTTATAAGAAATCGGTGGAGTATTCTCAAGAATTAGTTAATTATGGAATGGCAAATTATATAGAAGTGCTTAATGCCAATGTAAATCAATTGAGTGCCGAGATCAATATTGCCAATGCAGAATATGTAAAATTGCAGGCAGGTGTAGAATTGTATAGAGCGCTTGGTGGAGGTTGGAAGTAATAATTTTAAAATTAACCCCTATTTTTATGGGGGTAATCTTATGAAAAATGATTTTATATTAATTAAATGTTAATTTTAAATGGGGTGTTGTGAAAAAAATTGCATAATTAAGATAAAATACCCTATCTTTGCCTCGGGTAATAAACAATAATTGGTTATTGAAATTAAAACGATGGATAATTGCTTTTACTCAGAGATGTGATTTTTGACGAAATAGTTTTTATTTTTTTATTGAAAAAACAGCCAGAGAAATATTTTTTGAAATTTTGATTTATTAAAGAATTTTGAATACAGATTTTACCTTTTGGTAATCTTCTGTTCTCATTTTGCTCATATTTAGTTCTTTATTATTGAAAAAGTTTTTGTGATTTTAACATTGTTGCAACTTCTGTATTTTCTGTTTTGTTTTTTCATCATTTTGAGATTTTTTGAACTTTTCTTTAATATTTGTTTTGCAGAATAAAGAAGATTATTTTTCTTCCCATTTGTTTTAATAATGAAGTTTTGGTTGACTTCGAAATTTTATTTTTTTATTCTGTATGAAAAGTTTTTATTTTATATGTCATGATTGCTGAATTTAATGTAGAAGTAATTATCATCGTTTTGTTTTTTTTCTTTTTGACAAAAAAATATTACCATATCTAAGAGATTAGATAAAATTAAAAGAATAAAATTTAGGATTAATATGTAAAAAGCCTTTCGGAAATTTCTGAAAGGCTTTTTCAATTTTTTAATATTGATTTTATCTCTATATCATTTCTATTTTTTTATTGATTATTTTCAATTAAATTTGAGCAAATTTTCTAAAGAATGTACTTAGTTTTTGATACTGAAACCACAGGTTTACCACAGAATTTTAACGCACCAATCTCAGATTCAGACAATTGGCCTAGGATGGTACAGATTGCTTGGCAATTACATGATGATGAAGGTAAATTAATTGAGAATCAAGACTATATCATAAAACCAGAAGGTTATGATATCCCTTTTAATGCGACCAGAATTCACGGAATTTCTACCAAAATGGCGATTGAAGAAGGAAAAGATTTAGCTTGGGTTTTAGAAGAATTCAAAAAAGCATTAGAAAAAACCAAAGTTGGAGTTGGGCATAACATTGATTTTGATTACAAAATTGTAGGGGCTGAATTTTTTAGAAAAGAAATTGAAAACAATCTCCAAGAAATTCCCAAAGCAGATACTATGGAATTGGGGACGGATTTCTGCGCTTTACCAGGAGGAAGAGGAGGTAGATACAAATCTCCAAAATTAGGCGAACTTTTCGAAAAATTATACGGTTACCAGTTTGATGAAGCGCACAATGCAGCTGCCGATGTAAATGCAACGGCACAGATTTTCTTTGAAATGGCAAGAAAGCGCATTATTCCTGCCGAAAAAATGCTTTGGACGGATGCGCAATTTCAGCAATTTCAAAAAATTTGGAGTGAACCGATAAAACCTTTTGATATTGTTATCAGAAGACAGGTTGCAGATTCTAAAAAGAAAAAATCTACCGTTGATTTTGGCGATACTGATGAGGTAGAAATTGGTGATTATTTCAATTTTCATAACCATACCATTTATTCTACACTTTCGGCGACTTCTCATTTTAATGAATTGATAAAAGTGGCTGCTGAAAATGATTATAAAGCTGTCGGAATGGTAGATTTAGGAAATTTGATGGGCGCTTTTAAATTTGTTTCTGAAGTTGAAAAATACAATGGAGATATCAAAAAAAAGAAAGCCGAAGCCGAAGAAAAAGGGGAAGAATTTGCCAAAACGCCTTTAATTCCTGTTTTAGGTTGTGAATTTTATATTTCTGAAAGACCAGAACAAAAGCAATTTACCAAAGATGATCCAGATAGAAGAACGAATATGGTTCTTTTGGCAAAGAATTTTAAAGGATATAAAAATTTAGCAAAACTTTCGAGTTTAGGTTTTACCAATGGTTATTACGCTGGAGTTCCGAGAATTTCTAAAAAACAAATTGCAGAATTTAAAGAAGATTTAATAGCCGTAACTTCAGGGATTTACGGAGATGTTCCGAATGCAATTCTGAATTTTGGTGAACAAAGAGGAGAGGAAGTTTTCCTTTGGTGGAAAGAGCAATTTGGAGAAGATTTTTATGTTCAAATTCAAAATCACGATTTACCAGACGAAGAACACTTAAACGAAGTTTTACTCGATTTGGCAGATAAACATAATGTGAAAATTTTAGCTCAAAACGAAACTTTTTATACCAAAAAAGAAGATGCTAAAATTCAGGATATTATTGCCTGCATCAAAGATGGAGAAAGAGTTTCTACGCCTATTGGTAAAGGTTTTGGGAAGCGAAAAGGTTTAGCCAATGACCATTATTTTGTTCAAAATCCAGAGGAATTAAAACAAACTTTCAGGCAATTTCCAGATGCTTTTGAAGCTTACACCGAATTTTTACAAAAATTTGAACCTTATACTTTAAAAAGAGATGTTTTGCTTCCAAAGTTTGATATTCCCGAAGAGTTTTTAAGCGAAGAAGATGTAAAAGATGGAGGAAAACGTGGCGAAAATGCTTATTTAAGACATCTCACTTATGAAGGTGCAAAGAAAAAATACGAAGAAATTACCGATGAAATTCGGGAAAGATTAGATTTCGAGTTAGAAGTTATTGCGAATACAGGTTATCCAGGTTATTTCTTGATTGTACAAGATTTTTGTAACGAAGCCCGAAAAATGGGGGTTTCAGTTGGGCCTGGTCGTGGTTCTGCAGCAGGTTCTGCAGTTGCGTATTGCATCGGAATTACCAATGTTGACCCGATTAAATACGATTTGCTTTTTGAGAGATTTTTAAATCCTGAGCGTATTTCGATGCCCGATATTGATATCGATTTTGATGATGAAGGAAGAGATGCGATTATAAAATGGGTTATTGAAAAGTACGGACAAATGAATGTGGCGCAGATTATTACCTATTCCGTTTTGGGAGGAAAATCTGCGATTAAAGATGCAGGGAGAGTGCTAGATGTATCGATTCCTGATACCAATGCTATTGCTAAATTAATTCCTGAAACACCGGGAATGAACATTGCAAAAGCATTGAACAAACCAGAAAAATTAAAACCAGAAGATAAACCTTTAGCTGAAGAAATGAAGGCTATTTTGGCCAATCCTAATGATTCTAGACATCAGGTTTTGGCATCAGCGCAGAAAATGGAAGGTTGCATCAGAAATACAGGAATTCACGCTTGTGGTGTAATTATCACGCCAGAAGATATTTCGAATTTAGTTCCGATTTCTATCGCTGCAAAAGATGCAGGAATTTTGGTTTCTCAGTTTGATAACTCTGTGGCAGAAAGTGCAGGTTTGTTGAAAATGGACTTTCTAGGGTTAAGAACTTTAACCATTATTAAAGATGCGATAAAGCTCATCAAACAACGTCACGGAATTGAAATCAATACCGATGAAATTCCATTAGATGATAAAAAAACGTACGAACTTTTCAAAGAAGGAAGAACGATTGGGATTTTCCAGTACGAAAGTGCGGGAATGCAAAAATATATGCGCGAACTGAAACCTACAGTTTTTGCAGATTTAATTGCGATGAACGCTTTGTACAGACCAGGGCCAATAAAATACATCCCGAATTTCATTAACAGAAAACACGGTATAGAAGAAATTGTTTATGATTTGCCAGAAACCGAAGAATACTTAAAAGAAACCTACGGAATTACGGTTTATCAGGAACAGGTAATGTTGCTTTCTCAGAAATTGGCGAATTTTACCAAAGGTGAAGCCGATACTTTGAGAAAAGCAATGGGTAAGAAACAGAAAGATGTTCTGGATAAAATGTACCCGAAATTTCTAGAAGGCGGTAAAAAAAATAATTTAGACGAAGAAAAACTCAATAAAATTTGGAAAGACTGGGAAGCTTTTGCAGAATATGCTTTTAACAAATCTCACTCTACTTGTTATGCCTTAATTGCGTATCACACTGCTTATCTAAAAGCCAATTATCCTGCGGAATATATGGCAAGTGTGATGAGTAATAACATCAACAATACCAAGCAAATTACGCTTTTTATGGAAGATTGTAGAACAATTGGAGTAGATGTTTTAGGGCCAGATGTTAATGAATCTCAGTTTCAGTTTGCGGTGAACGAAAAAGGACAAATCAGATTTGGTTTGGGAGCGATTAAAGGAATGGGAGAAGCGCCTTCTGAAGCTATTTATTTGGAAAGACAAAACGGAAGATTTACCAATATTTATGATTTTTTTGAAAGAATGCCTTCTTCGCAAGTCAATAAAAGAGTGGTGGAAAGTTTGGTGATTGCCGGTGCTTTTGATGAATTAGATTCATACCACAGAGCTCAATATTTTGATGTGGACAATGCAGGAAGAACCAATATAGAAAAGCTTTTGCGTTACGGACAATCGTTTCAAGATAATAAAAATTCGGTGGAAAATTCGCTTTTTGCTGATTTTGCAGATGAGGTTCAAATCGAAAGACCGAAACTTTTGCCTTGTGCAGAATGGCAAAATATGCATAAACTCAATCGTGAGAAAGAGATTATCGGTTTCTATCTTTCGGCGCATCCTTTAGATGAATATAAATTCCAGTATCAGTTTGTGAATGGAGAATTTTCTAGAAATTTTGTTTTAGATGACAAAAAGAAAGATGATTTAGAGCATCAAAACGACATTGCTTCTAAAATTTTGGATGATGAAACAGATGAAGAAGAAGTGGACTTGACTTTAGAAGTTTCAGAAGATGAAGATTTGGTAGAAGAAACTCATCTAAAAAAAGCTGAACCGAAAGGAAATTTTAATTTCTTGAATTTGGATGAAATTGATGCTTTTAAAGAACAATTGTTTCCTGCGGGAAGTCTTTTTGAACCTGCAAAAGATTGGAAAGAAAGACAAAAACAGTTTGATAATGCAAGAGAATACACGGTTTCTGGTTTGATTACGGAAATGGTTTTGCGTGATGGAAGAAATTCTGGTGAGAAAATATGTTTCCTAACTTTAGAAGATTACACAGGAAGTTACAGTTTCAGATTGGGAGATAGAGATTATATGAAACTCCGCGAAAAAATTGCTAAAGATCGTTTTGTAATTGTGAAAATGAAGTTTACGCATGGTTCTGAAGGTAGAGTTTTTACCAATGTTACAGATATTTTAGACTTAAAAGATGCTTTTGAAAAGTATGCAAAATCACTTTCTTTGGTGATTCCTATCAATGAATTGAACAAAACGGATTTAGAATTTTTCAAAACCCAGTTATTGACGGAAAAAGGCGAACATAAATTGAATGTTTTTCTTAAAAATCCTTTAGATAATAGTTTTGTTGAAGCTAGAGCAATGCAGCAAAGCATCAATATTAATTACCAATTGATCGAAAAGATAAGTGATTTTGGGAAATTTGAAATTTATTTAAATTAACACGAAACCGAGAAATTTCTCGGTTTTTTTGTTTCTAATCTAAAGTGATTTTTAGGAATAAAAAAAATAAACTTAAAAACTTGGAAACTTTTTTTGTTTTTAAGTTTTCTTTTGTATATTTGTACCCGATTATGGATGATAAAAAATATTTTTTAGAAAAATTGTTTGCGATGTTTCATATATATGGCGTGAAAACATTAACAATGGACGATATTGCAAAAGAGTTTTCTATCTCTAAGAAAAGTTTGTATCAGAAATATAGTCATAAAGAAGATTTAATTTATGATGTTTTAGATTTTATATCAGAAGAAGGCTTAAATGAAGTTTATAAAGTGAGAGAAGAATATGATTGCCCTATAGAATCTCTTCTTGTTTCTGGTGCTAGAATGGATGAAATTACCTGTAAAGAGAAAAATATTTTTGTGATACAATTGCTAAAGTATTATCCAGATATTTTTCATTCTAACCAAGTTTCTGTATCTGTAAGGATTATTAAAATTTTAAAAGAAGATTATAAAAAAGGTGTTGAAATTGGTTATTTCAGGGAGGATGTTTCAATAGATTTATACATTAAATTTTTAATTACCTTATTTTTTTCAGCAGATGTTTCTCCACTTTTTACAGGAGAGACTGATAAGAAAAGTCTTTCTGTGGCTATGAAATTATTATACTTAGATGCAATAGTTACGGATGAAGGCAAACAAAGACTAAATGAATTAAAAGAAAAATATCAATACAATAATATTTAAATAATGAAGCAAGAGATTTATTAAGGGAGATTTTCGGAGTCTTAAAAAAATAGAAAAAAAATTAAAGTAAAAATTGTAAACAAACGTCTAAAAAGTTAAAAATAAATTATGACATTTAAAATGATAAAGTGGAAAAAATTAGCTTTAGGTATTTTTTCTGTTGCTAGTACTTTAGTGTACTCTCAGCAGAGTGTTACCTTAAAACAGGCTATAGAATTTGCTTTGCAAAATAAAGCAGATGCCTTGAAAGCTAAGCTTGATATTACCAATGCAGATGCAAAAATTCTAGAAGCAAAAGCTGGTGCGTTACCAAAAGTAACAGGGAATACTAATATTACATATAACCCAATAATCCAAGAAATTGCACTTGGAGGGCAAACTTTCAAAATGGGACAGCCTTGGGTTGCTGTGGCGGGAGTTCAGTTGCAACAAGCACTTTTTAATCAACAGGTTTTTATTGGTTTAAAAGCAGCGAAGTCTACCAAAGAGTTCTATCAATTGAATGCAAATCTTACCGAAGAGCAGATTATTGAGAGAGTTTCTAACGCGTATTTTCAGGTTTTTACTGCTCAAGAGCAGAAAAAAACTTTAGAAAGCAGCTATAGCAGTACAGAGAAAGTAAGAAATGTAATTAAAAGTTTGTATGATAACGGTTTATCAAAAAAAATAGATTTAGATAGAACTAATGTTAACCTTACCAACATAGAAACTAACATAAAACAAAGTAATAATGGAATTACACAAGCAGAAAATGCTTTGAAATTCTATATGGGAATGCCTATTGAAACTAAAATACAATTGGTGCAAGAAGATATGGCAATAACTCCACATCTTTTAGATAATACTGTAAATACTGATGAAAGGACTGAAATAAAAGTTTTATTAAAAAATAAAGAACTTTTAGAATATCAGAAAAAAGCAACCATCGCAAATTATTATCCTACAGTTAATCTAACAGCTAATTATAATTGGCAAGGAATGGGAGAGAAATTTCCTTTAACCAATGGAAGTTCAAAAGGAGTAATGTGGTCAGATTATTCTGCAATAGGATTGGGTATTAATATTCCTATTTTTAATGGATTTGCTACAAAAGCAAAAGTTCAGCAAAACCAAATTGATATTGATAAACTCGAAATAGATATTAAAGATACCAAACTTGGGCTAGACCAAGCTTATCAAAACGCAAAAGCTCAAATTGAAAATAGCCTCGCAACTTTAGAAAGTCAAAAAGCTAATGTGAAATTAGCAGAAGATGTTTTAGCAGATACAAAAAGTAACTATCAATATGGTTTGGCAACACTTACCGATTTGTTAGACGCCGAAAATTCCTTGGTACAAGCTAAAAATAACTACACAACAGCAATTCTAGATTATAAAATTGCCGAAGTACAATACTACAAATCAAAAGGAGAACTTAAAAATTATTTAAAATAAACTATAATGAAAAAAACTTTAATATATATTGTTATTGCAGCGGTTTTAGTAGGATTGGCTGCTTATAAAATCTCAAGTAATAAGAGTAAACAAGAGGCTGAGGTAGCGGAAGTAGCAAAAGAAGTTGATAAAATTAACGTAAATGTTGTTACGGTTCAATACGAAAGCATTAATACAGATTATACAGCAAATGGAACTTTTCTTCCGAAGCAAGAGATGAATCAATCTTCTGAAATTTCTGGTAAAATTGTAAATGTTTTGGTAAAAGAAGGTTCTAGAGTAGTTGTTGGTCAAACTTTGGCAACCATCAAAAGAGATGCTATAGATGTAGATGTTTCTCAGGCTCAGAACAACTTGCAAAACGCTATTATAGACAATCAACGTTACGAAAATGCCTATAAAACTGGTGGTGTTACTAAGCAGCAATTAGATAATTCAAGATTGCAACTTAAAAATGCTCAGGCTGCTGTAAGAGCTCAAAGCGTTAGAATTAGTGATACCAACATAAGAGCAGGAATTAGTGGAACTATTAATAAAAAAATGGTAGAACCAGGAACGGTAGTTTCTCCGGGAACTGCAATGTTCGAGATTGTAAATATAAACAGTTTAAAACTTTCTGTTTTAGTTGATGAAAGTCAGGTTGGAAAAATCCAATTAGGACAGCAAGTTGCTATTAATGTAAATGTTTTACCAGAAGATTCTTTCAGTGGTAGAATTACATTTATTGCGCCAAAAAGTGATGCTTCACTTAATTTTCCTGTAGAAATTGAAGTTCAAAACAGAGGAAACTTAAAAGCTGGGATGTATGCTACTGCGATTTTCCAGACAAACAATGGTGTCGAAACTCAGAATATGTTAATTGTACCAGCTACAGCTTTTGTAAACGGAGTAAGTTCTGGGCAAATTTTTGTAGCTCAAAACGGAGTTGCTAAATTAATTAAAGTAACACCTGGAAAAGTGTACGGCGATAAAGTTCAAATCCTAAATGGTCTTAAAAATGGAGACCAAGTGATTACCAGTGGACAAATTAACCTAGATAATGGTTCTAAAATTAATATCATAAAATAGTATGAAGTTAGCAGAAATATCGATTAAAAGACCATCGTTGGTTATTGTATTATTTACATTGCTAACGCTAGGAGGACTTTTGAGCTATTCTTTGATGGGATACGAGCTCATTCCAAAATTTGAAACCAATATGGTAACCATTTCTACTGTTTATCCAGGAGCTTCTCCTAGTGAAGTAGAAACATCTGTTACCCGAAAAATTGAAGATGCTGTAGGTTCTTTAGAAAACGTAAAAAAAGTAGAATCATCTTCGTACGAAAGTTTGTCTGTTATTATGGTTCAGCTTAATAATGGTGCAGATGTAGATTATGCGCTTAATGATGCACAGCGTAAGGTAAATGCTATTTTGGCTGACCTTCCAGATGATGTAGATGCGCCTTCTCTTAATAAATTCTCTTTGGATGATATGCCTATTATCACCATGAGTATTTCTTCTGATAAGTTAAATAATAAAGAACTTTATGATCTTTTAGATAAAAAAATAGAACCTATTTTTTCTCGTGTAAATGGTGTAGCGCAAGTTGATCTTGTTGGTGGACAAGAGAGAGAAATTCAGGTAAATATTGATGATAAAAAATTACAAGGTTACGGACTTTCTATTGGCGAAGTGCAACAAGCAATCCTTACTTCAAACTTAGATTTTCCTACAGGTAGTTTAAAAACTAGAGTTAATAAATCTACTATTAGATTATCTGGTAAATATAAGTCTGTAGCGGAAATGAGTAACCTTGTGGTTTCTAATAAAAATGGAGCTCAGATTCGTCTTTCTGACGTAGCAACTGTTTTTGATGCTCAAAAAGATGTTGAAAAATTAGCTAGATTCAACCAGTTTCCTACTATTTTAATGCAGGTTAAAAAACAATCTGATGCTAATGCTGTAGCGGTTTCGGAAAGCATTCAAGAAACCATAAAAACAGTGGAAGATGGATATAAACTTCAAGGTGTAAAATTAAAAGTAGTAAACGATACTACAGATTTTACATTAGAATCTGCAGACCATGTTATTTTTGATTTATTTTTAGCAATTTTTCTTGTTGCAATTGTAATGCTATTGTTCTTGCATAGTGTTAGAAATGCATTTATTGTAATGGTTTCTATTCCCGCTTCATTAATTGCAGCTTTCATTGGGATGTATCTAATGGGATATACCTTAAACTTGATGAGTTTATTAGGACTTTCTTTAGTTGTGGGAATTTTGGTAGATGACGCAATTGTGGTTCTGGAGAACATTTATCGTCACATGGAAATGGGTAAAAGTAAGATTAGAGCAGCTTATGATGGTGCCGCAGAAATTGGTTTTACTGTAGCTGCTATTACTTTGGTAATCGTAGTCGTATTCTTACCAATTGCTATGAGTACAGGTCTTGTAGCTAATATTTTGGCACAATTCTGTGTAACGGTGGTTATTGCAACATTATTATCATTGTTGGCTTCTTTTACAATTATCCCTTGGTTGTCATCAAGATTTGGGAAATTGCAACATCTTACTGGCAAAAATGCATTCGAAAAATTCATTCTTTGGTTCGAAAAGCAATTAGATAACTTTACACATTGGATTACAGGTTTGTTAGAATGGTCTCTCAGAACTACTTTCAGAAGAGTATTTACGGTTGCCGTTACTTTTGTTGTTTTGATTTTGTCTTTCATGTTAGTGAAATTTGGGTATATTGGTGGTGAATTCTTCCCAAAAATAGATCGTGGACAATTCTTGGTTCAAATGGAATTGCCAAAAGATGCAACAATCGAAAAAACAAACCAAATTACTTTAGAAGTTGAAAAATTCTTAAGAAAAGATAAAGATGTTGTAGATTTAATTACTACCGTTGGTCAGCAATCTACAGGTTTTGGAGGAGCGCAGGCTACCACATATCAATCGGAAGTTCAGGTGAATCTTACGGATAAATCTGAGCGTTCTGAAAGCACAGATATTAAATCTGCAAAAGTAAAAAGAGCTTTAGAAGAAAAATTTACAGGAGTTGAATTTAAAACAGCTCCAATTGGTATAATGGGTGCAGAAAATGCTCCTATCGAAATGGTAGTTACAGCTCCAGATAATGTTACAGCTGTAAAAGAAGCAACAAGACTTTTAAATTTATTAAAAAAAGTTCCGGGTGCGGTAGATGCAGAATTATCTACAGATACAGGTAATCCAGAAGTTCAGGTAAATATAGATAGAGATAAAATGGCTTCTTTGGGCTTAAATCTTTCTAGTGTAGGACAAGCAATGCAAACAGCATTTAATGGTAATACAGATGGGAAATTCAAAGCAGGAGAATATGAGTATGATATTAACATTCGTTTTGCAGATAATAGCAGAAAATCTATTGAAGATGTAAAAAATCTTATTTTTACCAATACTCAAGGACATCAAGTTCGTTTAAGTCAGTTTGCCGACGTTAAAATGGGCTCTGGACCTAGCTTATTAGAACGTAGAGACAAATCTCCGTCTGTAAAAGTAAAAGCTAAAGCGGTAGGAAGACCTGTAGGAGATGTTGCAAATGAATGGGCAAATCAATTTATGGATAGCAAAGATAAACCTGCTGGTGTAGATTACATCTGGAGTGGTGATATGGAAAACCAACAAGAAGGTTTCGGTACATTAGGTATTGCCTTATTTGCGGCTATTATCTTAGTTTATTTGGTAATGGTTTCATTATACGACTCATTTGTATATCCATTTGTAGTATTATTTTCAATTCCGTTGGCGATGATTGGGGTAATGCTAATTTTAGCACTTACAGGCAATTCACTTAATATTTTCACGATGTTAGGAATGATTATGTTGATTGGTTTGGTAGCAAAGAATGCAATTTTAATTGTTGATTTTACAAATGCTAGAAAAGCAGCAGGAGTTAATACACACGATGCACTAGTTCAGGCAAACCATGCTCGTCTTCGTCCTATTTTAATGACTACAATTGCAATGATTTTTGGTATGTTACCAATTGCTTTAGCAAACGGAGCAGGTGCAGAGATGAACAAAGGGCTTGCTTGGGTAATTATTGGTGGTTTAACTTCATCATTATTCCTTACGTTAATTATTGTACCTATTGTATATTCATTGTTTGATTCTGTTTTAGTGAAAATGGGCAAACATGAGAAGATTGATTATGAATCTGAGATGAAAGCAGATTATGTACACAAAGAACTAAGTGAAGACGGTTATACACCGAAGCATTTAGATTAATAAAATGGAAATAAGAATTGAGCATTTAATGCAAAATTCTTTATTTCATAGTTTTGTTTTAATAGTTTATTTTGAAGATTCTCACTCTTTTATTAGAGTGAGAATTTTTTTTGAAATTTTTTTCCGAAATTTACGTTCTTCATCTATCGGTAGTTTTTGTTATGAAAAAATTTCACTTATTTTTTCTTTTTTATACACAGTTCTTTTTTTCACAAGTAAATATTGGGGTCAAAAATGATGTGTTTATCTATACCAATGCTTTGGTGGGCAATCCATCTGCTTTTTTGCAAAACTCTAATCCTTGGGAAGTCAATTTGGTTTCTGTAGATGCTTTTATACATAATAATTATGGATTTATTTCTAAACAAAGCCTTTTAGGTCTTTCTGGAGCAGATAATTTGACTATTAATAATACCGCTAATCAGTCTGATTTGCCTAAAAATACCATCGGTTTTGGAGATTATAGACGTTTTGATGGTCATTTTCAAGGAGATGTTTTAGGACCTGCAGTCGCCCTTAAATTTAAGATTAAAGACCATGAATTTGCGGCAGGTTTTTATACCAGACTTAGAACTTTTGGAAACTCTTTTGGTTTAGATAATCAATATAAACATGATAATTTTGTGAATCAAATCTCTTATAGCAGATTTTTTCAACCATTTTCTGCCAGTGTAGCTACTTTACAAGAGAATAATTTTTTTGTTTCTAAATCTTTTTTTCAGACTAAATCTTCAGAATTTAATTTTGGGATTACCCTGAAACAATCTAAAGTTTGGGATGCTGCTTTCGTAAGAGAAAAAGATGTTTTTACCATTGATTATGATAAAACCACAAATTCATTACGCTTTAGCAATTACAATGCAGAAGCGCTGTATACCACTTCTTATAATTTTGATAATAATACGTATGAACCTAAGAATAATGGCAGTTCTATAGGTGGTGATGTAGGTTTTACTTATGTAGATTATGGTAATTATGACAAAGAAAATGGAGAATATTTTCAGAAAATAGCTTTTTCTGTTACCGATATTGGCTTTATAAAAGTGAAGGGAGAGACGCATCTGTTCCAAGGTTCTTCTTTTTTGGTAAATCAAAATACCGATTTTCAGAATGTGAATAGTATTTCAGATTTTTTAAAAGAATTAAGCACTCATGTTTATGGAAATCCTAATATTTCTCTACAGGCTACAGATTTTAAAGTAGCACTTCCTACTGCATTACACCTTTCGTATAGTGGTAATTTGTTGAAAAACAGATATCTAACTTTTGGAATTACCCAAAGATTACCATTGTCTGAAAACGCTTTTAAATCACCTAATCTTTTGTACATCAATTTTGCCAAGACCAATCGTTTATTGACTTATGCAGCACAGTTTTCTATGTTTGAGTACAAAAAACCTCAGTTTGGAGGGTATCTCAGATTTGGACCTATTTTTATAGGGAGTGATAATATTTTGCCAGTGTTTTTCAAACAAAAAGAGCTTAATTCTTTTGATATTTATTTGGGACTTAAAATTTATCCGTTTTGGGATAATGCTCTTACCAGAAGAGCAAGACAAAAATGTGATTGCGAGAAATAATGCTTAATTTTATTGGTTTATAAAAATTAATTTGAATTGGCTGCATCTATTCTTATTAATCTTATATGATTTATAATAGGTGAATTTACAATGCAGAGAATAGAGTATTTTGTAAATTTGCACCCAGAAAACATAACTATGGATATAGAGTTGACTGATAAACCGCTGATTGAAAAATACAATGAACTGCTTCTAGACATAGGTTCTACCTTGATGATTTCTGGTGCTAATTGTGGCAGAATTGATAGGAATATAAAGAGAATTGCTGATGTTTTGGGCGTAGAAATAGAGTCTTTTTTCTCATTTAATGGGATTATTCTCACTACTAAAATGAGGAGTAATCCTTCCGAAAAAGCTACTCATTATAAAAGATTATCTTCTCACGGTGTACATTTCGGAGTTTTAACGGAAACTAGTTTGCTTTCTTGGCGTGCGGTGAGTGATGGTTTGGGATATGATGAAATACAGCAAGAATTCGAAGAGATCAAAAAAATTAAACATCATAATAGATATCAAACCCTTATTTTAGTATCTTTTGCCTGTGCATCACTATGTATTTTATCAGGCGGAAACTATATAGATGCTGCTTTTTCTTTGGTAGGTTCTTTTTTAGGCCTTTTTGTAAGACAAGAAATGGTGAAAAAGAAATTCAATCTTATGATTGCTATTATTCTGGCATCTTTTGTAACGTGTTTTATATGTTCTTTTAATGTATATTTTGGCTTAGGAGCAGTGCCAGAAAAGGCTTTAGCAACCGGAGTTTTATATCTTATTCCTGGTGTACCATTGGTAAATGGTGTTATAGATTTTATAGAAGGTTATGTAACCACAGGGATTGCAAGAGGTTTCCATGCTGGTTTCATACTTCTTTGCATTGCAGTAGGCATGGCTATCAGTATTTTGATTTTCGGAATTAATAATTTTTAAGTAAAATGGAACTATTTCTTCACTTTTTAAAGGATTTTTTCTTTGCATTTTTTGTAGCAATAGGATTTGCAAGTTTATTTAACACACCAAAAAAAGTATTACTAATTGCTGGTTTGCTAGGTAGTTTGGGGCATTCTTTGAAGTTCTTATTGCACGAGGGAATAGGATTAGGTTTAATTACTTCTACACTCTCAGGAACTGTACTTATTGGTCTTTTAGGAATTATTTTGGCACATAGAGTACACACACCACCAGTAGTTTTTACAATGCCAGCTTGTATTACAATGATTCCGGGTTTGTATGCATATAGAACGATGCTTGGTTTTATAAAACTTACAGATGAAAGCGGTTTGTCTAGAACTACACAAGATTTAGAAAATACAGTTCATTATTTTGTACTTACTGCATCTTTACTATTTACACTTGCAATAGGTATTTCTATTGGAGTATTACTCTTTAGACAAGACAGTGTAAAAATGCTGAAATTTGCGAGTAGAAAAAATAAATCCTAGGAAGAATGTGTATAGCTTGAAAAAGCTTCTTCTAAGCTTTGGAATTTTCCTTTAAAGTTTTCAATATCAGAGTCTTGTACTATGTTTCCTTGGTGTATTAGGATAACTCTTGTACAGAGTGCCTCTACCTCTTGCATAATATGTGTAGAGAGAATTACCGTCTTTTCTTTACCAATCTCTTTAATCACATTTCTAATTTCTATAATTTGATTAGGGTCTAGTCCGTTGGTAGGTTCGTCTAGAATTAATAAATCTGGAGCGTGTAGAATAGCTTGTGCCAAACCTACTCTCTGTTTGTAGCCCTTAGAAAGTTGAGAAATTTTCTTAGTTTTTTCTGGAGTAATTCCTACCAAATCTATAATTTCTTCTACTTTTTCCGAAGAAACTTGATGAATATTTGCTACAAATTGCAAGTATTCTTTTACATACATTTCTTGATAGAGAGGATTGTTTTCTGGCAAAAATCCTATTTTCTTTTTAGTGTAAATTTCGTTTTCTGTAATGTCTTTTCCGTTAAATAATATGTTTCCTTCATCTATTTTTATGGCACCAACTATAGACTTCATGAGCGTAGATTTTCCAGCACCATTAGGTCCTAGAAGACCTATGATTTCATTTTTATTGATTTGGATATTAACGTTATTCAGAGCGGTTTGTTCTTTGAATTTTTTCGTTAGATTGATAATTTCTAGAGACATATTTTAATGAATTGCGATTTTGAATTTAAGCCTTCAATTTAAACGCAAAAATAGAGATAATATTTAAAAAAATCTCTATTTAGTAGCAGATAAGACATAAGATTTAAAAATAAAAAATCCCGAAAAAATCGGGATTAGTATTTATTCATCGTCTTCGTCATCGTATTTTGCTAATTCTTCATCACACCATTTAAAAGCTTCTTCTACTACTTTTGTAGCTTCATTTGCTATGGTTTCTTCATCATCACCATCTAGATCATCTAGCCATTCTACTTCTTCTTCCTCTACGTTTAGGATAAACCTAGGATACTCAGTGTGAACTACAAACAGGTCTTCTGGAAATTCAGAATTGTCTGCCATCAAAAATTTTGGGAGTTTCATATTTTTAAGTTTTAATAATTTCTCTTTACAAATTTAATAAAATAAAATTACCTAAATTGATTTTTATTGATTTTCATCTTTTTTTCTACTCTGAAATTTGTCAGTACTTTTTTATTCAATGTATCTTTCGGGTTTAGAGTAAAAACTAAATTAGGATTTATAGTACTTATAATCTCTGCATATCTGGTATCTGTTTTCTCATTTTTGTAGAAAACAATTTTTTTATTCATTAATTGTTTTTTTGTCAAATATTCTTTAGTAATTTTTCTGTTTTCTAAATAATTTCCCTTTGAAAGCCAACTAAAAATAAATCCAGACGAAAAGCTTAGTAAAGTAATGATATAGACTTTCTTGCCAATGATTTGATATGTTTTTTTTAAAAATAGTAACCAAACAGGAAATGTAAAACCAGAAAGTAATCTGTAATCTAAAGCATCAGTTTGATAAAAATATTGGATGAAATATGAACAAATAATTCCTATAATTCCTACAAAAACGATGAACTTTTCTGTTTCAGAAAGGGCTAATTTTAAAAATAAAATGACGATTAAAATGATATTAAACAATCCTATTCCGTAAATCCCAAAATTTAGTAAACCACCATTAGGATTGGAAATATGAACAAAAGGATTAAAGCTAGTAGTTAAACCTTGAAATAATTCTATTAAAAGCTTAGAAGTTGGGTAAATTCCAATTTCCAGAAAATGTTTCACATAATTCTCATTATAGTAATCTATGAAAAGAAATTTATAACCAATAATGAATAAAAATCCTATCAAAGAAGAGATGATGAAAATTTTGCCTTCTGTTCTTTTGTTTCTAAAAATACCATAGAGGAAAGTACTTCCAATAAAAAAGAGAGCAGCATATCTTACATTATAAAGCAATATCAAAATTAAACTTAGATAAAAGACAGAAACTCCGAACCTCCATTTCCCAACAATAATATTTCTTGTAATATACAAAAATAGAAATGTAAATGGCAAAAATAATGATTCACTAAGCGTAGCTGCAAAAAGAGAGACAAATGAAAATAGGGCACAGGTTAAAAGTACTTCTCTCAGGTAAAACTTTTTTTTCCAAGCAAAAAATATGATGAACAAATATGCTAAAATCCCCACCAATTTACTAGACCAAAACTCATCTAAACCTATCAATGTGAAAATTTTTATAACCAAAGGATAACCAAGTGGAGTAGTGGTGTTGTCAATAATTGGTAAATTATGAGAAAATCTCATAAATCTAATAGAATCAGGCGTAACTCTCCCTTTTTCGTTGAGTAGAAAACGAAGGATAATCATCATTAAACTAATGATGAAAACAGAGATTTTTAATAATTTTTCTTGAACTCTATTTTTCATATTTATTGCCCTGAATATATATTATTGTTTTTATATCCGTGCATTTGTGGTTTTTATTTTTATTTGGCAAACATTTTTGCTACTTTTTCTGCTTTTTTAGATTCAGAATAATCATAGAATCCTTCACCAGATTTCACCCCGAGTTTCCCTGCGGTTACCATATTTACCAAAAGTGGATTTGGGGCGTATTTTGGGTTTTTAAAACCATCATACATTACATCTAAAATGGCTAAACAAACATCTAAGCCTATAAAATCTGCCAACTGTAGTGGTCCCATAGGATGTGCCATTCCCAATTTCATCACAGTATCTATTTCTTCTACACCAGCTACACCGTTATATAATGTTTCAATTGCTTCGTTAATCATTGGCATCAATATTCTATTGGCTACAAAACCAGGATAATCATTCACTTCTACAGGAACTTTTCCTAATGTTTTAGACATCTCGAAAATCATATCAAAAGTTTCTTTTGAGGTAGAATACCCTTTGATAATTTCTACCAATTTCATTATCGGAACAGGATTCATAAAGTGCATTCCGATTACTTTTTCTGGACGCTTTGTTGCCGCAGCAATTTTAGTGATAGAAATGGACGAAGTATTGGTAGCGAGAATACAATTTTCGGGTGCCAATTCATCCATTTGTTTAAAAATTTTAAGCTTCAAATCTTGGTTTTCAGTAGCAGCTTCTACCATAAGTTCAGCATTTCCACAAGCGTCAGAAAGTTGAGTGAAAGGAGTAATATTCCCTAAAGTTTCTGCTTTTTGTTCTTCGGTTAGGTTTCCTTTGGCGATGATTCTGTCTAGATTTTTGGCAATGGTAGCAATACCTCTGTTTAATGCTTCTTGCGAAACATCTACCAAATTGACTTTAAAACCAGTCTGTGCAAAAGTATGAGCAATTCCGTTTCCCATAGTTCCGGCTCCTATTACTACGATGTTTTTCATTTTTATATTTAATATTTTATAATCAAAATTCAATACTGTTAAACCTACTTCCAATTAAAGAAGAACCCATTTTTCGGATTACTCAATTCATCATAGACCACTTTAGAAATATCAGAAATCATTTTACAGTTTACGGTTTCAGATTCTTTAGAATCACTCACAAAAACTGAAATAGCGTAATGTTTTCCGTTAGGCAATGTAATGATGCCCAAATCATTTTCTGCACCTGTTAGTCCATCTTTATTTTTACCAGAAGAACCTGTTTTGTGAGCTATTTTGGCATTTTTGGGCAATTGTTCTATTAATTTGTTTGTGCCAGTAGAAGTAGAGTAGAGCACATCCATTAGAAATTGAGTTGATTTTTTAGATAAATATTTTCCTTGGTAAAAATCTTTTAAAATTTTAGAAGAAGATCTCATCGTAAGGTAATTTTCATATTGGTTTTTCCAAGCGCTTTGCATAGTTTCTTCGTTATAGACAATTCTGAAATTTTTAGCGCCTTTAGAATCCATATATTTTTGTACAACCTGTGTTCCACCAATCAATCTTAACAAAACATCACATCCCACATTATCACTCTGTGCCACAGAATATTGTATTAATTCAGAAATAGGTATTTCAAAATTTCCTTCGGGATTTTTTTCTCGAATTGGGCTCCAAGTATTGGGCAATAGTTCAGATTTTTTGATGAAAACTTTTTGGTCTAGACTTAGTTTTCCTTTATCCACCAAATCCAAAACCGCCATTGCAATATGAAATTTAAAGACACTTTGCATCGGTAATTTTTTATCGGCATTGGCATTATTATAACTCAGTGGAAAATCAATTCCCAAGACCGAAACGCCTACAGTAGCATTTTTTCCTTTGGTGATTTTACTAATTTGAGAGTCAAGATTGTATTTTTGACTAAAAATGAGGGATGAAATGAGGAGTAATATTATTTTTAAAAATTTCATAATCAGGTATTTAAAATAAAACCCCATAAGTAAAAACCTATGAGGTTTGGATAAATCCAAATATATGAAAAACAACTTTATTTTATCTCAAAATATTCTAAATTAACACCGCCATCTTCAAAAATAATTCTGATTTTATTTTCTCCTTTTTTTAGTTTGATGTTTTTAGCAACGGCAGTTTGCCACTTGGTGTAACTTCCTGTGGTAGGTAAATTAGTGCTTCCTAGTTCCTCGCCAGATGCGGTAACCAATTTTACTTTAGATGTTTTATTAGGATTGGCATATTTTAAAATTACAGTATAATTTTTTGCAATTTTATTATTCACCGTAAATTGCAACCATTCTCCAGCTTCGGTTTTACCAACATAATATTGATTGTTTTCTTTATAAATATCTACGCCGTCATTTCTCAGTTGGTTGCCTTCATTCCACTCAGATCTCTTATTAGGATCACTTACCCAAAGATTTTGAAAGTCTTTATCAGAGTAGGCTTCATTTATTTTCCCTAAATCATATTCATAAGCGTATATTTTACCAGGAAGTTGATGCTTTTTGAATGGTTTTGTTGAGTTATTATTAATTTGTCTGAACATTGCATCTATGACATCTTTTTTTACTTCTACGTTTTCAATTTTGTAGTTGTCTGCAATTTTCATTAAAGCTTTTTTAGAAAAATCATAAGAAGGTTTTTCTCCTCCTTTTGCCCAATAATCCAAAAGTTTTTGATATTCTGGAGTAATTTTCACGTTGGTAACGCCAGCAATATTGTCAATTTTTTTCATTGGCCAAAATGCCCAACCTATATTATTTTTGTCTAAAAGTTCTATGATTTCGGTGAACCAAACGTTTGAATTTTCGCCAGTTTCGCCCAACCAAACAGGTACGTTGTATTGTTTTCTGAGATCTAATATTTGTTGTATAGCACCTTGATTATTATAAGTCCAATATTTATGGAAACTCAATACCATATTATCATCCCAAAGCGGGAACATTCCGTTGTAGTTATTTCCCCAACCGTTTCCTTCGATAATGACCATGTGTTTTTGGTCAACTTCTCTTATTGCCTTAGTAATTTCAATGGATAATTTTCTTAGTGGCGCATTAGAGGTTTCGTCTATACCGTTAAGATTGCTACCTGTAAATGCCCAGTTTGGTTCGTTAATGATGTCATAGCCACCAATCCAAGGTTCATTTTTATATCTTTCTGCTAATTTTTTCCAAAGAGCTACCGTTTTTTTCTGATTTTCTTCACTTTCCCATACTGATGGTTTAGAAGGATCATAATCAGATATGTTGGCATCTTTTCCTTGTCCACCAGGTACAGCGTGTAAATCTAGGATAAGGTATATTTTATTAGCAGCACACCATTTTAGCAAATCATCAGTCATTTTAAAACCTTCTTCTAGCCAAGTATTTTCTCCTTTTACAGGTTCTTTTTCTATAGGTAAGGTATAAAGATTATAATGCATTGGCAATCTGATAGAATTGAATCCCCATTTTGCTAAAGAATCAATATCAGCTTTTGTAATTCCGTTTTTGTGATACGCTTTGTAAAATTCATTTTTACCATCTTCGCCTATCAATTCAGCAATTTTTTCTTTGATTTTATACTGAGGACCTGCAAAATCAGCAGTCTTTAGCATATAACCTTCTTGCAGCATCCAACCTCCCAAGCCAAGCCCTTTTAAAGCTACATTTTCTCCTTTTTCATTTACAATTTTTTGTCCGTCTGCTTTTAAAAAACCTTGCGAAAATGCAAGTTGGGTGCATAGAAGCAGTGAAGAAATAGCGAAATTTTTCATTTTTGAAATTTTTGTAAAGATATAAAATATTTTATTGTCTCAAAATGAGAATATGAAAAATTTTTAAAAATTTGCACTATTATGTTAAAAAGGTCGATGAATAGGCTTTATTTGGAAATCAATTTCATAATTTCCAACGCTACTTTTAGAGCTTCGGTTCCGTCTTCTAAAGAAACCTCTACATTTTTGTTTTCAGTAATAGCATCTGCGAATGAATTCAATTCATCTAGAATAGCATTATTTGGTTGTATCGTAGGATATTCAAAAATAATTTGATTCTTTTCGCCATCTGCATTTTCTATAATCATATCAAAATCAGTAGGATGTTCTGGTGCTTCTTTCATTCTAATCACTTCTGCTTTTTTCTCTAAGAAATCTACAGAAATATAAGCGTCTTGTTGAAAAAATCTAGATTTTCTCATCGCTTTCATAGAAATTCTAGAAGTTGTTAAATTGGCTACGCAACCATTTTCGAATTCTATTCTGGCATTACAAATATCTGGTGTTTTAGAAACCACACAAACACCACTTGCATGGATGTTACTTACTTTAGATTTTACAATAGATAATAAAATATCCAAATCGTGAATCATTAAATCTAAAACCACTGAAACGTCTGTTCCTCTAGGATTAAACTCTGCCAAACGATGAATTTCTATAAACATCGGATTATTAATGTAATCTTTAGCACCAATAAATGCAGGATTGTATCTTTCTACGTGTCCTACTTGTGCTTTTATACCATTTTCTCTACATTTATAGAGAATTTCTTCCGCTTGTTGAAGGGTTTGTGTAACTGGTTTTTCTATAAAAAAGTGAAGACCTTTTTCTATCGCTTTCATCGCATAATCATAGTGATAAATAGTAGGTGTTACAATGTCTAGCATCTCTATTTGATTCAATAATTCTTCAAAATTTTCGAAATATTTGTAACCAAACTCAGCTTCTAGTTTTTTTCCGTTTTCTACATCTTTATCATGAAAACCTACCAATTCATATTTATCTGATTGATTTAGAAGTCTTAAATGAATTTTACCAAGGTGACCAGCACCTACCAAACCTGCTTTTAACATAGGGATTTTTGTTTTTTCAAATTTAGTTATTTTTAATCATAAATTATTTCTTATTTTTGTATTTATGTTTTTAATGAGTAGATATGAAAAAAATCAATTTTTTATTTTATACAATACTAATTTTAATAGTAAGTTTTTCCCTAAATTATTGTGGATCAAGAGACGATAATAATAATTCTTGTTCAAACGTTTCAGGTTTTAGTGTAGTTCAGAACGGAGGATTTTTAAATTTTACAATAAGTTCCAATGAATCAGGAACATATGAAATTGCTTATGGACTTACTGGAAATGGAAGCGATCAAGAAACATTAATAGTTAATGATAAAACTTTTAGTTATAGTATTAATAATTTTAATCATACTATTCTAGAAGCAGGGAAATCATATACATTTAAAATAAGACGAATATGTTCATCTTCATCAAGCAGCGATTGGGGATTTGAAAAAAGTTTTACAATAAATAATAATTTCTGTAAAAAGCCTATTAATTTCAAATTAACAAATTCTATATATAATCAGATATCATGGTCAATTGATACATATAATAATGGCAATAATCCTTCATACTACCAATTGCAATACGGAAATCAAGGATTTTCTTTAGGTTCTGGAACAACAATTGACACAAGTTTGAATTACTATAATGCACCTTTAGTTGCTGGGAAAAAGTATGACTTTTATGTAAGATCATTTTGTTCAGGAACTTCAGGTTGGGGAGATTGGGAAGGTCCCTTAACTGTTCTTTCTTCAGTTTCAACCGCTTGTGTTGCTCCTACTTATGCTAATTATTCTGTAAGTAGTATTGATTTATCTTATTTTAGGGCAGCATTAACGTGGGAAAATGATGGAAATTCCCAATACCAAGTATCTTTATCTAGTTCATCCTCAGTTCCAAATTCATCTTCTTTGACTATCATTAATGCTCCCAATGGTGCTAATTTTTCTTATTTATCGAAGGGAATGAATTATTATTTTTATGTAAGAAAAGTTTGTCCTGGAAATACTTTTAGTCCATATTTTGGACCTTATTTGGTAAAGTGGAATTAATTTATCATAAAAATCATCATAATAAAAGCTATTAATTTTAATAGCTTTTATTATGATATTATTTATTTTTGTGAAATGCAGGATACATTTGTACACAAAGGAAAACGTAAAATTCTCGTAGAATATCTGCGCGAGAAAATAGGGATTTTAGACCAAAAAGTACTGAAAGCCATCAATGAAGTTCCACGTCATCTTTTTCTAGAAAGTATTTTTGAGGATTTTGCCTACGAAGACCGTGCTTTTCCTATTTTGGCAAGACAAACCATTTCTCATCCTTCTACAGTTGCCGAGCAAACCGAACTTTTGGAAGTTCAGGATAAAGAAAAAATTCTAGAAATTGGTACAGGTAGTGGTTATCAGGCAGCCGTTTTAGTCGCTATGAATGCTTGGGTTTATACAGTGGAACGCCAAAAAGATTTGTTTGATTTTTCTCAAAGAAAATTACGCGAATTGCATCTTCGACCTAAATTTCAAAGTTTTGGAGACGGTTTTGCAGGTTTGCCCACGTTTGCTCCTTTTGATAAAATTTTGGTGACTTGTGGTGCAGAGATTCTTCCGACAGAATTGTTAAAGCAATTGAAAATAGGTGGAAAAATGGTAATTCCTATGGGAAAAACAGACGAACAAATTCTTTACAGATTTACCAAAGTTTCCGAAACTGAATTTGAAAAAGAAGAATTTGGAGCATATAAATTTGTACCCATGTTGAATAATACCAATAAATGAAAATTCCCCTCCTTTGGAGGGGTGGCGAAAATTGAAAATTTTTGACGGGGTGGTTTAAAACAATAACTATGGAAAACGAAATATTAACTCACATTAGCGGAATTGCTATTCGTAGAAATTTTGTTGAAAATTTACCCTACAATCCTGAATTGAAAAAATTACTCAGCGGGAAAAGAAAAGCAGGAATTTTAAATGAAGTTTTGTTTTGGAAGCAAGTTCGTGCCAGATCTTTTCACAAAATTGATTTTGATCGGCAAAGAATAATTGGAAATTATATTGTTGATTTTTATGTAAAAACTCTTGGTTTAGTGGTAGAAATTGACGGAAATAGTCATGATTATAAAGAAGAGTATGACGAAATTAGGCAAAAATTTTTAGAAAATTTGGGATTAAAAGTTTTTAGAATAACCGATTTTGATGTTAAACATCATTTTTCATTCGTGATGAAGGATTTAGAAGATTATATTATTCACAATTTTGGTATTCACGAACCACCCCGTCTTCAAAAATTATAAATTTTTGAATCCACCCCTCCAAAGGAGGGGAATTATGAAATGAAAAAATAAAATTAATAATGAACCCAGAAATCCTAACCTACAATCAGCAATTTTCTTTAGAAGATAAAAAAATTGCAGAAAAATTGGCAAAAATAATCAGTGCTAACCTTCCAGAATCAGAAAGTAAAATCTGGCATGCACATCCTGTTTGGTTTATAGATGGAAATCCTATTGTTGGTTACAGCAAGCAAAAAGCAGGGATGAGATTAATGTTTTGGAGTGGAAAATCATTTGAAGAAGAAAAGCTCAATATTTTAGGTGGTAAATTTCAAGATGCTTCTATTTTTTTTAATTCTGTGGAAGAAATTAACGAAAAAGATTTGATAAATTGGCTTCAAAAATCCAGAGAAATTCAGTGGGATTATAAAAATATTGTCAAAAGAAAAGGACAACTTTTGAGGTTGAAATAATATAAGATGTTTCATAGGAATATAATGTGTGTTGATTTAGTTTGAAAAATAATAAAGCTCCGTAAGAATGCTATGTTTTTTGTAGAAATTTGTTTGATGTCTCGATTTTGAAGTATCTTTAGGAAATTATATTTCTAGAATAATTACATCTAAAATTTAGAATTGAAAATGACTTTCCAAGACCAAATCCAACAAGGAATTCCAACAGAATTACCTCAGCCAAAACCATACGAACCACAAATTAATCACGCTCCGAAACGTAAAGAAATCCTTAACGTAGAAGAGAAAAAGCTCGCTCTGAAAAATGCTTTGCGTTATTTCGAACCAAAATTTCATGCAGAATTATTGCTAGAATTTCAGGAAGAACTAGAGAAATACGGCAGAATTTACATGTATCGTTTTCGCCCAGATTACGAAATTTTTGCTAGGCCTATTTCTGATTATCCAGGGAAATCTCTACAAGCAAAATCAATCATGCTCATGATTCAAAATAATTTGAGTTATGCAGTGGCGCAACATCCTCATGAACTGATTACTTATGGCGGAAATGGTGCGGTTTTCCAAAATTGGGCGCAATATTTGTTGACGATGAAATATTTGTCAGAAATGACAGACGAACAAACTTTGGTGATGTATTCTGGGCATCCAATGGGACTGTTTCCAAGTCATAAAGATGCGCCAAGAGTTGTAGTAACCAACGGAATGGTAATTCCAAATTATTCTAAAACAGATGATTGGGAAAAATTTAATGCACTTGGTGTTTCACAATACGGACAAATGACGGCAGGAAGTTACATGTATATTGGTCCACAAGGAATCGTGCACGGAACTACAATTACGGTTCTGAATGCTTTCAGGAAAATTAAAAAATCTCCAAAAGGTGGACTTTTCGTCACTTCAGGTTTAGGAGGAATGTCTGGAGCTCAACCAAAAGCAGGAAATATTGCAGGTTGTATTACGGTTTGTGCAGAAGTAAATCCAAAAATAACCAAAATTCGCCACGAACAAAAATGGGTAGATGAAATTCATGAAAATTTAGATGAATTGGTTTCCAGAGTGCGAAAAGCTCAAGAAAACAACGAAACAATTTCTCTCGCTTATCTCGGAAATGTGGTGGAAGTTTGGGAAAAATTTGATCAAGAAAATCTAAAAATCGATATAGGAAGCGACCAAACTTCACTTCACAATCCTTGGGCAGGTGGTTATTATCCTGTCGAAATTTCGTTTGAAGATTCTAATAAAATGATGGCAAAAAATCCAAAATTGTTCAAGGAAAAAGTACAGGAAACTTTAAGAAGACACGCTGCTGCCATCAACAGACATACCGCAAAAGGTACCTATTTTTTCGATTATGGAAACGCTTTTCTTCTCGAATGTTCCAGAGCAGGAGCTGATGTTTTTTCAGAAAATCCTACTTTGGGAAGAGAGTTTAAATATCCAAGTTACGTTCAGGATATTATGGGACCAATGTGTTTTGATTATGGTTTCGGGCCGTTTCGTTGGGTTTGTACCAGCGGAAAATCAGAAGATTTACAAAAAACCGACGATATGGCTTGCGAAGTTTTAGAAGAATTGATGAAAAATTCTCCAGCGGAAATTCAACAACAAATGCAGGATAATATTACTTGGATAAAAGGAGCTCAAGAAAATAATTTGGTGGTTGGTTCACAAGCCAGAATTCTTTATGCTGATGCAGAAGGAAGGATGAAAATTGCAGAAAAATTTAATCAAGCAATAAAAAATGGAGAAATTGGTGCTGTAGTTTTAGGAAGAGACCATCACGATGTTTCGGGAACGGACTCTCCGTACCGTGAAACGTCTAACATCTATGACGGAAGTACATTTACCGCAGATATGGCAATTCAAAATGTAATTGGCGATAGTTTCCGAGGTGCAACTTGGGTTTCTATTCACAACGGAGGTGGCGTTGGTTGGGGCGAAGTGATTAATGGTGGTTTCGGAATGTTGTTAGACGGAACTGAAGATGCTGACAGAAGATTAAAATCAATGCTTTTTTGGGACGTAAACAACGGAATTTCCCGCAGAAGTTGGGCAAGAAACGAAGGTGCAATTTTTGCCATAAAACGTGCGATGGAAGCAGAGCCGAATTTGAAAGTGACGCTGCCGAATTTTGTGGATGAGAGTTTGTTGTAATCCTTGGAATGAATTCCAAGGTTAGAAAATTGGTCGTCGCTCTGCGACTCTTTGTAGAGAGTTCCGTAGGAACGAACGATGTTTTAGATTTAGAATTTATTCTAATAAAAAATATATAAAATTGCGGATTTTAAATATTATAAAATCAAAATATATTAAAATGAAAAAAACAGTAACCATAATCTTATTAGTTTTAATAAATATCATTAATGCTCAAGAAAAATTTACTTTGAATTTGAAATTTAATGAGAAGTATTTTCTTGCTAATTTTTTGAAGTTTAAAATAAATAACAAATTAGAGTTTAGTTTAATAAAAAAAGCGGATTCAATTTCGAAATTAAAGGTAAGTTATAATTATGCTGAAATTTTAGATTCTTTAGCCATTAAAGATATCTATTTAGAAACAGAAAAAAGTAATAGTTTTTCAATGTCTGAAAAAAAAGAATTTGATTCACTTTTTAATTTAGTAAAAAAAGGGAAATTATTAGAAAAACATAAGAAGTTGATTCAAAATATTTTTGGAAGTGAAATGTTGGATAAACAATTAAAAAAATTATCCTTTAAAAATTACAATATTACTCAACTTGATTATAATCGAATATTATTAAGTTTTTCAGATAAAATTGATTATGAAAAAGTTAGAGATTTGTTAAATAATCATAAACTATTATTTCATGAAAGTATTGATAACAAAGATTTAGAAATTATTCAAAATTGTGTTTTAAATGAAAATAAAACTTTGGTAAATCAAAATAATTTAAAAAGAGAAAATGATTATTTACTAATATCAAATAGAAGCAGAATAAAAACAAATTCTAAATGTTTTAATTCTACTGATGTTTCAGTTTTATTAAAAAAAGATATGGTATCAAAATATTCAAAATTATTTTTTGTTAAAAACACTGGAGAATTAGAAAATTCAATTTCAAAATCTATTAAAGGTTTTGTGTTGCAGTTGAAAAAAAATGAAAAATCAAGTAATGAAGATTATTATTTCTATACTTTTTATTTAGACGATAATGGTAAAAATAGTTTGAAAACTTTTACAACAAAAAATACCAATAAAATCGTATTTATATCGAATGAATCTCAAATTATTAACAATTCAAAAATGGAAACTACGTTTGGAGATGGAATTTTTTATATAAAAGATAGTAATTTAGATAAAAATTGGCAAGAGACGTATGATTTTATCAGATTTGAGGTTTTTAAAAATTCAATAACAATTCAATAGATTTTAAAGTAAAACTCCCATTCATTCGTCTTTAGAAAAAATAAACCTATGAATTTACAAGAAGTTTTAGAATTTCGTCGTTCTGTGCGTGTTTACGATGAAGCTCAAAAAATAGATACACAAGTTGTAAAAAAATGTTTAGAACTCTCTACTTTAGCGCCAAGTTCGTCTAATATGCAATTGTATGAATTCTACCACGTTACCCATCCTGAAACTTTGAAAAAGCTTTCGGTAGCATGTTTCGATCAAACAGCGGCTTCTACAGCGCAAGAATTGGTGGTTTTTGTGGTGAGACGAGATTTGTACAAAAAACGTTCGAAAGCTGTTCTGAATTTTGAAAAAGAAAATATCAGAAAAAATAGTCCTGCAGAAAGACAGGAAAAACGCATCAAAGACCGCGAACTCTATTACGGAAAAATAATGCCTTTTTTGTACGCTAGATTTTTTGGGATTTTAGGATTTTTTAGAAAGTTGATTGCAGTTCCTGTTAGTTTTTTCAGGCCGATGATGTTACAAGTTTCTGAAAATGATGCAAGAGTAGTAGCGCACAAAAGTTGTGGTTTAGCAGCGCAAACCTTTATGATTGCGATGGCAAATGAAGAATATGATACTTGCCCAATGGAAGGTTTTGACAGCAAAAGAGTGAAAAATATTTTGAATTTACCTTTCGGTGCAGAGATTAATATGATTATTTCTTGTGGAAAAAGAAAAGGTAACGACGGAATTTGGGGAGACCGTTACAGAGTTCCTTTTGATGAGGTTTATAAGAGAATTTAAATTCAAAAAATTCTAATCTTGATTTCAATCAATTTTTATTTGCTTTAAGCTATTTAGTTTTGCTAATAAATTTTGAGCAATGAAAAAAATGATTTGTTATTTGCTGGTTTTAGTACTGTTTTCTGGTTGTTATTCTTACCAAAATGTATTAATTTCTACCATTGATAATACCAAAACATCCTATCAGTCTTATTTGGTTTATCTAAAAAACGGTAAAAAAGTTAAAGCCAAATATATTTTCAATAGAGGTGAGAATTTGGAAATTTATGAGCAAGGTCAGTCGAAACTCTTACCTCTCAATGAAATTGAAAAAGTTGAAGGGAAAAATGATGATTTTAAAAAAAGTTATTTATTAATGGGAGGTGGTATTTTGGTGGTGTATGGTATTATGGCAATCCTTAAAAATAATGGAGTAGATGTTAAATCCGGTCAAAATGAAAAATAACGGAATTCAAATTTTGATTTTTGTAGTAATTTTACTTATCGCAATTCCCTCTTGCAATCATTATTGGTACAATCAGAGAGGATATATTCGTCCGCCCAAAAATTTCAGATTTGAATATCAAAAATTGACTCAAAAATTAACTTCTAATGCTGTGATAGATACTACTTGCATCTATATAAGTAAAGACAATTTTATTTATTATGATTCTTTGGGAGTAATCAAAAAACAAATGATGAGAGATAATTATATTCGTTTTTTTTCCAATGGAAGGTTTAAACAAGGGAGTTTAAGACGTCTTGAAGAATTTCCCGAAGATATGAACGATATTAACACTGGTGGAATTGGATTGTACTTATTAAAGAATCAGTCTGTTTATTTAGAATTTTATTCTGATATCAACGCTGGATCTAGTCAGTTAAGATATTCAGAAATAAACGAAGAAGGAAACCTTTTGATTTATAGAGAGAACCCAAATTCGAGTTTAAGTCCGAAATTTTCTAAATATTACAATCCAAATTCAATTAAAAAATCTGATTTTGAAATTTATAAAAAAGACAAAAACAGCCATATAAAATATGTCATTCCAAATTGGTGATTTACCAAACAAAAATTGAAAAATCACATCTAAATAAAGGAAGTTTTTTTAGAAGTTTCCAACCTTTTTCATGAGATTTTCATCTTTAATGAAAACAAGATTAAATATGAAAATTACAATACCAAAACCGTGTCACGAAAATTGGAACGCAATGACACCTCAGGAAAAAGGTAAATTCTGTGCAATTTGTGCCAAAACTGTTAGAGATTTTACCCATAGTTCTGACCAAGAAATTTTTGATGAAATTGAAAATTCTCAACAAAAAATCTGTGGAAGATTTAATGAAAGTCAAATTAATAGACCTTTAGAATTCAGTTTTTTAAATTCATTATTAGCTAAGTTTTCTGTTGGTTTGGTAATGACTACTGCTGGAATTACCAAAATAAACGCTCAGGTTTGCAAACCAGAACCCCCTACTTCTAAACAACAGAAAATTGTAGGGGAAGTAGCAATAGCTCAACCCAAAAAAGATACCATTAATAGGCAGTTTATCTTAGGAAAAGTGGTAGCACAACCTATAGAAAAATATGAACCTTTATATGTTTTGGATGGGAAAGTAATTACTGCTAAAACATTCAAAAGTATCAATCAAAAAACCATAAAAAGTATGGAAGTGGTAAAAGGTAAGAAAGCAATTGCTATCTTTGGAGAAAAAGCTAAAAATGGCGTAATCCTTATCAACACAAAATAGTACTATGAAAAAATTAGAATTTACCATTGAAATTAATGCTTCTAAAGAGAAGGTTTGGGATGCACTTTGGCAAGACGAAAATTACAGAAATTGGACATCAGTTTTTCATGAAGGTTCTCATTATGAAGGCGATTTAAAAGAAGGTAGTGAAATTCTTTTTCTGGGTCCAGAAGAAAGCGGAATGTATGCCATTATAGAAAAATTAGTTCCTTTTGAGAAAATGTATTTTCTGCATCAAGGAGAATATACAAATGGTGAAAAACAACCTGGCACTTTTGGTGAAGAAGCAATAGAACAATACGATTTGGCAGAAAAGGACGGAAAAATAGAACTTGCTGTTAAAATGAATGTTCCCGAAGATTATATTCCGTATTTTGCGGAAACCTTCCCAAAAGCATTGGGTAAAGTGAAAGAAATGGCAGAAAAGTAAATTGAACTTCTCAAATTTTGAGAAGTTTTTTTGTGCTATTTTTATAACTGTATCAAAAAATAGTTATATTTGTATTAAATAATGAGACTATTAATCTTATTATTTGTGTTTTTATGGTCTCAATATTTATAATTAAAAAGTAAAAAAATGATAGCAGAAATTGAAAAATTTATTGATATTCAAAATAATATAGACGAAATTTTGAAAAATTCTCCTTTTAAAATGTCTTACATTATTGAAAAATCGGGGATTAAAAAACCTACATTTTTCAGAAAGTTGAAAGAAAAAAAATTTACAGCCGAAGAGCTTTTGGTGATTTCTAAAACCATCGAGCCAAAACAATGGCGCAACGAAACCAAAGAAGAAATTTTGGAATCTTTGAAAAGAAGTGAAGAAGATATTAAAAATGGTAGAGTGCATGATTATAAAGAGGTAATGAATGAGGCAAGGAAACGTTTAGAATCATACAGAAATGGTAATAAAATTCAGTGATGAATCAAAAGAAGATTTGGTAAATATTGAGCAATATTTATTGAAGAAATGGAATGACAAAGTATTAGAAAATTTTTTTGATAGATTAGATTTTGTAACTGATTTGATATGCTCAAGAAAAGTAGTTTTTCAAAAATATGAAGATACAGATTATCATAAATTGTTGATTACTAAGCATAATACATTAATTTATAGTTTAAATAATGAAACTTTAATTATACATAGAATCATTCAAAATTTCCAAAATCCAGAAAAAAATTATAAAGATTTAACAGAATAACTTCTCTCATTCGAGAAGTTTTTTTATTTATAATAGAAAAATTAAATCAAAGATTTATGTGTTCTGCTTTTCAAAGATTATTTTTGCAAAAAAAAATTGACGATGAAACTTAAATTATCTTTCCTCTTTCTTCTTTTTTCTTTGTTCTCAATGGCTCAAGTTGGTTCAGTAACCATCAATGTTTTTGATGAATTTTCTAAAAAGCCAATTGCAGCCACCATTAAAGTTCAAAAAATAGAGCAAACTTTTACAGGAAACGGAAGTGTTTCAGTGACAAATTTAATGTCGGGGAATTATAATTTAGAAATCTCTTCTGAAGGTTATGATGTTGGTTTTCTGAATGATATTGGCGTGGTTCCGAATCAAAATCTTACGTTTTCCATCGGATTAAATAAATCAGCCAAACAAATTCAGGAAGTTACTCTTTCTAAAAAATTATACAAAACCACTGCCGAATCTCCAGTTTCGTTAAGGAATATTACAGCGGAAGAAGTGCAAAAAAATGCGGGTTCTAATAGAGATGTTTCTAAAGCTATTTTGAGTTTTCCAGGAGTAGGAAGTAGTGCAACTTTCAGAAATGATTTGTTTATAAGAGGAGGAAGCTCTGCCGAAAACAAATTTTATATCGATGGAATAGAAGTTCCTGTAATTAATCACTTTCAAACACAAGGTGCAAGTGGTGGTCCGCGCGGAATTATCACCGTAGATTTCATCAAAGATGTAGATTTTTATAGTGGTGCATTTCCTGCTAAGAGAAATGGCGTTTTGTCTTCACTTTTTGAATTTAATTTAAAACAAGCCCGAAAAGATAAAATGGGCTACAAAGCGATTATAGGTTTAGATGATTTACAATTGATGGCAGATGGACCACTAAGCAAAGACCAATCTTGGAGCGGACTTTTTAGTGTGAGAAAATCTAATTTGCAGTTGCTTTTCAAAGGAATTGGTTTGCCATTTTTGCCAAGTTATTATGATGCCAATTTTAAAGTTTCTAAAAAATATAAATCTGGAGACGAATTGTATTTCATAGGTTTAGGAGCAATTGACGATTTTAAATTTAATAATGATGCCAAAAAAACGCTTTATAATCTTACTTTAATTGATAGATTACCCAAAAATACACAGTGGAACTATACCTTTGGTGCTGGTTATAGGCATTTGGTAGAAAACGGAAATTGGCTATTTACCATCAGTCGAAATATGCTAGATAATAAAGCGATTAAATATTACAGAAATATAGAAACGCCAGCCAATTTACTTACAGATTATGATTCTAAAGAAGCAGAAAATAAAATAAGAATTGATAGAAATTTAAGTTTTGGTGACTATCAGTTGAGTACAGGTGCAAATATCAATTTTGCTAGATATTATAACCAATCTGTAGTAAAGCAAGTGAATCAAAATGCCATTGATTTTGATCAATATTTATCTGAAATTAATTTTATGCAATATGGTTTATATATTCAATCTGCTAAAAAATATTTTGATGAGGTACTTCAAGTTTCATTAGGTGCTAGAATAGACGCAAGCAATTATTCTAATAAGACCAACAATCCTTTATACCAATTTTCGCCAAGGCTTTCTTTAAGATTGAAATTAAATGATGCTTTCGCATTGAATATGAACAGCGGAATTTACTATCAACTCCCATCATATACTTCACTAGGATTTCAGGTAAATGATGCTTTGGTCAATAAAAATACATTGAAATATATAAGAAATTCACAGATTGTAGGTGGAATAGAATTTAACGGAAAAGATAATCTTAGATTTACCGCAGAAGCTTATTACAAAAGATATTCTAATTATCCATTTTCGTTAAGAAATCAAATTTCTTTAGCTAATTTAGGTGGAGATTTCGGAGTAGTAGGAGCAGAACCTGTAGATTCTAGAGGAAAAGGTAAAACCTATGGCGTTGAATTCTTGGTGCAGAAAAGAACTATTAATAATTTTTACGGAATAGCTGCTTATACTTTCGGATATTCTAAATTTTCGGATGTTAATAATGTGTTTTCGGCTTCCAGTTGGGATTCTAGACACATTTTTACTCTTACCGCAGGTAAATATTTTAAAAAGAATTGGAATGTTAGTGCCCGATTTAGAATGCAGTCTGGTTTGCCAGAAACGCCGTATGATTTAACCAGAAGTGCTTTGGTTGATATTTGGAATGTTGCAAATGGACCTGTAAAAAATTACACTCAACTGAATTCGCTCAGAGGAAATACGGCTCATCAGTTAGATATAAGAGCAGAGAAAAAATGGATTTTTAAAAAATGGCAATTAACAGCTTATATGGATGTGGTGAATATATATGGTTCTAAAAATCCTTCCGCATTGCCGGTGGTGAATTTGCAGAGAGATGCTAATGATAATGGTATTGTAGCCAATCCTTCAGCGCCACAAAACGAACAGTATTATTTGCTAGATATAGGAACTTCGGATAGAAGTATGCCGCTTCCTTATTTTGGATTTATTTTTGAGTTTTAGGTTTAATTTTAACAAAAATAAACCTCTCTAAAATCGCTTCTAAGGAGGTTGAGTTTTTTTGAAAACTAAGAGTTATTACTATTTTATGGATTACCACAATAATTGATAATCTTCCATTTTCCATCTACCTTAAACCAAGTGTTTATACAATGTGTTGTTGGGATCCAATCTTGTCCAGGATCTATTGAAAGACCAGTATCAACAGGATTACCACCGCCGCCATTGCTTCCACCTAAAGCTGTATTAGGTATTGGAAATAAAAGGAAATTACCACTAGTATCAGTGCATTTTAATATTGTGGTATTGCCGTCCATATAAACTTCTTTGATAATATCATTTGCTCCACAATTTAAATTATCATAAGGCGTCTGAATTTGTGAAAAAGCTAACGTAGAAAAGAAGATTACTGGTAAAAATTTTTTTTTCATAATAATTATTTAATAAGTTAGGTTTAATATCATTTAACGGAAAAAGCATTGACGAAATGATAGATAAATTGGACTAAAAGTTCAAATTCAACTAAACGAAACCGATTCTTTTTCGTGAGACTAAATTAGATAAAAAATTTGAAACAAAAAAAATTTGAAACAAAAAATAGTGGCTAGTTCAGTTATGACTTCAACCCTGCATTTTGCCAATACGATGTACTTATTAAATAACTCAAATATATATATAAAATTAGGAGATATTTTTTAAAGTTAGGATGTTAAATTATGTTATTGAAAATGAGTGTATTTATGTAATAATTAATTGTTTTATGCAATTTATTATTATTTTGAATTGGATACAAACTTTTTTGAAGCATCGTTCAAAAAAAATAACTTTAATAAAAACGTTTATAACCTAATAAAACTAATAAAAAGTCTTATCAGGTTTTGGAAGCTCTTTTACTTTTGTATGGTTTTTTAAGGGAATTTAAGGTCTTGTTTTTTTAAAGTTATATCTTTCAAAATCCAATCTAACTGAACATCTTTTTTTTGTAGAACTTCATCTAAAGTTGGGATAATTTCTACATTAGGAGTTACGCCTTTCATGGTGTTGGTCATTTCAATATTCGGTTGAATAAGGAAAAGACCAATCGGGAGTTTCATTTTAGAATTTGGGAGTTTCTGAGTAGAATAAATTCCAGCTACTGTTCCGTCATTAGCACCGCCAGTTTCTTCGCCTACCAAAGTTGCTAATTGATCTGCTTTAAATTTTGCAGAAATAATAGAGGATGCCGAAAAACTACTTCCATTAATCAGAACATAGGTTTTGTCATAGAAAGCATCTGCTTTTGTTTTTTTAGTCGAGAATAAATCTGTTAGATAATATTGATTGCCCTTTTTCTTAACGCCAATTACTGAAACTAACATATAAATAGGATAGGAGATTACACCCAAAGGTTTAGTAAAAGAAGGAAAATTACTCAAGTAATCTGCTTGTGTAGCAGAAGTACGGCTGGTCACTTCTATATCTTTTATAAATTTGAACTTTTCTTTGGCAAAGTAGCTGTAGAGATTATTAATTTCTGCTAGAGAACCTCCTAAATTATCTCTAATGTCAATAATTAAATATTGAGTTTTCGCTTTTTTTAGCGTAGAGAATGTTTCTTTGTAAAATTTCTTGGAATAAGTACCAGAAAATGATTTGATTTTAATCAAAGCAATAGAACTATCTTTTGCTAAAAATTGTAAATTTCTGTTGAAACTTTTAGTGATAGGATTATAACCTTTGGTTTTCTTTTCTTCGGTAAGTTTTTGGTCTTGCTTTTCTTTTTTCTTTTCGGTTTTGGTTTTTGTTTCTCTTTTTAGTACTACAATTTGCAAGCTGTCTTTTAGTTTTGTTTCTACTTTTAGACTGTCTAGAATCCCATATTCTAGGGTAAAAAAAGTATTGAATCTTCTGGCTAAAGAATATTTTTGATAAGTGGTATTATAGCCGTCACTGGTAATCAGAGGTTTGTATTTTTCTAAAATTTGGGTAACGGGAACGTTATTGATTTTCAAAATTTCGGTGCCTACTTTTAGATTCCCTACTTTTTCGGCATTGTCTTTTACGTATAGATGGTTGTTTTCTATCACATAATTTAATCTTCCTAATGTCCCTTTTTGGTTTTTAAGTTTTTTGGTTTCTTTTTTGGTAAATCTTTTCTCTAACGGAATTAATCTAAGATGACCTTCTCTTACATCAGCAATTACAGGAGCCAATTTTAGAAAAAATTCATTGGGTTTTAGTGGTTTGGTGATGGTGGTTTTTAAGCTGTCAAATTTATAATCTAGCTTTTCTTTGGGGATATACCAAAACAATTTGGGATGAAATTTTTGAAGTTTTTTATAAGTAAAATCTACATCTTTTTTCAAATGTTCTGCTGCAATAGGTGTTTCTAAATTTTTATTGTGTTTTTCTACAGATATACAAGAAACTAAGGTTAAGGATATAAAAAAGACAAATATTTTTTTCATAAAGCGTTTAATCAATCAAAAATAATAAAAAATATTATAATTGATAATTTCTTTTGAAAAGAATAAATTAATAGATTGTTTGTATTGATTTATTGCTTGTTGATAAATTCTATCTATAACTTAAATCAATTCTTTAACTCTAATTTTTAACCTCAGATAGAATTCTTCGTTTAATTTTGACCATATATTAACAACAAATTTTTTATTATGAGCACATCCGAACCAGGGAAATGCCCTTTCCCGCATCACAGTGAATTTAATGATTCTCAAAATGCAGGTAGTTTATCACAGACCGCCACTTCTGGAAAATGTCCTGTAATGCATGGTGCTAACACAGGTGCAGATCAATCTGTAATGAGTTGGTGGCCAAAATCTTTGAATTTAGACATACTTCATCAGCAAGACAAAAAAACAAATCCTCTAGGTGAAAATTTCAATTATGCCGAAGAATTTAAAAAATTAGATTTAGAAGCCGTAAAATTAGATTTAAAGAATCTTATGACCGATTCGCAAGACTGGTGGCCAGCAGATTGGGGACATTACGGTGGTTTAATGATTAGGATGGCTTGGCATTCCGCAGGAACGTATAGAGTAGCTGATGGTAGAGGAGGTGCTAATACAGGAAACCAACGTTTTGCGCCACTTAATTCTTGGCCAGATAATGTCAATTTAGATAAAGCGAGACGTTTGCTTTGGCCCATTAAGAAAAAATATGGCAACAAATTATCTTGGGCAGATTTAATGATTTTAGCTGGTAACATGGCGTACGAATCTATGGGATTGAAAACTTTTGGTTTTGCAGGAGGTAGAGAAGATATTTGGCATCCAGAAAAAGATATTTACTGGGGCAATGAAAAAGAATGGCTCGCAAAATCTGGCAGTGAAGGAAGCCGTTACTCAGGTGAAAGAGATTTGGAAAATCCTCTTGCTGCAGTAATGATGGGTCTTATTTATGTAAATCCTGAAGGAGTAGATGGTAATCCAGATCCGCTAAAAACTGCACAAGATATGAGAACTACCTTTAAAAGAATGGCAATGAATGACGAGGAAACGGTTGCGTTGACAGCAGGCGGACATACCGTAGGAAAAGCCCACGGTAATGGTGATGCTTCTACTTTAGGTGCAGAACCAGAAGGAGAAAATCTTCATACCCAAGGTTTCGGGTGGATAAATCCTAAAGGTGGAGGTGGTAATACGGTAAGTTCTGGTATAGAAGGAGCGTGGACTACTCATCCTACAAAATTTGATAATGGTTTCTTCGATTTGTTGTTTAAATATGATTGGCAATTGACTAAAAGTCCTGCCGGAGCTCACCAATGGGAGCCTGTAAATATTGCAGAAGAAGACAAACCTGTAGATGCGCATAATCCTAATGTTCGTAGAAATCCGATGATGACTGATGCCGATATGGCGCTAAAAATAGATCCTGAATACAGAAAAATTTCAGAAAAATTTCATCAAGATCCTGCCTATTTCCAAGAGGTTTTTGCAAGAGCGTGGTTTAAATTGACACACCGAGATTTAGGACCAAAATCTAGATATTTAGGAGCTGATGTTCCTGCGGAAGATTTGATTTGGCAAGATCCAATTCCAACAGTAGATTATACACTTTCTGATGCGGAAATAGAAGATTTAAAAGCTAAAATTTTAAATTCTGGCTTAACCAGAACCGAACTCATCAACACTGCTTGGGATTCTGCAAGAACATTTCGTGGTTCTGACTTCAGAGGTGGTGCAAATGGTGCGAGAATTCGCCTAGAACCTATGAAAAATTGGGAAGGAAATGAACCAGAACGCTTGAAAAAAGTTTTAGACGTTTTAGAAATGATTCAATCTAATTTAGATAAAAAAGTAAGCATTGCAGATTTAATTGTTTTGGGTGGTAGTGCTGCGGTAGAACAAGCTGCAAAGGATGCTGGTTTTGAGGTGAAAGTGCCATTTTCGCCAGGTAGAGGAGATGCTTTGCAAGAACAAACTGATGTAGAATCCTTCGAAGAACTAGAGCCATTGCATGATGCCTACAGAAATTGGCAGAAAAAAGACTATATAGTGTCACCAGAAGAAATGATGCTCGATAGAACGCAATTGATGGGACTTACCGCTCCAGAAATGACAGTTCTTATTGGTGGAATGCGTGTTTTAGGTACTAATTACGGTGGTACGCAACACGGTGTTTTTACAGATAAGGTAGGTATTTTAACCAATGATTTTTTTGTAAATCTTACAGATATGAATTACCAATGGAAACCTGCCGGTGAAAATCTTTATCAAATTGCTGATAGAAAATCGGGTGCTACCAAATGGACTGCAACCAGAGTAGATTTGGTTTTCGGGTCTAATTCTATTCTTAGAGCGTATGCAGAGGTTTATGCACAAGACGATAACAAAGAAAAATTTGTAAAAGACTTTATCAAAGCATGGACGAAGGTGATGAACGCAGATCGTTTTGATATATAATAATTTTCTTAATTATATTTTTGTTTTTTATAGTCCTTCTAGGTTTTTATGCTTAGAAGGATTTTTTTATGAATAACTAAAAACTTTTGTTATTTTTGTGATAATTACAAAAATACACCTATTTTGAAGACCACCTATTCTCATTTTTTCTTAATCATTTTTATATTTTTAGGAGTTAATTTTTTTAAGGCTCAAGAATCAAAAGAAATTTTAGAGCTTAAAAGCAAATTGGCTCTGGCGAAAAGTGACACAGATAAAGCAAAATTTATCGATGAATTGGGTTATAAATATGTTGAAGCTAAAAATATTGATAGTGCTCTAGTCTATGCAAAACTAAGTTTACCAATTTCTCAAAAACTCAATAATACCGAAAAAATTGGCAGATCCTATCTTTTTATTGGTAACCTATTGATACAAAAAATGGATATTGTAAACAGTGAAAAACATCTAATTGAAGCCGAAAAATTTTTAAACAAAACAGAAAATTATGAAAAAAGAGCTTTAACATATTATTTTTTGGCAACCATCAATTCTATAAATAAAAATGTAAAAATTGCAAATGATTATTGTAATCAAATTTTAAGTCTCAATAGTCAAAAAAAGATTAAAGATAAAAAATTGGTGCTGCTAGCTTATCAAAGGTTATTTCAAAATAATTTTGTCCAAGAAAATCCTGTAGAAGGCTATAAATCATTAAATACTTATATTGAATTTACCAAAAATAATTTCCCAGAATATTTGTATGAAGCCTATAATTTAGCAGGAATATTCTATTTACAAAATAAAGATTTTAAGAAAGCTTCCAACTATTTTCAAGAAAATTTAAAGCTTGCAAATGAAAGCAAAGATGATTTAAAAATAGCGAATTCTAAAATGTTTTTAGGAAACATTTATTCGGAAACCAAACAATATGAAAAAGCAAATATTGTTTTAGAAGAAGCTAAACAATATTTTGAAAAAAACAAGTTGAATGATAACTTAAAAATGATTTATTATTATCTTTCTGATATCAATTATAAACAAAAAAAATATGAAATCGCTGAAAATGAAATTAATAAATCACTTAAACTAAGTAATGATAAAGATCCTATGAATCTTTATTATGTGAATCATAAAGGACTTATTAATTTGAGTAAACTAACAGATCAAAGCATTAATTTTAAGAATGATGAAGAGAAACAAAATGAATTAAAAAACTTTGTTAATCAGCAAGTTGAAAGTTTAAATGATTTTGAAAGGCAAAAAACATTTGTAGCTTCAGAAGTTTTTATTCTAAATTATGAAGCTTTGTACAAAGCCTATGAAAAACTTGGAGATTATGAAAAATCTTTGATTTACCTTAAAAAATTTAATGCAAAAAATGAAGAGGTCTATGGTTTAGAAAAAATGAAGTCTTTATCAGATACACAATCCCAAACCGAAATTGCTAACGAAAGAGCCCGAGTAAAATTTGAAGAAGAAACTAAAAGACTTCAGCTTCAGAAAGAACTGGAACTGAAAGCTCTAAAATTTGAGTTCGAGAAAAAACAAGCTGCCGCAAAAACAGAAGAAGAGCGCAGAAGATTACTTTTAGAAGAAGATTTAAAGCGAAAAGAAATCCAAATAAAATATGCCGAGCAACAAAAAGCGGCAAATCTGAAATATCAGAAAGAAAAAGAAATCGCCAAAATAAATCAAGAGAAAAAAGATGCAGTTGCCAAAGCAGAATTAGAAACCTCAAAATCTGAAAAAAATCTGTGGGCAATTGGTGCCGGTTTGTCTCTTTTATTGCTAGGTTTTGCAGGATATTCTTATAATCAAAAACGTAAAGACAATAAAAAAATAGCCGAAGAAAAACAAAAATCCGAAAATCTTTTGCTTAATATTCTTCCGTATGAAGTGGCAGAAGAGCTTAAAGAAAAAGGAAAAACCAGTGCGAAACATTATGATGAGGTTTCGGTTTTGTTTACAGATTTTGTCAATTTTACTCAAAATTCAGAAAGATTAGGAGTTCAGGAGGTTTTGAATGAACTCAATATCTGCTTTACTGAATTTGATAGAATTATGGAGAAATTTGGTCTGGAAAAAATAAAAACCATCGGAGATGCCTATCTTGCGGTAAGTGGACTGCCAATTTCTAATGAAAAACATGCCGAAAATGCGGTGAATGCAGGTTTAGAAATTTTAGATTTTATACAAAAAAGAAGATTAAACAATCCGAATGCTTTGGATATTAGAATCGGGATACATTCAGGCCCTGTAATTGCAGGAATTGTAGGCGTGAAGAAATTTGCGTACGATATTTGGGGAGATACCGTAAATACTGCTGCCAGAATGGAACAAAACAGCCAAAAAGGAAAACTCAATATTTCTGGTTCTACTTATAATTTGGTGAAAGATAGCTTCATCTTCGAACAGCGCGGGAAAGTAGAAGTAAAAGGAAAAGGTGCACTGGAAATGTATTTTGTAAGTAAAAATTAAATGAATCAAAGATGAAAATTAATGTAAATAAAATTCTATTTATTCTGTTTATTCTTTTTCAAGTTTTGGTATCTGCTCAGTATTCTAGAGATAAACCACAGATAATCAGTCTTAAAAACGAATCTAATGAGATAGAATGGATTTATGAAATAACCAAAGACAATGCATTTATATTGCCAGAATATAATGATTCTGGCTGGAGAAAATTTGAATGGGGTATAGCTGAAAATAATAATGAAGCAACTCAATATTCTTTTAGAAGTTATATAAAAATAGACAGTACATTGCTTAACAAACCAATCCAATTTAGTATTGGTCAATTAGGCGCCAGTGAAATATTTTTGGATGGCAAAAAAATAGACCAATTAGGTGAGTTTTCAAATAACAAACCGTTAAAATATGCTATAAAAAAGAACGAACCTATTTTAGTGTCTTTCGGTGATACAAAAACACACGTTTTGGCGGTTCGTTATCATTTATTTCCCCTTTCTAAACTTGGTAAAACTGATTTAATCGATTTTTCCACTAATTTATTTACTCTAAGATTAATAGAAGCCAATGAATATTACAATGAAATTCTAAAAAAAGAAGAGAAGGCTAGTCAGTATTCCATGCTTATTGTTGGTTTTTTCTTGGCCTTAGCATTTATCCATTTTTTACTTTTTTTATTTTATAGAAAAGCACTGTATAACCTTTTCTTTGCGCTTTATAATGCTTCTATAAGTTACATTGCTTATATTGTTATCGTTTTAAATAGATTAGATGATCCCGAACTTATTAATGAAAATATTTTTAAAACTATTCTAGCATTTGCTATTTTTAATATTTCTCTTTCAGGTTTTGTGAATGTTCTATTTGCAAAAAGAAAATTAAGGTACAAGATTTTTGTAATTCTTAATTTGCTATCTATTGCTTTGTATTATTTTAACAGTAAAATTTCAGTAATTTTTGTTACCTTTTCCTTATTTTATGTAGTTGTGGAATCTTTTTTTCTAATTACTCGTGCTATCATTAGAAAACAAAAAGAAGCATATATTGTAGGTGGTGGTATTCTCACGTTTTTAGGATACATCGTGATACTTATTTTATCATCTATATTTGATTTTGGTTTTCAAGGATATAGATTAGATAAGACTATACTTTCCATTATTGTACTTATCAGTTTCCCGCTTTCTATTTCTGCGTATCTAGCTTGGCAGTTTGCTTCTACTAATTTGAGTTTGAAAAGACAATTAGATGAAGTCAATCGTTTATCCGAAATCAATCTTCAACAGGAACAAGAGAAACAACATATACTTCAAAATCAAAATGAATTGCTTGAAAAACAAGTTGATGAAAGAACTCAAGAATTGAAAAATGAGAAGCAAAAGACCGAAAATCTCTTGCTCAATATTTTACCTCAGGAAGTGGCAGATGAACTGAAAGACAAAGGAAGCTCCGAAGCCAAATATTACGATGAAGTTTCAGTTTTATTTACTGATTTTGTGAGTTTTACTCAAAATTCAGAAAAAATGGGTGCCGAAAAAATGCTAAAAGAATTAAATGATTGTTTCACCGCTTTTGATATGATTATGGAAAAACATGGTTTAGAAAAAATTAAAACCATTGGTGATGCATATATGGCAGTTTGTGGATTGCCGCATCAAAATCCCAATCATGCTTATCAAACCGTTTCGGCTGCTCTAGATATCATAGAATTTATAGAAAACAGGAAAAAATATAATCCCGATACTTTAGATATTAGAATTGGCGTAAATTCGGGGGCATTAATTGCAGGAATTGTAGGCGTTAAAAAATTTGCGTATGATATTTGGGGAGACACCGTAAATACTGCTGCCAGAATGGAACAAAATAGTCAAAAAGGTAAAGTAAATATTTCCGAATCTACCTACCAAATGATAAAAGATAGAGTGCAATGTGAATACCGAGGAAAAATAGAGGTAAAAGGAAAAGGATTCTTAGATATGTACTTTGCTCAGGAACTTAATAAAGATTAATAATTTCATCATTTCACAAATATGGAATACGATAAAATAAAAAAAATTATCTTAAAAAATTTAAAGGATAATCTACCAAAACATCTTTCGTATCATAGCGTAATGCACGTAAAAGATGTAATAGATTCTGTAGAAAAAATCGCGAAATCTGAAGGTGTAAGTCAAGAAGATTTAATGCTTCTAAAAGCTGCTGCTCTTTTTCATGATACAGGATTTTTGTACGGAGCTAAAGATCACGAAGAAAAATCGTGCGAAATAGCTCAAGAATATTTGCCAAATTATGGTTATTCTCAGTCTCAGATTGATAAAATTAAAGGAATGATTATGGCAACCAAAATTCCACAATCGCCTAATAATCATCTAGAACAGATTTTAGCAGATGCAGATTTAGATTATCTAGGCAGAGACGATTTTTTTACCATAGGAGATAAATTATTTGATGAACTTACCATGTTTGGCATCGTAAATTCTGAACGTGATTGGAATCTTTTGCAAGAAAAATTCTTAGAAAATCATCATTTTTTTACCCAAACTGCTATTAATAACAGAAATCAAAAAAAACAACAAAATTTAGAAATCATTAAATCTAAATTAAAGTAATTTTACAATGAGTGCTACAAAATCACACGGTTCGCTATTTACATTTTCGGATGTTATTTATTTGTTTTTAGGCGTTTTTTCAGCAAGTTTTGCCCTGAAAAGTTTCTTAGTACCCAATCACTTTTTAGATGGAGGAGTTACAGGTACGTCACTTTTAATTCACGAAGTGAAACATTGGAATTTAGGATTGCTACTTCTGCTTTTTAATATTCCTTTTATCATTTTAGCTTATTTCAAAGTAGGGAAATTTTTTGCGATTAGAAGTACCGTAACCATTGTTTTAATTGCAATAATTATGCATTTTGTAAACTTTCCAGAACTTACTCATGATAAGTTATTGGTTGCAATGTTTGGAGGTTTCTTTCTTGGGATTGGGATTGGTTTGTGTATGAGAGGAGGCGGTACTTTTGACGGAATGGAAGTTTTAGCATTGCTAACTTTCAAAAAAAGTAGTTTTAGCATTACCGAAATTATTTTGGGGATGAATGTAATCATCTTCATCATTGCAGCATTATTTTTAAAAGTAGAAACTGCGCTTTATGCCATTCTTACGTATGTAATAGCCAGTCAGATAACCAAGTATGTGATAGAAGGTATAGAAGCATATACAGGAGTTACGATTGTTTCTGGAAATAGTGAAGAAATAAAAAAAGCATTGGTTCTTACTCTAAACCGAGGAATTACCGTTTATAAAGGTGAAAGAGGATTTA
>DDFD01000040.1 GCA_002337005.1 Flavobacteriales bacterium UBA1937 | reverse complement strand
AAATAAAGTGCAAGTTCTAGAAGTTTAATTTAATAAAAATAATAATAATGGCGAGAGTCAAACCAAAAAGACACGGTGTCGTAACAGACATGACAGCGATGTGTGATGTTACTTTCTTGCTTCTTACATTCTTTATTATGACTACTCAGTTTAAAAAGCCTGATGTAGAGCAAATTAAACCACCTTCTTCTGTTTCAGAAAAATTACTTCCTGACGCTAATTTAATGACAATTAATATTACTAAGGATGGTAAGTTTTATTTCGCAGCTGTTGAAAATTCAAAAGAGAGATCAGAGCTGTTAGACAAAATGGGAGCTAAATATGGTGTTCAATTTTCTAATGAAGATAAAATAGCTTTTGTCAAAACTCCAGCAATCGGAGTTCCAATGAATCAGCTAAAAGGCTTTCTTAAATTGCCTGAAGATCAAAGAAAGAACGTGATTACGAAAGGTGTTCCACTAGATAGTACCAATAAACAATTAATAGATTGGGTAAGTGCCAGTCTTGAGATTAATCCACAGTACAAATTGGCTATCAAAGGTGATGGAGCAACTAATTACCCTAAAGTAAAAAACTTATTTGAAGGGTTGAGAGATATAGAATTTTATAAGTTTTGGTTAATTACTACCCAAGAAACTAATAAATAGTAGAAAAAATGGCAGAAGTACAAGTACAGGATAAGAGCGAAAAGGGGGGCAAGGTCCGTTCCAAAAAGCAGAGTACTAGGGTTGATATGACCCCAATGGTGGATCTTAATTTTTTGATGCTAATGTTCTTTATGTTTACTACTACTTTTAGTAAACCTAATGTAATGGATCTTGGATTACCAGCTAAACCAAAAAAAGACGCACCACCCCCTCAAAGAACTGAAATTGATTTAACAAATTCAATTTCTTTGATTATTGGGAAGGATAATAGAATTTTTTATCATCAGACAGATCAAGCAGGGCTTAATGAAAATACCCTACAAGAAACTACTTATGATAAAGAAGGGATTACAAAAGTAATCGAGCAAGCAAAACGTAGAGCCAAAGATGTTACTAAATTTACAGTAATTATTAAGCCTACTGATGATGCGGTATATAAAAATTTCGTAGATATTTTAGATCAGATGACGATTACTAATTCTCAACAATATGGGGTTACAGAAATAAAGCCTTGGGAGAAAGTTATTTACGAAAAGAAAGTTGGAGTAGCTAAGCCTGCTGTACCAGCTCAATAATTAATTCAAATATTTTTTGAATATTATGGAAAATGATCATTTAAGTTACAATCCAACGTTAGACGAGATTGTATTTGAACATAGAAATAAAAAATATGGTGCTTATGATTTAAGAACTAGTTATAGAAGAATCTTAACAAGATCTTTAATTATAGGAACAGCTCTTTTCTGCATAGCAGCTATTAGTCCTATTGTAGTTATGAAAATTAAACAATTAACTGCAAAAGATAAAACAGAGGTTAAAGCAGACCTTATGGAAATTCTTCCAGAAGAAGATAAACCTAAGGAAGAGATTAAAGAAAAAGAAGAGGCTCCACCACCACCGCCACCAAAACAGGAGGAAAAAATTGAGATTATTCAAAACGTTGTTCCTGAACCGGTGAAAGCGCCAAAAGTGGAAACTCCACCACCTCCAATTTCAGAACAGTTAAAAACTACAACTGGACTTATAAACCAAGAAGGTGTGAAACAAACAGCACACGTTCCACCTCCAGTACAAGCACCGCCAAAAGCAGCAGCTGTAGAATCTAAAGCTCCTAGTACAACTGAAGTTTATGAATCTGTAGATCAGGATGCTGAATTTCCAGGAGGAGGTCTATCTGCATTTAGATCTAAGTTTTCTGAAAATTTTGATACTAGTGCAATGGAAGGAGGTGAAGGAACTATAAAAGCTACAGTGACATTTATTGTAGAAAGAGATGGTTCTATTACAGATATCAAAGTTCAAGGAGGTAATTCTGATTTTAATCAAGAAGCTACCAGAACAGTGAAAAGCGTTAAGACTAAGTGGAAACCTGCTAAGATTAATGATCAGCCGGTAAGACAAAGATATAAGATGCCTATCACGATGAATTTTGAATAAACCTACTGTTTTAATAAATTATAAGAGAAGCAAAAGCTTCTCTTTTTTATATAAAAAATTATTATGTACAATATAATATCAATTTTAATAGGTGTTTTCTACATTTTTTTAGGAATATTTGTTATTACAAAAAAATTCTTTGTAGTAAAGTTAGATGGAGTCATTCCTATTGTTCTTGGGGGGGTACTTATTGCCTATGGTATTTTTAGAGTAGTAAGGGCGATTGTTTTTTTAAGAAGGAAAGATGAAGAATAATATTATTTTTAAATATTCTATTTTATTGTTTTCTCTATTATTAATTAATTGTTCTAAAGATAAAGACAATACACCTGCTAATGGGGAAATAACAGTAGTAGTAGATAAATCATTTCAAAATGTTACCGAAGCTTTAGCTGAAAGGTATATGGCTTTTTATCCCAATAGTAAAATTAATGTAAATTTTGCTAAGGAAGATGAAGCATTTAATGATTTATTGAATAATAAGGCTAGGGTAATTATTATGTCTAGAGAGCTTACGAATAATGAGAAAGAATTTTACACGTCTAAAGTAGATTTGCCTTTTGAGCCAGCTAGATTTGCTGGAGATGCCATAGTATTTGTTGTTTCTAAAAATTCTTCTAAAAATTCTATAACTTTAGATGAGATAAAAAGAGAGCTTCTTTCAAGTAATAGAAAAATTATTTTTGATGGTGCAAATACTGGTAATTTCAGTTTTGTTGCTCAAAAATTTAATTTAAAACCCCAAGATATTAAATTTTCTGTAATTAAAGGCAATAAACAAATCATAAATCAAATTGATAAATATCCAAGTAATATAGGGGTTATAGGGTTTAATACTATTTCTAACCCTTATTCTAAAGAAGCGGCTATTCTTCGAGAAAAGATGAAAATTTTATCAGTGATAGACAACAAAGGTATTTCGTATGAACCGAATATAGAAACAATCAGAAATATGAAATATCCATTTACTAGAATTTTATATTTTTTAACTAATGAAGGAAACTTCGGTCTAGGAAACGGTTTTATAAGATTTTCATGTACTCAGGTTGGGCAGATTGTAGTAAGTAAAGAAGGTCTTCAACCATATAATATATTCAAAAGGGAGGTGCAAATGAGATAAAAAATTTTTTACTTTTGCATAATTAAGTTATTTTTGGCGTGAAAATTGTGTCTTCCTAGATAAGAATTAATTTAAAGAAAAAATTTAGATATGAAATACAGTATTAATATACCAAAAAAGGTAGTAATGAGTGCAGCTGCAACTTTTGTTTTAAGTTTTGCTAGTGCACAAACGGTAGCGGAAGGTATTAACTATTTAGATAGTCATAAATATGCTAAGGCAAAGGAAGTTTTCAATCAATTAATTGCAAAATCTCCATCTGCCGAAAATTATTTCTACTTAGGAAATGCATATTTAGTTCAATTTGAACCTAATTTTGATAAAGCAAAAGAAAGTTTTGATAAAGGAATTTCATTAGATTCTAAGAGCTATCTTAATAAAATAGGTTTGGCTGCAATTAAAATGGGTAAAGGACAAAAGTCTTCTGCCATTACAGATCTAACTCAGATTGCTAAAGATTCTAGAGAAAAAGATCCTGAAGTACTCTATAGAATTGGAGAGGCTCTTTCTATGTATGATAATAATAATGATCCTAATCTTGCGATTTCTTTCTTAAATAAAGCCATAGAAAAAGCTGCTGATAAAGATGGTGTTCCTGCACACTATTATTATACTTTAGGTGATGCTTACAGATTAATCAAAGATCCAGGTAATTCTATGACAGCTTATGAAAAAGCTTCTGCGATTGCTAAAAATAAAGCTTCTGTTTTCTACAGAATGGCAACACTTTGGATGGCTGCTAAACAATACAAAAAAGCAGAAGAAAATATAAACAAAGCTATTGCTACAGATCCCACATATGCGCCAGCATATAAAGCACAAGCAGAGTATAATAGAATTTTCCAAAGACCAGAAGAAACAACTAAAGGACTTATCAATTATACCAAATATGCAGATGAAGACCCGAGTACTACATTAGAAATTGCTAAATTATATTTTATTAATAATAATTATGCAGAATCTAAAACGACTCTAGATAAAGTTTTTGATAAAGTGACAGACCCTATTAAGTATAAATTAAAAGCATATCTTCAGTATGAAGAAAATGATTATGCTGGGGCAAAAGCAAATCTTGATTCTTATTATGAAAAAATAGATAAATCTAGAATTATTCCTAGTGATTCTGGTTTAGAATCTCTAATATATGCAGGTTTAGCAACTAAAGAAGCAGATGCAGCAACAAAAGCGACTCTTATGCAAAAATCAGCAGAGAAAATGGCAGTTGTAAAAGCGGCGAATGATGATACTCTAAATTGGGATGGTGAGTATGCAAAAGTTATAAGTGGAGCAGGTGAATTAAAAGCGAAAGCAGATGCTGGGCCTACTAATGAAAATATAGAAGCTCTTAAAAAACAGGCAGCAGCTAATAAAGAAGATACTACCATTTTATTTAACTTGGCACAAGCTTACGAAGCCGTTTCTAACTGGGAAGGTTCAGCTTTAACTTGGCAAAAAATTAATGAGTTGTTGCCAACTTGGGAACCTGCATTCTATAGCAAAGGATATGCTTTACAAAAAGGTGGATATAACCAACCAGCTGCATTAGCTTACCTTAAATATATAGACGTGGTATTAGCAAAACCAGCTGCTGAACAACAACCATTACAAGACAATTTATATGGTGCATATTACAATGTAGCATTACTTTTAAAAGATATAGATAAAGCTAAAGCTATAGAAAACATAGGAAAAGCTCTTGCTATAAAACCGACAGACCAAAGTGCATTAAGTTTGCAAAAAATATTAAACAAATAAATTTTAATGAGCTCCTTAAGAAATTAAGGAGTTTTTTTTGAGATTATATTATTAATTAATTTTTTTTTACATTTGAAACATGAAAGTAGATGTTTTAGCTATAGGTGCACATCCAGATGATGTGGAGCTTGGTTGTGGAGGTACAATCGCCAAATTAATTTCGGAAGGGAAAAAAGTGGCAATTATAGATCTTACACAAGGAGAATTAGGAACCAGAGGAACTAATGAAACAAGAGCTATAGAAGCGCAAAATGCTGCCGAGATTTTAGGGATTTCTGCTAGAGAAAATCTGAATATGAAAGATGGGTTTCTAGTAAATTCAGAAGAATATCAACTTAGAATTATTAAAGCAATTAGAACATATCGACCAGAAATAGTTTTTTGCAATGCAATAGATGATAGGCATCCAGACCATGCAAAGGCAGCTAAATTAGCTTCTGACGCTTGTTTTTTGTCAGGATTAATTAAAATAGAAACGGAAGAGTCTGGTAAAAAACAAGAAAAATGGAGACCAAAACAAGTTTTTCATTACATACAATGGAAAAATCTTGAACCTGATTTTGTAATTGACATATCAGGGTTCCTAGATAAAAAAATAGAATCTTGTTTAGCTTATAAAACTCAATTTTATGATCCTACTTCTACAGAACCTACCACACCAATATCTTCTAAAAGTTTCTTAGATAGCATTACCTATAGAGCGCAAGATTTAGGCCGATTAGCTGATGTAGAGCACGCTGAAGGCTTTACTACAGAAAAAACATTGGCTCTTAAAAATTTTGATGGAATTATTTGTTAATTGTTCCAAAAAATTTATATATTTGCACACGCAAAAACGGTGATTGTAGCTCAGTTGGTTAGAGCGTCGGATTGTGGTTCCGAAGGTCGTGGGTTCGAGACCCATCATTCACCCAAAAATTTAGCATCCAAAATTAGGATGCTTTTTTTATGCTTTGGTTTTACTATCAAGAACTAGAGTAACAGGACCGTCATTTAGAAGAGATACTTTCATGTCTGCCCCGAAGATGCCACTTTCTGTTTTTAGACCAGATTTTTTAATTTCTTGTTTGAAATAATCAAATAAAGGAACTGCTTTTTCAGGTTTTGCAGCTTTTATATAAGATGGTCTGTTTCCTTTTTTGTAATCAGAGATTAATGTAAATTGGCTAATGCAAAGAATCTCTCCTGAAATATCTTTCACCGAAAGATTCATTTTGCCATCTTGGTCAGAAAAAATTCTTAAATCTATAATTTTTTTTATGAGCCAGTCTGCATCGTTAATATCATCTTCTTCATCTACGCCTATTAGTAGCATTAGTCCTTCAGAGATTTTACCTACTATTTCATTATCTACTTTTACGTTTGCTTCTTTTACTCTTTGTACTACAATTTTCATAAAATTAATTATATATATTTAATACGTTAGTAGAAGGATTGAATGTAGAAAAATACTGCTTTAACGGATAAGCGCTAACTTCCGCAGGTGCGCCGTTCATCAAAAACCATTTTGCATTATCTTTTTTACAAATAACCAGTGTACCTCCTTCTACCTCTAGTACCGTATTGGTATCTGGGCAAATGTGCGGAGCGTTTCTATCATAAATTTTAAAACCACTAGACGTTCTAGTTACAATTAAACCTTTGGTTCCAGATTGTTGTTCAGAGATATAGACCCAGCCTCCTATGTTTTGTAAAGGATAATATGCAGGCAGACTTATGTTAATCTGTACAGAAATTAATTGATTGGGAAAGCAACTGGTGGTTTCTTCTCTATTTCCGCAAGAGTTGAAAATTTTTAATAAACTGATAACCAATGTTATTGTGGCGAGCGTCTTTAGAATTTTTGCTTTCATATCAAAATAAGTCTTATCTTTGTAACTCGAATTTTTAATGAATATTGTCCGACAAAGGTCGGATTATTTTTTTATACTAACGCTAAATATACGAGATATGAGCAAAGTTATGAATTATGTAACCAAAGAAGGCTTAGAAAAGATGAAAGCTGAGCTGGAGCAATTGGAGAGTATAGAAAGGCCAAAGATTACTCAGCAGATAGCAGAAGCAAGAGATAAAGGAGATTTGTCTGAAAATGCAGAATATGATGCTGCCAAAGAAGCACAAGGAATGCTTGAAATGAAAATTTCTAAAATAAAAGATGTTATTGCTAATTCTAAAGTGATAGACGGTAGCCAATTAGATACTTCTAAAGTCTCTATTCTTTGCACAGTTCGTCTTAAAAATAATACTACTAAACAAGAGCAAAAATTTACATTAGTTCCAGATAATGAGTCTGATATTAAAACTGGTAAAATATCGGTAAATACACCTATTGCCAAAGGTTTATTAGGTAAAGTAGTAGGCGAAACTGCAGATATTGTTTTGCCAAATGGTAATAAACTTTCGTTTGAGGTTTTAGAAATTTCATTGTAATTTTGAGGAACCAATCTTAATATTATGAGTTCAATTTTCACAAAAATTATAAACGGAGAAATCCCTTGCTACAAAATTGCAGAAGACGAAAACCATCTCGCTTTCTTAGATGCTATGCCTTTGGTAAAAGGACATACATTGGTGGTTCCTAAGAGAGAAGTAGATTTAATTTTTGACTTAGAATCAGAAGAGTTTAAAAATCTTTGGTGTTTTGCACAGAAAGTTGCACACAAAGTAGGTGCAGCAATTCCCTGCATTAGAGTAGGTATAGCGGTGGTTGGTATAGAAGTGCCGCACGCTCACATACATCTAGTGCCACTCAATAGTATGCAAGACCTTAATTTTGGTAATGAAAGATTGAAACTTACACCAGAAGAATATAAAGAAGTACAAGATAAAATTGTAAATCAATAAAATAAAGCTCAAATTTCAATCAGGAATTTGAGTTTTTTTAAAAATTAGAAATAATGAATCCAAATCAATGTTCGTTTTGCGGAAGAAAAAAAAGCGAAGTAGAAATATTAATTTCTGGTAAAGATGGTTATATCTGCGAAAACTGCGTAGAACAAGCGCATGCGATTGTAAAAGAAAGTGTAGACTCGGCGTCATTCGCGCCAGCTCAGTCTATAGATGAACTAAAAAAACCAAGAGAGATAAAAGCTTTTTTAGATGAATATGTAATAGGTCAAAATCAAGCAAAAAAACAACTTTCTATAGCTGTTTATAATCACTATAAAAGATTGCTTCACAACAAAGACGAAAATAAATCTGTAGAAATAGAAAAGTCTAATATCATCATGGTTGGTGAGACTGGTACAGGAAAAACCCTTCTTGCAAAAACTATCGCAAAACAACTCAATGTGCCATTTTGTATAGTAGATGCCACCATTCTTACAGAGGCAGGTTATGTAGGTGAAGATGTAGAAAGTATTCTTTCTAGATTGCTGATGGTAGCAGATTATGATGTAGAAAAAGCAGAAAAAGGAATTGTTTTTATTGATGAAATTGATAAAATAGCAAGAAAATCAGATAATCCAAGTATTACGAGAGATGTTTCTGGGGAAGGAGTCCAACAGGGGCTATTGAAATTGCTGGAAGGAAGTATCGTAAATGTACCACCCCAAGGAGGTAGAAAGCATCCTGACCAAAAATACATTCAAGTAAATACCCAGAATATTTTGTTTATTGCAGGTGGTGCTTTTGACGGAATAAAGGAAATTATAGAAAGAAGACTGAATAAACAAGCAATAGGTTTTAGTTCAGAAAAAATAAATAAAACAGAAGAAGATGAATACATTTTAGAGAAGCTTAATTCATCTGATCTTAGAACATTTGGTTTAATCCCAGAACTTTTGGGTAGATTTCCCATTGTCACTTATTTAGATAAACTAAATAAAGAAACTCTGTTAAGGATTATGAAAGAGCCAAAAAATTCTATCATTAATCAATATATAGAATTATTTAGATTAGACGGTATTGATATTGAGTTCGATAATACAGCTTTAGAAAAAATTGTAGAGTACACAATAGATAAAGGATTAGGTGCAAGAGGACTGAGAGGCACCACAGAAAAAGTACTAGAAAACTACATGTTTGACATAGATTCATTAGGAGAATCATTAATTATAGATGAAGAAGATGTTAAATCTATAATTTAATGAAGAAAAAATTTGGAATTACGATAAAATTTTATAATTTTGTCGCTTCAGAAAGGAGTGTAACTTCTTGAAAACACAAACAAAATGAAAAAAAATTTACTAACTCTTACATTATTAGGGGCATGTTTGTCTGCAAATGCGCAAACTACTCTCTCCTTTTTAGATACTAGTGCAAAAGTTTATGTAGGTAAAAATGCTCTCGTCTATAATGGCGGAGGCATGACTATCAAAAATGATGCACAAGTTCTAAATTATGGAAATGTTATGATTGTGGGAGGAGGATCAGATGTTTTTAAAACATTGGATGCTTCTAATAACCCTAAAACTGAAACTAATGCAGGAGGTAATTTTATTAACAAAATTAATGAAACAACCGCCTATAATTTGGTTAATTCTGCTAATTCTTCAACAACTCCTGTTTATACCTACGGTCAGCTTTACATAAGTGGTTTGAGCCAGAATAACGTAGATGGATTTGTAGATCAAGAATTGAGAGCTGTAAAGCATGGCTCTTATCAGCAGATAGCACTTCCGTTTTTCAAAAAGACATTTTCTACGCTAGGTCTAGTTACAGAATTAGGTAAAACTTTTGGGAATACAAGATGGAGTCAGAATGAAATCTTAAAGTGGAATAATAAGTATGCTAGATTTGATTTCGTAGATGTAGCATCTAAAACTCTTGCAGCTAATAGTTCTACAAATGAGAATGCTACAGGCTATTATATCTTAGGAGCTAAAAATCTAGATTTAAGTACTAAGGTATACACTATAAAAGGTATTCCTTTTGCTGAAGAAAACATTCCAAATGCTAAGTTAGAAGACGCTGGTACTAATGCAGATGGTAGCTATATAAATTATGGTGCAAGTGGAGTTAATAAAAACATTTATAACGAAAGATATAATTCATACTTGCAAGATGGTTTCCATATTGCGAGTGGAGGATCTGCTTGGGATGTAAGCGATGCTAATGGTAAAGGTTTTGGTAAAAATTTATATCAGTTTGGTAATCCTTTTCTTACTAATCTAGACTTGTCTAGAATAGCTTATAATGAAGGTGCTTCTGGTGATGGAAATTTTTTATCTAACATTTATGGAATTAGATTAGAGGTTTCGGGAGTGCAGTATACAACTAATGTTGGTGGTGGCTCTACATCATACAAATATGTAACTTTTACTAATACATCTGGGATACCTGGAGGAGCAACAGGCGGTACTCCTTCTGTACCGGTAGGAGATGTAGATTATATGATGGTAAGACCAATGGGAACTTTTGTTATTAAGATGAAAGATAATACAAAGTCTAGTCCATCGGCAGAGAGATTATTAGATTTCAAAACTTTGAGAAGATTTCAATATTATCCTAGACTTTCCAATAGTTATAGTGTAACGGCTTCTAGAATGTCTTCAAAAGTAGCGGGAAGTTCTACCACTAAACAATTAGGAATAATAGCATTAGATGCCAATGGAAATGAAATAGGAAAAACATATTATGTAGTTTATGCAGATGCAATCACTGGTCATCCAGATAAAGAAACATCTCAAGTTACAGCATTCAGTGATAATATAGTTGGAACTTATGAAGAAGCTGTTGCTGGTGGATATGATTATAATCAAACTAATAAATATTGGTTATATATTAATGAAGCTAATGAAAGTAGTTTTAAAGGAAAGAACATAAAATTAGTAAATTATAGTACTAATATAAAATCTTATAAGTTTGAGATTAGAGAAGATGCTAAATTAGTAAATGAAGGAACTCATGCTTTATCTTCTGGCGAAGGATTTTATTTGAGGAAATCCGTTGCAAATAGCGAATTGGTAAGTTTAAAACAAGGAGATACTTTTGTTGTAGATGGTACTGAATACGATTTGTATTATGGAAAACCAGATGCTTCTGGAACGCTGGGTACTGCTGACGGAGTAACACCATCTAGAACAAAAATTGTTTATATACAAGAAGCTGATAAATACATTGTGAAGTTTGATCCAAATTGGAAAAAAGCAGATGTATATATTCACGATATGAGTGGGAAGCTTATTTTTAGTGAGAAAAATGTAAGTGCGAGTTCGGATTATTTGATTAGACTTGATAATGGTGTTAATAATACATATATTGTCAATGTAGTTTCAGAACTTGGTGTAAAAGTAACTTCTAAAATTATAAAATAAGCAACCATGAAATATATTAATAAAATATTATTCTTACTAGTTAACTTAATTTATTTTATGTATAATGCTCAACCTCCTACACCTCCAGCAGGTGGTCCTCCGGGAGGTGGAGGTGGTGGAGTTACACCAGGGGCTCCTGCTTCTCCTATTGATAATTATATAATTTATCTTGCTGTCATAGCATTGTTTGTAATTTATTATGCATATAAAAAATCAAATAGATTAGTGAAAAATTAATCATAAAAGCTCACAAGAAATTGTGAGTTTTTTTATCTTTATACTATGAAAAATATTATTGTACTTTCCTTGTTACTTATAGCTGTTTTTTTTAAAGCACAATTTTCTGTGAATGTAAAAGCACCAAGTGATTTTACTGCATCTGAAGCTTATTTGTATAAATTAAATGGTTCTAAAGATTTAATTGTTGATAAAGCAATCAAGAAAAATAATGCCTGGATTTTTAATGTGAAAGAAAAATACGAAGGCATGATGAAAATTTACTTTCCTGAAACCAACTCTTCTGTTTCTTTTGTCACTGAAAATACCAATGTTTCTCTAAATTTTACCACGAAAAATGGAAAAATAGCAAAAACAGATTATTTAGATGATGTAAATCTAATTTTTTATGGCTTGCAAGATCAGCAAAAAAAGAAAGAACAAATATTGCCAGCGCTTTATCAAATTGTTACATTCTACAGAGAAGACTCTCCTTTTGGTAAAGCTCTCAATGATGAGATAAATAATCTTAATTTACCAATACAATATAATAAATCTGAACATGCTTTTATAGATTATTATGTTAATAATTACCGTAAGTTTTTGTCTGAAACTGCTGGGGTGAAATCTCCAAATAATGATGAAATAATTAATTTTTTAAATACTTCAAATGATTTTCTTGAAACGTCATCCCTTTTAAGACCTATTTTAATTAGTTTTTTGAGCAATTCTAATAAAGCTTCCTTAAATGTAGAAACGGATAAGTTGTTAAAAACTGTAAATATAGAAACACCAAGAGGTCAAACTGTGTTGTCAGAATTGATAGATATTTTTGATGTGTATAGTTTAAAAGAGTTAAAAACTAAATATCTAGCTGAGGCCAAGGCGCTGAAATGTACCATAAATGAAAGATTGTCTGGCACAATCAAATCTAATGACAATACAGCTTTAGGTACTATAATTCCTAATTATAAATTTTTATCACCTCTTAATACTAAAGCAAAATCACTTCATGAAGTGAAAGCAGATAAAAAAGTTTTAATTTTTTGGGCATCTACTTGCCCTCATTGTGAGAAAGAGATAGGCGAGATGATGACAAAATATGCAGAATTGAAATCAAAAAATATAGAGGTTATTGGTTTTTCTTTGGATACAGATAAGACTGCTTATGCTGATAAAGTTAAGCTTCTGCCTTGGATTAATGATACGGAATTAAAAGGATGGTATAGTTCTTATGTAGAAACGTATAATATCCACGCAACTCCTACCTTTTATATAGTAGATGCGTCTAATAAGATTGTTGCAACACCGGATAATTTTCTTGAGGTTTTAAATTTTCTTGGTTTAAAATAATTTGCAGAGAATAAAAATATTCATATATTTGCACCACGAAAAAGGCGAGGTAGCTCAGGTGGTTAGAGCGTTGGATTCATAACCCAAAGGTCACGGGTTCAAATCCCGTCTTCGCTACAAAATTAAACCGCAACTAATTGATAATCAATAGTTGCGGTTTTTAATTTGTATGGTAAATGTATGGTAGCTTATTTTATTCTTTCTGCTTCAGTAAATTTGTTGTTTTCTTTGTTGTAAAATTCTAAAGTGTTATCTTTAAGAATGTAGTATTCTCCATTACCATCATTGTCTTTGCTCGTCAATTTAACATCTCCTTTAGCATTGTTAATTTTATTAACTTCTTCTATCATTGATTGTCCATTTTTAAATGAAGTTTTTACAAATAGTGAACCTTTATCCTCATAAACTGTATATATAGCAAAAGTATATTCTTTTTCATTAAAAACACCAATTATATTTCCTTGTACATCTTCGGCTGTCCTCAACATAGAATTATCTTCGTTTTCTGTAGAACCAGTTATAGAAATGTTTAATTCAGGATCAAAGTGACTTGTTGCCCAATAAGCAACACTATTTTGGCTACCTTTAAGAATGTAGTTAATATAAAATCTTTTTTGTATATCTTTTTTGTTATAGAGGTCTTCTGCTAATGTAGCAATTTGCCCCTCTGTTAATTTTTGATTAATTTCAACTTCTAATTGATTTTTTTCAAGATAAGTGCTACTCTTATCCTTAATTATTTTATATTCAAAATTAGGAGGTAATTCTTCCTTAGTATATTTTCCTATTTTGTCACTTGAGCAACTGAGAACAATTAATAATAAAGGAATTGATAAAATTTGCTTTGTTAGAACTGAAAAAGACTTCATTTGTAAATTAAACTCTTAATGCCCCATAAAGAGTTTTTAATTAATACAAATAGCGTGGGACATTTCCATCAGTTAGCAACGTCCGACCAAGAACGCAATACAAAGAATAGAAAGCCCACGCCTTATACACGTGTGCATCTCTTATCTCCCTTGTATTCGTTATTTTTAACTTGGTCGGTTTAGCTAACTAAAATAGGGACGCTAATATGTTATATTTCTTTTATTTCAATACAAATATACTATTATTTTACTTGAAAGCTTTTAGTTACTGTAAAACAAATTTTCTATATACGCAGTATGTTACACACTTCATCTTACTATTACTTAACACACATTTAAAATGTTGTTATATTTTTTGTTGTTAAAATAAATTTATAACAATATTTTCGTAATAAGTTATTATATTTACACCAAATGCCGATTTATATGGATAGTAAAGCAATTAATCGACTTAAAGTTGTTTTAGCGGAAAAAGGAAAAACAAATAAGTGGCTCGCTGAAAGACTTAAAAATAATGAGACTACCGTTTCACGATGGTGTACCAATGAAGTGCAACCCTCTCTAGAAAAGCTCATTACTATTTCTAAAATTTTAGATATTGATGTGAGAGAATTAGTCAACCCAACAAAAACCGCTAAATGATAATGCAAGTTGAAATTAAAAATAATAAAATATTTGCGCCATTATTGAATAAATGGTTAGAATTAAATTCTGAGGAAAAAGTAAAACAAGAATTTATTATTCGGCTTATTAATGATTATGGTTATTCTCCAAATCAGATGAAACAAGACTTTCAAGTAAAAAAAGGACAAATCGTCGATGTTGCAATTTGGAAAGAGATTAATGCTAATACTGAAATAAAACCTTCAATAATAATTACCATTGATTGTAAGGCAGAATATATAAGTATAAAAAAAGAAGATATTAAAGAAAAATATAAGTTAGCCTCTCTAGTTGATTCTGATTTCTTTATAGCAGTTAATCTAAAAGAAACAAAAATATTCAGAATTATTAAAGATGAGAAAATTAAAGAATTTGAAAATCTAAAAGATTTGCCCAAAGCTAATCAAATAATAAATTCTGAATCAATAAAAAAATTTATAGACGAAACAAAAGCGTTTTCAAGAGAGGATTTTACCAAACTATTAAATAAATGCCATAACATAATTAGAAATAACGATAAATTATCTCCAGAAGCGGCATTTGATGAAATAAGTAAAATACTTTTTATGAAAATTATGTATGAAAGAAATCCTGATAAAGAATTAATTTTCACATGGGATACTTTTTTACTAAAAGAACGATATTATAAAGAAAAAATTGAGCCCTCTTTAAAACAAGAAAATCCAAATTACAATAAAGATTTTATCCAGTTTGAATTTGATGATACAAAAAGAAAATTTAAAGACCATAAGCTTTTTGAAGATAATGACATAATTAAAATCAAGAGAAATAGCTTTGAGCTTATTGTTAAAGAACTCGAAGTATATAATTTATCTTCTACATCTGATGATATCAAAGGAATTGCTTTTGAAGAATTTCTAGGTAGAACTTTTCGGGGAGAATTAGGGCAATTTTTTACACCAAGAACAATTGTTGATTTTATGGTTAAAGTGCTTGACCCAGAAGAGAATGAAAAAATTTGTGACCCATGCTGTGGAAGTGGTGGATTTTTAATTAAATCGTTTGAGTATGTTAAAGAAAAAATAGAAAAAGACATTATTAATAATCAAAAAATAATTGAAAAAGAGTTTATTAAGAAGAAAAAAATAAAAGATAAATTAGTCGAAAACCTTCAAAAAGAGTTAGAAATAACAAATCCTAAAAGTAGGTTACATAATTTAAGCTATAACTGTATTTATGGTACAGATGCTAATCCAAGAATGGCTAGAACTGCCAAAATGAATATGATAATGCACGGCGATGGACATGGCGGGGTTCATCACAATGATGGCTTATTAGATGTTAATGGAATATTTGAGGGCAGATTTGATGTAATTCTTACCAATCCTCCATTTGGAGCACGAGTTGACAAAAGTCAATTAATAACGGACATAGATTTACCAAATGAAGAAAATGAAAAATTATATATTGAAAAATATAAAGCTTTTGATTACGAGAATAGCGTCATTAAAAAGTTAAAAGATTGGGCAAATAAAACAAACAAAAACCAAGAAAAAGTCGGCACTCCTATTTTAGATGTTTTTGAAGTTGGAAAATTTAGTGGACTAACCGAAGTGTTATTTATAGAACGCTGTTTAAATTTACTTAAACCAGGCGGAAGACTTGGGATTGTATTACCCGAAGGTGTTTTGAATAATTCAAATTTAAAAAAAGTAAGAGAATTTGTTGAAAGCAAAGCTAAGATATTGATGGTTACCTCAATACCTCAAGACGTATTTATAGCAAGTGGTGCAACCATAAAACCCAGCTTGTTATTTTTAAAAAAATTTACAGAAAAAGAATTAGAACAATACAATAGTATTGTTAAAACAGAAAATGAAAAGCAAATAGAATTATTCAAATTGGAAAGTGAAAAAATCGTTAAAATATTTCCTGAAAAATTAAATACAGAGCAAAAAAAAGAATTAAAAGAAAAATTAAAGCAATTAGAAGCTCAATTAGAAAGTGAAACTAAACAAAAAATAAAAGAGCATTTCGATTATCAAATACCAATTGCAGAGGTTGAAAAAGCAGGTATTAGCACAACTGGTGCAATTATAGAAAATGAGCTTGAACCGTTAGAAGAAGAGTTTACAACCTATAGAAAAGAAAATAAACTTTGGGATGATGTATTTGAAAAAGTGAAATATGAAATTATTGACGGAGATATTTTCAGGATAGAATTAGATAAACCAGTCTCTTTTTATAGTAAATAGGATGCAGATGAATAATTATTTGAATTTTATCCCATATTCTAATTTCAATAGTTGGGATGTGAAATATTTTTTAAAAAAAGATAACTTTTTCAATCCGTCTATTCCGATTGTTCTATTTGGCGAATTTTTATCAAAGGCAGAAATTAAAAAGGTAAGTATTGAAGATAATAAAACCTATGAAATATTAGGAGTCCGCTCATATGGTAAAGGTGCATTTATAAATAGAGAAGTCGAAGGAAAAAATCTAAAAATGCGGCTTTACCAGCAAGCAAAACCAAATCATTTGTTTTGGTGTAAAGTTGACACTAAAAATGGAGCTTTCGGAATCATTACCGAAGAATTAGCAGGAGGGTTAGGTTCGTCAAATATGGCTTTTGCAGAGATTGACACAAAAAAGGCAAATGTTTATTTTATTCAAACACTTTTTAAGAGTAAACGTATTCAAGAATATTTAGATAGTTTTGTAAGTGGGACAACAAATAGAAAATATATTAGACCGAACCAATTAATTAATGAAATTTTTATTCCACTTCCATCAATTGAAGAACAAAACAGAATTGTTGCAAGTTATAATTCAAGATTACGACTTGCACTAAAACAAGAAGAAAAGGCTAAGTCGCTTGAAGCGGAAATTGAAAGATATTTATTTAAAGTGTTAGACATTGATATTGATAATAATGTAAACGATAAAAAGTATAGTTTTCAATTAGTGCAATATAAAAATGTGGAAAGATGGGCTGTTGATTATTTAAATAAATACACAAAAATGTCTTTTCTTTTTAAAGGAAAGTATCAACCGGTAAAGCTAAAAGAATTGATTTTAAGTTATCAATATGGGTTATCTGAAAAAGCTGATGTGAAAAATATTGGAGTACCTATTTTAAGAATGAATAATATAGTTAATTCGGAATTAGATTTAAATAATTTAAAGTATATCAAAAAAACATCTAATGTTGAGAAATATTTTTTAAATGTTGGTGATTTATTGTTTAACAGGACAAATAGTAAAGAACTCGTTGGTAAAACAGCAATTTTTCTAGAAAAAGACATATTTACTTTTGCTTCATATTTAATAAGAATTGTAATTAATCCAAATCTTGCTGATAATTTTTATATAAATTATTTATTTAATTCTTCAATTTTACAAGTCCAAAAAGATATGGTCAGTAGACAAATTACTGGACAAGCAAATATTAATGCTCAAGAAATGCAAGACTTTTTATTTCCTTTGCCACCAATTGAAAAACAAAAACAAATATCAAATCATATCAATTCAATTAAAGCACAAATTAAAGAATTATACTTATTAAGTTTTAAAAATAAAGAGGAAGCAATGTTGGAGTTTGAAAAAGAAATTTTTAATTAATTACTTATGAAACTAAAAAAACTAGAAATACATGGAAGCTATAAAAATTTTCATAACCTTAAAATAGATTTTGGTTATTGTAATGGAGTATCTGCCTTTATAGGTAATAATGGTAGTGGTAAAAGTAATATATTAGAAGTTTTTAGCTCTATTTTTAAGTCTTTATTTTTGGAGGAAAAGGACGAATTCCCTTATTTGCTAGAGTATGAAACATTTAACAATACAACTGTTGCCATCACAAGCAATGGTACGTCGAGGGCATTTGCAGTAAACGGAAATCCCGTTTTTGATATTAAAGACCACTTACCCAAAAGAATAATTGCAATATACAGCGGAGAAGAAGACCGCCTTTGGCAAAAATACTATCGTCCAGTTTACCTTAATTATATTGCAGGCGTAAATCAAGCTAATGTTTTGGAATATCCCAAAATGTTTTATCTGAATAAATTCTATTGGAATTTAATATTACTTTCTTTGCTTATATCTGATGCAGATGATGTTAAAGATTTTATTAAAAACAAACTAGGAATTGTTATAGTAAATGAAATAAGATTTAAGTTTTTCAAAGACAAATACAAAGATTATAACAATAGCCCTGCTTTAAGTTTTATAAAACGAATAGACGATGTTAATACATATTCATTAGAAACTTTTAAAGCTAAAATAGGAGGAGCGTTTAGTAGTACTTTTTCTAATGCCTTTGCTATTGGATATGATAGTGCCGATGTATTTCGTTCTTTATATATTGCCTTTACTCCTGCTGATAAAAAAATTATTGATGATGTAGAAATAATATTTAATAACGGAGTTAATGTAAGTTCTTTAAGTGAAGGACAAAAAAAGTTGCTACTTATAAAGGCAACATTAGAGTTTGCAAGTTCTGAAGATACATTAATATTACTTGACGAGCCAGACGCGCACATACACATTAGCAACAAAGATCAAATTATTAAAGTATTTGAACCCTATGAAGGGACAAGGCAAATTATTATAACAACTCATTCCCCTACACTTACCCAAAGTTTTAAAGATGAAAATGTTTTTATGCTTACTAATGGGGAATTAATTAAAAAAGACAGACAATATATTATAAATGAATTAACTAAAGAGTTTTGGAGCAAGCAAGAGCAAAATGCTTTTTTAAGTGAGGTTAAAGATACTATACTTGTAGAAGGTAAAACAGATATAATACATTTAGAAAATGCATTATATAAACTATCTTCTATTGATGAGAAATACAAAAATCTTAACTTTAAATATTTGCCATTTAATGGAGCAAGTGGCTTAAAACTCTTTGTAGACGAATTTCCTATCAATGCTCCAACTTTCGCATTTGTTGATAGAGATCAAGCAGGCCTTGATGCTATTAAAGAGACATTAGGGTTTCAAGGTAAAAAAGATGAATTTCATGGGCAGACTAAAAACGGAATATATATAAATTTTATTCCAAAAAAAGATGGATACACTACATCCGATTTTGTAATTGAAGATTATTATCCAATTGAAAGGTATAAATCTTTTCTTTTTGAAAATGTAAGTTGCCTTACTGAAATGCCTAATTACACTAAAAGTAATTTTAAAAAAGCATTTGCTGAAAAAACAAAAACTTATGATGTAATAGATTTTGAAGGATTTAAAAAATTGTTTGATTTGATTTTAACCTTAAAACAAAATACTTCTAATCAGCAGAAAACTAATGGGAAAAGAAGGGCTGATATAAGTATTGAAGACAAGGTTGCTTTACCTGTTTTGGGAAAAGACAAAAGAGATGTTACTAATAATGAGGCTATAAAGAAAACGAAAGAATCTCCTAATAAATCAAAAAATCAGTATAGTGAGAAGAAGCATTTAATGAATAAACCAGTTTTTGTAAAAAAATTATATGAAAATTACAAAGCTGAAATATTAAAACTTTCTGATGATATTGAAGTACAACCCAAAAAAGATTATATAGCTTTTAAGAAGAAAACAAATATTGTTGATATATGCGTACAGTTGAAAGGTTTAAAAATTTGGATTAATCTCAAAAAGGGAGAATTAAAAGAACCGAAGAAGTTAATGCGAGATGTTTCAAATACTGGACATTGGGGAAATGGAGATTATGAAATATTTGTCACAGATATTGAGAATATGGAATATATAATGAGTTTGATAAAGCAAGCAATTAAATAAAAAAAACATAAATATTTACCTAAGTGGTTATGAAAATAATTAATGAGAAAAAATATTTTGAGCAATTTTTTACAGATACACCTCTAGAACAGAATGAAATTATTGAAAGTGCATTAAGAACGGCACTTGATACAAGGAAATTTGAGATTGAGCTTTACTGGAAAAGAGCTACTTACTTTTGGGCATTTATAGCGGCGATGTTTGTAGCCTACTTTACTGTTTATAATTCGGATAAAATAAATGAAATTAAAGGAATAACTATTTTAATTTCTGCGCTTGGCTATTTTTTTTCATTAGGCTGGTATTTTGTTAATAGGGGTTCAAAATATTGGCAAGAAAACTGGGAGGCTCACGTGGATTTATTAGGGCAAAATATTCAAGGCAATTTATTTACAACCATTAAAAAATCTAATGAAAATTTTTTGGATTTAAGTGATGCCTATCCTTTTTCTGTTTCAAGAGTAAATCAATTTTTAAGTATAATCATGTCTTTAACTTGGTTCGGTCTATTTATTTTTTCAATCTTATTTAGTTTCAATAAACTTGTCTATTTTGAATCAAATTTTTATTGGTTCTTTTTCTCTTTAATTACAATTCTTCTAATTCTAACAATTGTTTTTTTTAATTTTTCAAAATCATTTATTTTGAGAAGAAATAAAAAAAAGAAAATTTTAGAATTTTATATAAAATGAAAGTTTAGTACTTTTTTATGTATAGGCATTTTTGCATTTTCAACATTATAAGCATTAATATTGAAGTGCTGATAATGTTGAAAGTGCAAAATATTTAATTAATTGTTACTTTTTTTTCTCATAATATCCATGTTTAAGCCTGGTAAATAACATACTGTCCGTTAAAAATTCTTTTGTTCTTCTTTCTGCGATATCATATTTTTCGCCAATAATTATGGCATCCTTAGTGGTAAAATTATCATTTAAATCATTAAGTAGTTTCTTTTTGTTTTCGGGTAAAGATTCCAGATAAGTATTAGGACTTTGTATAGCTTCAAGGACTTTAAATGAGCATCCAATATAGTAGTCGCAAAGTTTTTTAGCATTTTCCACAGCTTTTAATTCTAATATGCTACTTTGGGAGTTATCCATAATTTGCAGTATTAAGGCTATTCGGAGAAGATGATTGTCAAATTTAGTTAAAATTTCACTTTTGATACTCCCCGAATATTCATTAACTAAATTGCAGTTTTCTAAATTCCAATTAATAAAAAATTGTTTAGCTTCTTCCGACCAGTAGAGTACTTTGCTATTCAAGAATCCTTCATGTTCTACTACGTTATTTTTTTCAATAAAACTTATAAAGAAATTATTGTATTCATTCATCAAAGATTCATTGATGTCATTATCGTTAAATGGTTGTTTTTGAGTGTTTTCTGGATAAGCAAAAAGAAATCTTTGGAAAAAACCATTGTTCATTTTTTGTGGAGGAAAGGCACTGGATAATATTCTTGGTTGTAGCCCTCCAATTATAGATAAAAATGGATTTTTTATAAACATTGGAACAGGTTCACCAATTCTATCTACCGTAGTTGATTGATTATTCCAAATACTTAAATAGTTTCCTATCTGGTCACCTTTGGAATAATTATTCATGGTTTCAAAAAAGGTAACCATTTCATCACTTATAATTGCACAACCTCTCTTATTTTCGGAAAGCCTTTTAAATAGAGCCTCAGTAGAAAAGTTATTCAGAATGTGCTTTTTTAGTATTGGCTCATCTATTTTGGGGACTTTCTTTTTATCTTGTTTAGAAAGTTTTTCATATTCATTAAATTCTTTTCGTTGTTGAGTATAGACTTCGTGGTTAATAGCATCAATATTTTTAAGTGGTTCAAAAAAAGTATTTATTGGATGGGTCTTATTAGTTCCAGCATTTCCAACAAAACAGCAATAAAGTGAAGGGTATTCATACCATTTATTTTTTACTTTCATTTTAACACTCGTACCTATTACTGTAGATACGGCTGTTAGAATTGCAGTGCCACTATAAGGGATTGGATAATTTAATGATTTATTAAACTCAATTATTAAATCATAGAATATTTTGGGGAACGCATCTGTTGGATAGGTTTCGTCTTTTGTGGTTTTGTCATCTAACATAATCATTATTTTAATTTAGTTAGACAACTCATAATTTCCGAACGTTTAAAATATCTTCGATTAGATATTCCGTGAGTTACTATTCTACCACTTTTCTGCCACTTCCATAGTGTTACTGAAGATATTTTAAGAAAATCTAAAACTTGTTTTCTTGTTAAGAGTTCTTCTTGATGTTCTATTTGACTTACTGGATTTGTTTGTAGATTAGAAATTTCTTCTCTAACAGAAGTTTTAATAATGCTACTCAGTTCGGTTACTGAGATTTCTTGGATTTGAACAATCTTTGCTTCCATAATTTTATATTTTTAAATTATGGGGCGAAATTATATGTACTTTTAACTGTATTTTTGCTGTACTGTACAGTTTAAGTTACAATTAATTAAGGATTAAATTTAATGCCATTTTCATTACAATTTTCAATAAATTTTTCAGCAATATTGATATTATTTTCAATACAATACTTATGCACTTTTTTTAACTCCTCTTTTGAATTTATTCTTCCAAATATATTTTTCGTGTTATTAGCCTTATTTATAGAGTGGTTTATCCACGGTCTATAAGAAGATGGCATTATTTTACGATTTTTAAAGAGAATCTTAGCCATTTGAACATGGCTTTTTCTTTCGCCTATTAATCGATAAACATTACCATTTGCAAATTCTAATGCTACTTCAAACCAAGTCTCCTTCGTATAATGGGCAATTTCCTTTTTTATTGGTATGGGAATATGGTCCGTAGAAATATTTTGTTTAATTCGGTTAATTATCTCATAGATATATCTTTGAGAAAAGTTGTTAGGTTCAATAAAAGTAAAATTCTCCTCAAAAAAATTCTGTATTTGGAGTTCAGAAAATTTCCAATAATCACTTTTATATTCAGATTTTTCCAAAAATTCAAAAAATAGTCTATAGAGTTCCTCTAATTGTTCTATCAATATAGGTTTTTCAATTACGCTACATTGATTAATATCTAAAATCATTATAGTCTCATTTATTTGATGATATAACGAAGAATAGAATTGGTTTACGTATTGAAAAACATAGTCGTCCTTGTAGTCTAAAGTCTGCTTTTCACTTTCATTTTTATAATGCAAAATATTTTTCTCAAATTTATCTTCAATATTTTCAATCAATTTTTTGTTTTCTCTAATAATTGTGTTGCAACTTTTTGTCATTTCGATAGTATTAAAAATAATCTGCTAAACTCAATGCTTGGTCTCTTTGAGTTTTTTGAATATACGCTAGGAACATTTTTTCAGAACTATGCCCTGTGGCACTCATAATTAAACTAGTTGGTACATTACCAAATCTATTAGTAGCAAAACTTCTTCTTCCAACATGGCTAGCAATTAATTCCCATTTTTCAAATGTACCATATTCGTTTCTTTTAACACCTAGTTCGTTTACAAAAGGTTTACTCCCATAAACTTTCTCTATTATTTTTGCTTTCTTGCATACTTCCTTAATATAATCATTGTATTTTTGTGAACTTATCGGTCTAGGAAAATCACCATTTCGTTTGTGTAAAATTTCTAGGATGGTTTTGTGCAAGGGAAGTGTAACAATAGTTCCAGTTTTAACTTGGGTAAGTTCAATAATCATAACCTCTTCTCCTCTTACATTTTTGGTTTTACTAATCATTTCTTTTTTAAACCTCATAAAGTCAGAGACACGTTGTCCACATAAACAACTAATTACGAGCCAATCTCTCGCATTTCCTAGATGCTCAGAAAGATTTTTTAGTTCATAAATTCTTTGTATTTCTTCGTCATTCAAGTAAACAAAAGGCGTTTTATCAACTTTTAATTTCCAGTTTAATGCTTCTTTATTGATTTCTTTTCCTTTATTTTCAGCATACCTCAAAAGTGTCTTAATATTGGTTAAATCTCTGTTGATTGTGTTTATATTATAGTCAGAAAAGATTTTTTGGTATTTTATTCTAAAATTATCATTTATCTCACTAAGCAAAATAATTCCTCCTCTAGTTAATTCATTTTTCCTATTTATTATTTTATTTTTAAGCGTTATGAACTTTTTTGAAGTTCCATATTTTAGATTGGTATTCATTTTTAAATAGAAGTCAATAAATTCAATCAAGGTATTAGGGGCTTCATCTGCTTTATTAGGATTGTGAAAGTCAAAAACTATTCCCTGCAACCATTCTTTGTTTGCTTGTTCGGGGGATATATAAGTGAAAGATTGTAAAATGTAATTTTCTAAGCGATTGAGAATTGTAGAAAGATGGTTGCGTTTATTAATTATATCAATATCCTTTAATCTTTGAGCATTGTGTTGTTTGTTCCAATAATATTTCCCACTTAGATTAGGGTTGTCAAGCAATTCCTCTCTGTTGTATATTAATATTTCAGAATTAGCTCCTATGATGTAGTCTTTGCTATTATATCTATACATAAGTCTTACAGTAAGAGTAGCATTTTCCTTTGGGGAACGATAATAATATTTAACAGTTGCCATTTTAAGGGTTGTAATTATTTGTTTATGTATAGCAAATGTATGGTAAATATTAATTTAAGCAAAAGAATATAAATCTAAATTAATTTTATTTATTTGTAATGAGCTGAAAATTAAAATTATATAGTGTATTTTTATTAATTTAGATTTGTTTAGATGAACACTAAAGTAGTTCCGTCTTCGCTACTAAAAAAGGATAACAAAATTTGTTATCCTTTTTTTATTTATAGATTTTATATATCTATTTAATATATTTTCTTAAGATAAAAGATTAATTATTAATAAAATAAGTAATTATATGACAAAAATGGGTAAAAAAATGATAAAAAATGTTCGAAAATATTTTGTTAATTAATAATTATGCAGTACTTTTACACCGCTTTCAATGAGCACCTGCTCATAAGGCAATAAATTTTTTTTCATCATTTGTGTTTTTAGAATTACATCGTAAGATGTGATTCTTTTATTTTATACAAATGCCTAGTTTTCGTATCTTAATAGTAGTTCTACAAAGTAACTATAAGTAATACTGCCATCTTGTTGATTCGATTTTAGAAACAAATCATTAGCGTAATAAAAGAGATTGTTTACCCAAGTTTGATGCATCTCATAAAACACTTTATTATACTCTAAATCTCTTTTTACCCCATCAGAAAGCAATAATTTAGTTTGTCTTACAAACTCTGGGTCTTTTTCTAATAATGAATTAAGTAATGATTTTAGAATATATAAATTAGCGCTGTATTGAAGCTCGGGGTTTTTAGACTTTTTACAGATGAGATAAGCTATAAAATTTGCTTCCTGTTCTCTTGCAATACCTAATTGATGTGCACTTTCATGGGCTAGAGTGAACGGAATATAAGTAGAGGGTAAATTGCGATTAAATTGTGCTTCAGAAGTAAATGGATTGTAGTACCCTAAAATCCCAGTATAATTAAAGTATTTGCCAAATAGAGTAGGTTTGAAGTTGTCTATTAAGGTATATTTCTTATTTAGAAATAATTTAGGTATTTTTTTTTGACCGTCTAAGACCTCGTTCTTCGTATTGTAAATATTATTTAGAACAAAGACTCCATTTTTATTTTCAGCAACCTTTTTTCTAGTATTATTGCATTCATCGACATATTTTAACACTGTTTTTTTTACAGATTCTTTTGTTATGCTTTTAGATGGTAATTTTTCGATAAGTGGTTTTTGAAAATAGAGCAATCCCCAAAATATTTGATAGAAAAAATAGAAAATATTTACAATAATTAATATTTTAATTAAGTATTTTTTTCTAGAATCCTTTTTTATCATTCTAAAAAGACAAAACGCTAGATATGCAATCAATAAAATGTAAATAGCATCTCCTACAGAAAAAGGAAATTTTGAGAATAAGCTTTGATGGTAATTTTTCTTTATTTCAAAAATGTGATTGGCAAGTTCTACCCCAAAATTTGTTTTTGAGAGAAGATAGAATAAAAGAATTTGGGCAAACAAAATGCCTGCCCAATATCTAGTTTTATGTTTTAAAATTCTGTGATTTACCATACTAATGCGCTTGCACCTAGTATTGCAGCGTCTGCCTCGTTCAGTGTGCTAAATAGTATTTTAACCTGATTTTTAAATACCTGTAACAGGTTATCTTCCATCGCTTGTCTTGTAGGTTTCATGATTAAATCTCCTGCTTTTGTTAAGCCTCCAAATAAAACGATAGCCTCTGGTGCAGAGAAGTGTACAAATGTTGCAAGAGCTTCTCCTAAAATTTGACCTGTAAATTCAAAAACTTCATTGGCTAGAACATCACCTTGTTCAGCGCATTTGAAAACCGTTTCACTTGTAAGTTCATCTATAGTATAGCTAGATAGAAGACTATTAATATCTGGATTAGCCTGAAGAAATTCTATAGCAGTGTCTCTTACTCCGGTAGCCGAAGCATAAGATTCTAATGAACCACAAAGACCTGTTCCTTGGTGTAAACGTCCTCCGTTTCTTACAATTACGTGACCAAGTTCTCCTGCAAAACCATTATATCCAAGTACAATTTTTCCGTCTATAATTACACCACTACCAACACCAGTTCCTAAAGTGATGGTGATAAAGTTTTTCATTCCTTTAGCAATTCCATATTGCATTTCTCCTACAGCAGCAGCATTGGCATCATTGGTAAGTTTAGTTTGAATGTTAAACTTTTCTTCCATAATATCAGCCATAGGAATAATTCCTTTCCATTTTAGATTGGCTGCGTACTCTATAGTTCCTTGATAGTAGTTAGCGTTCGGAGCGCCCATTCCTATTCCTACAAATGCTTTAGGACCTCCATATTGATCAATCATTGGTTGAAGTTTTTCTGCTAAAACTTCTATAAAACCTTCTACATTTTCTTTTTCGTTGGTTTTAATTCTATCTTGAATTAGAATTTCTCCATTTTTGTTGACAACACCAAATTTAGTGTTAGTACCGCCTACATCGATACCAATTGCATATTTTTCAGCCATTTTTAATCTACTTTTATATCTGTATTTACGTTTTTACAACCTATTAATGCATACCAGAGCATATAAGCAAGACATGCAAACATTACCCAATAACTATTCATATAACCGAAATTATCTGATACCCAACCTTGGATTAAAGGAACAATTCCGCCACCACAAACCATTACCATAAAGATACCAGATGCAGCTGCTGTATATTTTCCTAAGCCTTCTACTGCAAGGTTGAAAATACCACCCCACATAATAGATGTACATAAACCACAAAGTACTAAAAATATGATACTTAGCGGTACTTGTGCACCATTAAATGGCAATGTTACTGTAGTAGTAACAGGAGTAAAGATAGCTAAAAGTATTAAAAATAAACCTAATACAGAGACAGAAATTAACATTTTTTTACTTGAAATAGTAGAACCTAAAATTCCTCCAACTAAACGACCTACTAGCATCAATAGCCAATAAACTCCAACAATACTTCCTGCAACGGTAGCGTCTATTCCTAATCCTGGATTTTCTGCGGTTGTTTTAGCTGTCATGAAAAGGTTTGCAGTACTTGGGATACCAATTTCTGTACCTACATAGATGAAAATTGCAATAGCTCCGAATATAAAATGACGGAAAGATAATGGACTGTGAGCGTGTTTTACACTACGCTCTTCTGCAGTTTCTTTGTGTGGTTCAGGGATTTTTACAAAAGATAGTACTACAAATGCTACAGCAAAAATTCCCATTGCTAAGAATAAAGCAGGATTTGCTTTTTCAATTGTTCTACCAGCTTCAGCTCCCATTAAATAACCAACTAGCATAGGCGTAATAGTAGCCCCGATAGAATTTAAAGAACCACCAAATTGTAGTAATTTGTTTCCAGAGTTTCCTCCACCACCTAAAGTGTTTAGCATTGGGTTTACTACTGTATTTAGCATACACATAGAAAAACCAGAGATAAATGCACCTATTAGATAGACTGCAAACACACCTACTTGCCCAGATAAGAATTGTACGCCTACACCTACAAAACCTACTGCAATAGCAATAAGTGCAGTTACTTTGTAACCAAGCTTTTTAAGCATAATTCCCGCAGGAATCCCCATAAATGCATAGGCAATAAAATTTCCTAAAAATCCGAGTTGAGATTCAAAATTAGAAGCCCCAAATTGGTTGGCCACAATTACGCCCATAGGACTTGGTAAACCAGTGACGAAGGCAATCATAAAAAAGAGTGCAAACATCATTGCAATAGGCAAAGCATAACTTTGCGTTTTCTGTGTAGTGCTCATATTTATTTGTTTTAAATTTGTTTTATTATTTGATTAAGCAAATATATTATTTTCTCAAAATGGTACAATAATATTTTTAATTATTTTTCAGGGTAAATTTAATAAGATTATATGAAACTTCTTTTAATTCTTGCATATTTTTTGTAGGTTCTATAATATCATTCATATAAATTTTGATTTTTCCAGGATATCCTTGTCCGTTATTAAAAGGGAACATTTCTTTTAAACCTACAAATGTAAATACCGCAATAGGAGATTGGTGTTCTCTGGACAGAATAAAAGCACCATCTTTAAATGGGTCTAATAGTACAGATGTATCATCTGGCACGCCTCCTTCCGGAAATATTACAATACTGTCTCCTTCTGCCATTCTTTCGGCACATCTTTTATATACTTCGGCTCGGCTTCTGGCAGAACTTCTATCTACCATTACACATATTCTTTTATAGATTGTACCAAAAATAGGAATCTTTACCAATTCTTTCTTTCCTACAAAACAAATAGGATGTTTTGGAAACAAAATTACAGGAAGCATAATGTCCATAATAGAAGTATGATTGGCAATAATTACATATTGTTGGTCTTTTTCTATTTTTTTATCGGTAAGCTTTATTAATTCATACCTGAATCCCATTCCGTAAAAAATCCCCTTGCACCATAATCTCACAAAAAAATAGGCATATTTATAATGCTCTTTTCTAAATGATAAAATATATACAGGAACAAAAAATATAATGAGCAGAATACCAGCTATGATAATCATCCATCCGCGCCATAAATAATTAAGTAGCTTCGTCATTTTTTTATCCGTTAAAAATTACATTTTTCTTTACAGAATAATTGAGAATAGAAACCAATATAATAGCAGATATTTTACTAATCATTTCTGGGCTTATGGTATATATTGATAAATCTAAATTGTCTTTAAAAATGTATCGAAAGAAAATCTGGAAAAATAGTAAACTTAATAGGGTAGATAAAAAAGAAATGAACATAAAGTAGGCGAACTCTTTTTTCTTAGAATGCTTGCCTCTTTCAAAAACAAACCAGATACTCAAAAAATAATTAAAAATAATACCACAGAAAGTTGAAAATATATTACTTAAAGGAAAATGTATTCCGTGAAAATCTCTCTCTGAGGTAAACAGATTAGGAATATACACACTAAATAACTTAAAGCTGCCAATTTCTACAATTGCGCTCAGACCACCTGCTATAATGAAAAACAGAACTTGTTTTTGTTGTAATAAAAGTTGTTTCATAAAATTTCTAACCCACAAATTTAAACTTAAATGTTAAAGTTTGATAAAAACTAATAAAAAATTTTTTTGTTTCAAAAATTTGTATAATTTAGTTAACATAAAATATTAATAGAGACGCATAGTAAAAAACTCATTTTCATAGAAATATGGAAGTGTTTTTTTATCTAAAAAAACATCACAAAATACCACAATTATTTTCTAAAAACACCAAAAAAAATAATAATGAAAACTCCAAGATCTTACAGGAAATTTCAATTTCAACAAGATAAAATTAGAAATCTTGAAGAGAAGAGTCCTCGTTTTAAAAGAATTTATACCGAGTTCGAAAACCTCTCAGACGAAATTTGGGATATAGAAACAGGAGACAGAGATTCCGTACCAGATGATTTTATGATGGCACTTCAGTTACAAACTAATTTTCTAGAAGACGAGATAGACAACTGGCTTAGTCTAAAAGATGAAGAAACCGTAGAGTAATTTGAAGAAAATTCCTATTTTCGCAGGATAAACATTCTTAATAGTATGATTGCAATTGTTGATGGTGGTTCTACGAAATGTGATTGGGTAATTCTGGAAAATTCAGGAAAAATTTCTCAAAAAACCGAAAGCATCGGTTTTAATCCTAATATTATAAATGCCGACCTTATTCCTCAGGAAATCGAAAAAAATCCGCATTTATTTCTTATCAAAAACCAATTAGATTACATTTATTTTTATGGTTCTGGTTGCGGAACAATAGAAAATGCTTTGCTTGTAGAGGCACAATTGCAAAAAGTTTTTCCGTATGCTAAAGTAACTGTAAAAGAAGACCTTACTGCTGCTGCTTATGCTGCGTATAATGGGAAACCTGCCATAGTTTGTATTCTAGGAACGGGGTCTAATTCTTGTTATTTTGATGGAGAATCTATCAGAAGAGATTTGCCATCACTCGGTTTTTTAATTGGTGACGAAGGCAGTGGCAGCGCTCTCGGAAAGCATTTAGTAAGAAGATTTTTTATGAAAAAACTACCTCAAGACCTTCACCAAGAATTTGTAGAAACATATCATTTGACCATAGAAGATGCTATTAAAAATATGTATCACAATCCTCGTGCTAATGCTTATTTAGCAGAGTTTAATAAATTTGTAGTTCAAAGAAAACAACATCCGTATTTTCAAAATATGGTTTTTGATGAGATGAAGAATTTTTTTGAGTATCAAGTTTTACCTTACGAAGAAGCCAGAGAAGCAGAAATTAATTTCATAGGTTCTATTGCTTATTATTATGAAGATGTACTAAGAGCAGCGGCAGCAGAACTTAATTTAACCGTAGGTCATATTGTTCAAAAACCAATAGAAAGTCTGGTAGAATTTCACAAAAAATATATTTTCAACCAATTATAATATTTCCCAAACAATAATTTTTTTAAATTATGTCTAACAAAATGCATAGAGATCAAGAACAGTTTAGACAAGCTGCCCTTGATTACCATAAATCAGAACCAAAAGGCAAAATAGAGGTTATTCCTTCTAAACCACATTCATCTCAGAGAGATTTATCTTTGGCTTATTCACCAGGAGTAGCTGAACCTTGTTTAGAAATCGAAAAAAATCCAAAAACAGTCTATGAATATACATCTAAAGGTAATTTAGTAGCTGTAATTTCAAACGGAACAGCAGTTCTAGGATTGGGTGATATAGGTGCAGAAGCTTCTAAACCTGTAATGGAAGGTAAAGGTTTATTGTTTAAAATCTTTGCAGATATCAATGTTTTTGACATAGAAATCAATGAAAAAGACCCAGATAAATTTATAGAAATTGTAAAAGGAATTGCTCCTACTTTTGGTGGAATTAACCTAGAAGATATTAAAGCGCCAGAAGCTTTTTACATAGAACAGAGATTAAAAGAAGAGCTAGATATACCTTTAATGCACGATGACCAACATGGTACGGCAATTATTTCGGCGGCAGCTCTTATTAATGCTTTGGAATTAGCAGGTAAGAAAATAGAAGAAGTAAAAATGGTGGTGAACGGTGCAGGAGCAGCAGCTATTGCTTGTACTAAATTATATGTCGCGCTTGGTCTTAACAAAGAAAATGTACTGATGTGTGATTCTAAGGGCGTTATCAATCATAAGAGAGAAAACCTTACTCCAGAAAAAATAGATTTCATTGCTCATACCGAATTCGAAACGCTAGAAGATGCTTTGAAGGGAGCTGATGTTTTTGTAGGTCTTTCTAAAGGAAATGTAATGACGGCAGAAATGTTGCAATCTATGGCAGACAATCCTTTGGTTTTTGCGCTGGCAAATCCTACTCCCGAAATTGATTATAATCTGGCAGTTTCTGTGAGAGAAGATGTAATTATGGCAACTGGCAGAAGTGATTTTCCTAATCAGGTAAATAATGTGCTAGGTTTCCCATACATTTTCCGTGGTGCATTAGATGTACAAGCTTCGGGAATTAATGAAGAAATGAAATTAGCAGCAGTTCGCGCTATCGCAGATTTAGCCAAAGAACCCGTTCCAGAAATGGTGAAACTGGCATATAATGTTAAAAATTTAGGCTTCGGAAGAGAATATTTTATTCCAAAACCTTTTGATAATAGACTATTGACCAAAGTCTCTATTGCAGTGGCAAAAGCAGCTATAGAAAGTGGAATTGCAGGTAAACCCATTACAGATTTTGAAGCCTACGAAACTCAGTTATTAGACAGAATGGGAAGAGATGAAAAACTCATCAGAATGATGCAAAATCGTGCCCGTTCTAATCCGAAAAGAGTAGTGCTAGGAAATGCCGAAGAATATAATGTGCTAAAAGCTGCACAAATTCTTTATGAAGAAGGAATTGCACATCCTATTTTATTAGGAGAAAAGAAATATATTTTGGAACAAATGGAAAAATTTGATCTTCATTTAGATGTTCCTATTGTAGATCCTTCTGATGATGACCAAGAAGAAAATCGCAGAAAATATAGAAAAACACTTTGGGAACTTAGAAACAGAAAAGGGGTAAATGAATATATTGCCAAAAGATTGGTAAGACAAAGAGATTACTTCGGGCCACTAATGTTAAAACACGGTGATACAGATGCACTTATTGTTGGGTATTCTAAAAATTATAGAACTGTACTAAAACCTGTACTAGAATTGATAGAAAAAGATAAAGGCGTTGACAGAGTAGCGGCTATGATGATGATTTTGTCTGATAAAAAACCATATTTCTTTGCAGATACTTCTATTAATCAAAATCCGACTGCTGAGGAAATGGCAAACATTGCAAAAATGGCAGAAGTAACCATCAAATCTTTTGCGATAGAACCTAGAATTGCGATGCTTTCTTACGAAAACTTCTCTTCTAATGCAGAAATTTCTAAAAAAGTAGCCAAAGCGGTCGAAATTCTTCATCAGAAATATCCTAATATGATTGTAGATGGAGAAATACAGCCAGATTTTGCAATGGATGCAGATCACCTTCGTGATTATCCTTTCTCAAAACTAGGAGATACACCAGCCAATACTTTTATCTTCCCAAATCTAGAAAGTGCTAATCTCTCTTACAAAATTATCAGAGGGATGAAAGTAGCCCAAGTAGTAGGCCCAATTCTGATGGGACTAAGTCAACCTGTTCACGTGTTGCAAATGAGAGCCAGTGTAGATGAAATTGTGAATCTCGCTACTATTGCAGTGCTAGACGCGCAAATGAGAGAATAAATAACTGTCAATAATTATTAAACACCCCCTCTTTTATGACCTAAAAGAGGGGGTGTTTTTAGAAATTTATTTATTTAATATTTTCTTAATTAATACAATCTGAGCCAGATGATAGTAACAGTGCTCTATCATTCCGTCTATATTTCTTTGGTAGCTTCCGTATTTTTCATTTACAAAAGCTTCGGCTAGTTTTTCTTCTAGAAGTTTCTCAACCAAATTTGCAAATTCTTCCGAGTCTGTCCAGAATTTTATAAGAAAATTTTGCCATTCTTCTTGTGAATTTATTTCAGGGAAATCAAAACTATATTGGTCACTTATTTCTAGATTACCTCCCAAAAAAACATTTTTAACACCATTAATATAATAATGAATGTGCTGTGCAAGAACAGAAATAGTATTTAAGTTTTGAAATTGAGTTGTTGCTATTTTCCAATCTAGATTTTCTAATTCTTTTTTGAAATTGGTATTGGCAATCCAAGTTCCATTTAAAATAACTTCTCGGAATCTATTGGCAAGGCAAATGGAATGATTCATTTTTTCTTTTTTTGATTAAATGATTTTATCCACTTAACCGCAGCTTTTACAGGCTCTGGTGATTCTGAAGAAGATGTATTGTGCCCTAATTTCGGAAATAAGATATATTCATATTTTTTACCTTTTTTCTTAAGTTGGTCTAAATTCTCCATTGATAAGACTACAGGCACTTGTATGTCTTTACCACCAAAAATCCAAAGACCTGGAATGGTGAGTTTTCTGAGCGGTTCCTGAGGATTTGTTGCTGTAAATTGGTATTTGTCAGGATCATTTTTAGTATGTTCTCTGGCATCAGATTCTGTATGCGTGTCCCAAAAATTTTCATTACCATTGGTATAAAACTGAAATCTAAGCTGCTCTAGCGTCGTAATAACGGGACCACTAAAAATGGTCATGAAATTTACATTTTTATTTTTTTCCGCGGTTAGAGGAATAATCCATCCTGCCTGACTAAAGCCTATCAACCCAAGAGGAATTTTTTTATTTTTAAGATGAGTTTTAAATACATTGATAGCGGCACTAGCATCGTAAGACAAAAGATTAAGATTATCAAAATCAATATTATTAGTACCAACCGAAGGCCCTACATAAACACCACCAGATTCACCAACTCCTCGTTTGTCATAGGTCAAAACTGCTATACCTTCTTTAGCAAGAATTTTAGCAAAGTCCATTTCTCTTTTTACAGGATCTGATCCGTGAACAATTACCACAGCTGCAATTGGTTTTTTGGGCTCTACAATAGAACCAGCTAGCATTATTCCCTGACTTTCAAACTTTACCTCTTGAATAGTAAAATCAGTTGATTGGCAAAAAGCTATTTTTGGAATTGCCAATAGGGCAAAAAAAAGCAGTTTATGATAAAATTTAAAATTCATTATCACCTGTTCTTACAACTTGTTTTCATAAACATTAAGCATACATTCCTTCAATCAGAGCATTTAGTTTTTCTAGAACCACTCTTCTCTTAATTTTAAGAGTAGGAGTTATTTCGCCTTTTTCGATGGTAAACTCTTCTGGAAGAAGTTTGAATTTTTTAATCTTTTCGTAAGACGCAAATTCCTTCTGAATATCTGCTACTATTTTCTCGAATTTTTCTTTGATAAAAGGAGATTCTAATAGTTTTTTCTTCTCTTCTATAGTTAGCGAAACATAGTTTTTAAACTCCTGATATTTCTCAATTAAAGTTTCAAAATCTGGAACAATTACCGCCGAAACATAAGGCTTTCCTTCCGCAATTACCATCGCCTGAAGAATTTCAGGATGAGATTGCAACGGGATTTCTATAGTTTGTGGTGCAATGTATTTTCCGTTTGAGGTCTTCATTAAATCTTTAATTCTATCTACGATGTAAAGATTTCCGTTTTCATCTATTCTGCCAGCATCACCTGTTCTGAAATATCCATCTTCTGTAAAAACTTTGGCTGTTTCTTCTTCGTTTTTATAGTAACCTTTCATTACGCCACCATATTTTACCAAGATTTCGTCTTCTGCACCTATTTTTATTTCTACTCCAGGTAACGGAATTCCTACACTTCCATATACATAATTTTTGGTAGGCAAAGCGGTTACGGTAGCGGTGGTTTCGGTTAATCCGTATCCTACAATTACAGGTAAACCAATGGCAGCAAAGAATTCGGAAATTTCTTTTTTAAGCATAGCACCACCACAAGGTAAGAATTCTAGATTCCCGCCCAATTCTTTTTTAATTTTTTTGAAAACCAAAGCATTAAAGAATTTATGCTGAAGATTCAAGCCAAAAGGAATTGACGCCCCTGTTCTTTTTTTATCGGCAACTTTAGCACCTACTTCCAGTGCTTTTTTGAACAATTTTTGTTTGGTTGGCGATGCTGCATCTATTTTTTTTACCAAAGTTTGATACACTTTTTCATAGAATCTAGGTACAGCACACATTGCGTTTGGTTGTACTTGTTTTAAAGCACTAAGGATATTTTTAGGGTCTTCTAAAATCGCGACTTCTCCTCCTTGAGAAAGTACATATAAAGTCCATGCTCTTTCGAAAATATGGCTCAAAGGTAAGAAAGCCAAAGATTTCATTGAGTGTAAGTTATTAAAGCCAAAGAACTGATTATGTGCAGTAATTACATCTTTGAAACAACCGTGTGATAGCATTACTCCTTTTGGTGTTCCAGTGGTTCCTGATGTATATAATATGGTAGCCAAATCTTCGTCTGTGATTTCGGCAATATTTCTTTCAGTAGAAAAATGGGAAATAAAATCTGGAAAATAAGTAATATTTTCAGCTTCATCTTTTATAATGTGAGAGGTGAAAATATGAAGTTTTTTATTGAGATGAGTTTCGGCACTTTTCAGGATTTCTAATTGGGGAGAATCACCTACCAAAATATGTTGCATTTCGGTTTGTTTGATGATGTATTCTGTTTGTGCGTAATTATTAGTAGCGTAAATAGGGATGGTAACAGCACCTAACATTTGTGTTGCAACATCAAAAATGACCCAATCTTTAGAGTTTTGCGAAAAAACGCCTACACAATCTCCCTTTTTTACATCCAAAGTATGAAGTCCGTTTGCGGTTTGACATACCTTGTTCCAAAATTCTTTCCAAGTTAGGATAATAAGGTTTTCTCTATCTCTGTAACTGATGGCGTTTTTATTCGGAAGGTTTTGAGCGTTTTTTTCTAACAGTTGTATTAATTTCATTTTTTGCAAAGAATAGTTTTAAAATTTAGAATTTTCCAAATTTAATTAAATTATTATTCTTAAAGTAAAATTTTATGATTTTTTAATATTGTCTCAATGTGTTAAAATATAGATTTTATAGTATGTATATCATAAAAGATTCATAATTTTACCTTAAATTAATCCTAAATAAAAATTATATATGTTAACTTTTAATCCTAAAATGGTGTTATGCACGCTGTTGGTTTCTGCTGTAGGGTTTTCTCAAGAGATTGTAAAACAGCCAGTTCAAAGTTATCAAACTAAAGAGTATCAAGCCAAAAAGACAGTTTTCGTAAATTCTCTATTGTCTAAAATGACATTAGACGAAAAATTAGGGCAACTTAATCTTCCAGGAGCTGGTGATATTACCACCGGTCAAGCTCAAAGTTCTGATATCGGAAAAAAAATTGAAGAAGGAAAAGTAGGAGGTCTTTTCAACATAAAAGGAGTTGAAAAAATCAGAGAAGTACAAAAAGTAGCGGTAGAAAAAAGCCGTTTAAAAATCCCTTTAATTTTCGGGATGGATGTTATCCATGGTTATGAAACCAATTTCCCAATTCCACTAGGTTTAGCGTCTTCTTTTGATACCAATTTGGTACAACAATCTGCTAGAATTGCTGCTAATGAAGCCAGTTCTGATGGTATTAACTGGACTTTCTCACCGATGGTGGATGTTTCTAGAGACCCAAGATGGGGAAGAGTAGCAGAAGGTGCAGGTGAAGATCCATATCTAGGTTCTGAAATGGCAAAAGCAATGGTTTTTGGTTATCAAGGAAAAGATTTATCTCTTAAAAATACCATTTTGGCATGTGTGAAGCATTTTGCATTATATGGAGCTCCAGACGCTGGTAGAGATTATAATACCGTAGATATGAGCCACGTAAGAATGTATAATGAGTATTTCCCTCCTTATAAAGCAGCGGTAGATGCAGGTGTAGGTTCTGTGATGGCTTCTTTCAATGAAGTGGACGGAATTCCTGCTACTGGTAATAAATGGTTAATGACAGAAGTTCTTAGAAATCAATGGAAATTCAAAGGTTTTGTAGTTACGGATTACACTGGTATCAATGAAATGACAGACCACGGAATGGGAGATTTACAACAAGTTTCTGCCTTAGCAATGAATGCAGGTGTAGATATGGATATGGTAGGAGAAGGCTTCCTTACCACTCTTAAAAAATCTGTACAAGAGGGAAAAGTAAACATCAAACAAATAGATTTAGCGGTAAAAAGAATTTTAGAAGCTAAGTATGATTTGGGGCTTTTTGATGATCCATATAAATATTGTGATGTAAACAGAGCTAAAACCGAAGTTTTTAGTCAAGCGAATAGAGATGTAGCAAGAAATATTTCTGCACAATCTATGGTTTTAATGAAAAACGCTAACGAAATTCTTCCGTTAAAATCTCAAAAAAATATTGCAGTTATAGGACCATTAGCAGACAATGCCGAGAATATGCCTGGAACTTGGAGTGTAGCTGCAAAACACAAAGATGCAATTTCTCTTTTGGCAGGACTTAAACAAACTTTAGGGAATTCTGTAAATTTCACATATGCTAAAGGTTCTAATGTAGATTATGATGCTACTTTTGAACAAAATGCTGCTATGTTTAATAAAAATACATACAGAGATCCTAGAAGCAAAGAAGAAATGCTAAAAGAAGCAGTAGATGTAGCTAATAAAGCGGATGTAATTCTTCTTGCAATCGGAGAAACTGCTGAAATGAGTGGCGAATCTAGCTCTAGAACTAATATTTCTATTCCTCAAGCTCAAAAAGACTTATTTAAAGAATTGAAAAAAACAGGGAAACCAATTGTATTGGTATTATTTGCAGGTAGAGCTATGGAAATTAAAGAAGAAAGCGAATTAGCTGATGCTATTCTTAATGTATGGTTCCCAGGTTCTGAAGCTGGTTTAGCGATTTCTGATGTACTTTATGGTAAAGTAAATCCTTCCGCTAAATTACCAATGACTTTCCCAAGAAGTGTAGGACAAGTTCCTATTTTCTACAATCATAAAAATACAGGAAGACCACTTTCTCAAGCTTCTGTAGAAAAATGTCAGTTCGAAAAATTCCGTTCTAATTATTTAGATGAATGTAATACACCACTTTATCCTTTTGGTTATGGTTTAAGTTACACTCAGTTTGCTTACAATAATTTGAGTTTAAGTTCTAAAAATTTAAAAGGAAATCAAACTTTAAAAGTTTCTGTAGAATTGAAAAATTCAGGAAAATATGATGGCGCCGAAATCGTACAATTGTACATCAGAGATTTAGTTGGCAGCAATACAAGACCCGTAAAAGAGCTAAAAGGTTTCCAAAAAGTGTTCTTAAAAGCTGGTGAATCTAAAACAGTTACCTTCAGCGTAACTCCAGAAGATCTTAAATTCTATGACAATAATCTGAAATACGATTGGGAGTCTGGTGAATTTGAATTTTTCGTAGGAGGTGATTCACAAAAGACGGTTTCACAAAAAGTTACTTGGAATAAATAATATTATTTTAAAAAGCAAAGACGGTTTCAGTACTGTTCTTTGCTTTTTTAATGATGAATTTAAGGAATTGAGTAGATTATAAGGAAATTAAAATCTGCTCAATCCTTTAAATTTGTGAAAATTCATTAGAATAAGCATCTACAATCCAAAATCTTAAATCGTAAATTAAAAGTGTCTCAATATTTTCAAAATATAAGTTCACAAGCTGTAGAATGGGAAAAATGTCTTTATTTTTATCAAAATGAAGGTGGAAATCTTATTTATGAAACTCAAAAATGTTTAGATGAAGCTTCGGAAATCATCATTTCAGGAATTGGAGCGAGTTACAATGCAGGAAAATTCTGGGAATATTTTCTTTGGCAAAAAGGTTATAGAGCGCATTTAATCGATAGCGCAGAGTTTTTAAACTATCCGTTATTGCCCAATACCGTGGTGATTTTGCTTTCCAGAAGTGGAAAAAGTATAGAAATTATTCAATCTCTTCAATATTGTAAAGCACAGAAAATCAAAACAATTGGTGTAGGAAATGATGCAGAAAGTATGCTTGCAAAAGACGTTGATTTATTTTTGCCAATGAAGGTAAATATGGATAATTCTATTTCTTTAGCGACTTTTACTGCCATTTTTTTGATAGCTAACTTTTTTTCAAAAAATAGCATCAAAGAAATTTCTTTTGAAAACTTCAATGATGAGTTAAAACGATTTGAAAATTTTGCAGAGGATAATCTTAAAGAATTCAAAACCGAAAATCCTACCTATTTTTTAGGCAGAAAACCACAAAGCGGAACCATTAACGAAGCGGTTTTGCTTTGGCACGAAGCGGCAAAACAACCTGCGGTTTCTTTTGATACAGGAAGTTTTAGACACGGTTTGCAAGAAGTAGCACTTAATCCTATTAATTATTTTATTTTTTTGAATGAAGGAATTCAGAAAGAAAATGATTTGAAATTAGCAAAAGATTTAGCATTGCTCAAAGGAAATGTAACAATTGTTGGAAATGATTTGCCAAAAATTGAAGGGGTAAAAACCTTTGATTTAAAAGTAAAAACAGAAATCGAACAATTTCTGATGGAAAGTGTTTTGATGCAAATATTATCCTATAAACTTACTTTGCAAAAAAAAATCAATCCAGATGAATTTCTTTATTGCAAGTACATTGTAGAAGATGAAGGCGGAATTCTTTAGAAAAAAACGTAATAAAAACACAAAAATCTGATGAGGTATCTATTTTTCTTATTAATAGGGTTTCAGATGTTTGCACAATCGGTTTTCCAGATTCCAACGAATCATTGGAAAATCATCAAAGAAGATAAAGCAGAATTCAAAAATCCTGAGTTCAATGATTCTTCTTGGCAAAACATTGCCGTTCCTGCAAAATGGACGGAAACTTCTGTTGGGATGTATCACGGTTTTGCGTGGTATAGAGTGAGTTTTGATTTGCCTGCAAATTTCCAAAAAGAAGATCTTATGCTAGAATTGGGAACTATTGATGCTTGTGATGAGACTTTTTTTAACGGAGAAAAAATAGGAGCCACTGGTAAAATGCCTCCAAATGATCAATCAGCTTGGGATAGACAAAGAAATTATGTAATTCCGAAAACTCTTCTGAAGGCTCATAATGTATTGGCAATTAGAGTGTATCACGCTGGTGCTTTTGGTGGTTTGTACAAAGGGAAATTGTCTTTAATGAAATTAAAAGAGTACAATGCTTTAAAAGCAAAAGCCAAACTTAATAAAAATTCTTACCATCAACTCACCACTTCTAATGGTTTAATTTCAGCTGTTTATAATACCGAAACTGACGAGATAGAAGCAGTTTATCCTCATATTTTTGCACAAATAGATTCTACAAATTCTGTAAAACCTTTCATTACCAATCTTAAAACCAACAGAATAGATAAACCGATTTCTGTTGGGTACAAGGAAAACACGCACGTTATAGAAGTTAAATATAAAGATTTAACGATTAATTATTTTGCTTCATTTACAAATGGAGAAAAAGTGTTTTATGTTGTTGTTGAAGGGAAAAAAAATGTTGTAAGAAAATTTGATTTAAATCAAAATAGTTCGGGTAAATTTATGATTCAAATGTTGAATGACATTGAAAAAGATTATTACTTTTTTCCAGAAAATGAAATTAAAGATGGTGAATTTCCTAAATATGCAATTTTAAATGATGAAACTAGAAATTTACGAGAATCCGAACTCGCCTTTATGCGAAATCTTATCAACAAGGCAAAAATTCCAAAAAATATTTCCGTAGCAGAAAGAAACACAATGGAACAAGCGGTTTCTGTGCTTAAAATGTCGCAAGTTTCGGATAAAGATGAACTTCCGTTTTCTCACGGACAGGTTTTGGCATCGCTACGTCCTGGAGTTTGGGCTATTTCTTGGGTTCGCGATGGTACTTTTGCGATTTCGGCAATGGCAAAATTAGGAATGTACGATGAAGCCAAAAAAGGTTTGGAATTTATGCTAAAAGCCAAAGGAAATAGATTTAAAAATTATATTTTCAGAGATGGTAAAAATTACGGACCAGAAATAGATTACCAGATTTCTTTAACAAGATATTTCGGCGATGGAACCGAGGAATGTGATTTCAATGAAAACGGACCTAATATAGAATATGATGATTGGGGATTGTTTCTCATTGCTTTTGCAGATTATGTAAATGAAAGCCAAGATTGGGAGTTTTTTAAAAAATGGCAACCTTTGGTTACCCAAAAAGTAGGAGATCCTTTGCTTTTTATTATTCAAGAAAATAATTTGTTGAAGCGAGATTCTGGACCTTGGGAACATCATCTTCCGGGAAGACAATTTGCATTTACCAATGGAGTTGCTTCTGTAGGACTTTCAAAATTGGCAGAATTATTGCAACACGAAAATCTTGATTTTCAAAAATATAAAGACGCTTCACAAAGAATTTATGACGGAGTAATGAAAAATATGTGGATGGAAAACAAGTATGTGAAAGGCAATGCTAATGATTTTTCGCCAGAAGATCATTATTATTTTGATGGAGCTACTTTTGAGTTGTTTGCTTCACAATTTATTA
>DDFD01000071.1 GCA_002337005.1 Flavobacteriales bacterium UBA1937 | reverse complement strand
AGCCAGCAAATGAATTCTCAGGATCAATTCCTTTATAATTCGTAATTATAAATAAATTTCTTGCACTTATACTTAATTCAGCATTCTTCACAAAAGATAACCTTGAAACATTTGATAAAAGTTTGCTAAAATTGTAATTTAAACTTACATCTCTTAGTCTTACCCAATTAATATCTTTTTCAATTGCTGTTTCATTTGCACTTCCTGAACCATCCCCAAGATAACTAACATAATATGTTTTATTAGATATTGCAATATTATTTGGATTACCATTTCCTAGAACTCCAGGTATAATATATGTAGCACTTCTATTATCAGCCGAAGCTTGAGTCATTCCTAGCCTATGCAATCTTGCTAAAGTTCCGTCCCAAATATCACCTCCTTTTCTAATATCTAATAAGAAGCTAAGAGAAATATTTTTATATCTTATATTATTCCTAAAGTTACCAGTCCAATCAGGGGTAGGGTTTCCTATCAATTTTGATTCAGCTGCTAATACAGGAAGTCCATTAGATCCTATTATTAAATTACCAGAGTTATCTCTTTCATAAGCAGATCCATAAAAAACACCAAGTGGTTGACCTAATGTTATGGTAGGTGTAAGATTTCCACTAAAATAATCACTGCCTTCCGCCGAATTATTAGCAACACCGTTCAAATCTGTTACTTTGTTTCTATTTAATGTCCAATTGGCGGTAAAGTTCCAGCCGAAGTTTTCATTCTTAAAAATATCATATCCTAGACTAACTTCTATACCTTTGTTTTCAACAGTTGGCCCATTTGTATAATAGTTTGAATATCCTGTCGAACTTGCAATTGGCAAAGTAATTAATAAATCATAATTTGTTGACTTATAAGCACTTGCATTAAAATGCAATCTATTAAACATTTCTAATTCTAGACCTACTTCAAATTCTTTATTTTGTTCAGCTTTTAGGTTCGGATTTCTCAGAATTGTTGATAATCCATATGCACCTATTCCATTATACGGTGTGTATAATTGAGGTCCAAATGTATCATAAAAATAAGGCGTTACATATGGGGTAATAATATTGTATGGTGTAGGCGATGCATAAGTAATAGCATATGCACCCCTTACTTTACCAAGATTCACCCAACTTGGCAAATCTAATGTCTTATTAAAAATCCATGAAGCTGCAACTGAGGGGTAAAAATATGACATATTCTCTTTTGGGAGAGCAGAGTTCCAGTCATTTCTACCAGTTGCTGTTAAATAAAATTGGTCATATAAACCTAACTCTAGAGATCCAAAAATTCCCCTTTTTATTTGTTTGGAATCTGCATTTTGTGGTGTAAATGTTGTGAAATTACTTAAATTATATTGATTTACTTCTAACATCGTAGAACCTACAGTGTATTGATCATTATAAAAAGTAGAATTAATTTGTCCACCAATACTATAATTCAAATTAATCTTATCAGTAAGATCTACAATTCCATTAAATACTAAATCAATATTATATAAACTTTTAGTAAAAGTATCAATAATTACCTGTCCACTTCCATCTGCCGTTGAATTTCCATTACTGGAATATGAATAATTTTGTTGTGCGTGAGTAGTATATGTGTCTACACCTGCTCTAACTAGAGCATTAAACCATTTACTATAATTATAATTTATATGGCCATTGAAAATTACACGATTAGTTTCATCCTTATACGGGTTTTTATATACAGTATAAAATGGATTATCATAAGCAGAAAAATAATTCTTATTATAACCTTGCTCTGTTTGATAATCTCTAAGATCATAAGAAGCAGGTGTTCTTAATAAAGAAAGCATTATCCCAGCAGTATTACTACCTTTTTGTGCTCTAAGACCAGTTGTGTTGCTATATAATAAGTCTGCACCAGCTTTCAATTTTTCTGTGAATTTATATTCACTATTAACATTGAACGATGTCTTTTTTAAAGCTGTATTAGGAACAATACCTGTTTGATCTAAATGTCCAAAAGATGCTCTAAAAGTTCCATTTTCATTACCTCCTGACAATGACAAATTATAATTGCTTGTCACTCCCGTTTGATAAAAATTTTTAACATTATCAAAAGCTTTCAGTCCAGGCACACTTGAAATTAATGGACCCCAGCTTTGATTTGTTCCTCCTGTTATAGGGAATCCATCAGCCCCATACTGAGCAGGCGCAATGTATGTAGTTCCATTAGTACCTGCTGCATAAGACTTTTGTAAATCTATCATATTACTAAGCATATCGTAACCAATAGAAGTAGAAATATCTATACCAATACCTTTTCTCTTCTTTCCTTTCTTAGAAGTATATATAATTACTCCATTTCTTGCTCCTTCTCCATAAAGCGCTGCTGCAGCTCCACCTTTTAGTACAGTTACATTTTCAATATCATCAGGATTAATATCAACCGCTCTATTAGAATCATCTACCCCACCAATATTAGTTCCTGAGCCTGCATTATTATTGTAAGAATTATCAATAATCTGTCCATCCAATACAATTAATGGTTGGCTAGATAATAAGATTGACTTTTGACCTCTAATGACAATTCTACTTGAAGCTCCAGGTGTTCCCGCTGTACCTGTAACTTGTACACCAGCCACTTTTCCTGCTAGCCCTTGAATGATATTAGATTCTCCTGACTTCTGAATATCATTTCCTCCAACTTGAGAAACAGAATACCCAATTGCCTTTTTTTCTCTCTTAATACCTAAGGCTGTTACCACAACACCTTCGATATCCTTAGTTTTAGTAGTGTCTACTTTACTTTTTTGTGCATAAGATACAGTAAAAGAAGCAGTAAGAACAACAGCTAAAACGCTTTTTGTTAGTTTCTTCATATCAAATTAAATTTTTCAATGGTCAAATATGCAAAACTTTATTAAATTAAACAATAGTTTAGTTAAAAAAATGTTAAAAACAATATAATTTCGAAATTTTGCTTAATTTATGTTAAAAAACAATTTTTCTATGTGATTTTTGTCATAATCCTCCCTTCTAATTATTAATTTTCAAATGCAAAAAACAGCTCTATTTATAAATTTTTGATTTTTTTCATCCTAAAATCGATTTTAAAGGAGGTATATTTGAAATAATTAATGTTTTTTGAGAGTAAATGTTAATTTTAAGACACCATCATCGGTTTTTCTAATTTATATAAAATTCATCTTATCATAAAAAATTATATTTTTGCAATAAAATACCCTTCTTCAGACTAAAAAAATTACTTTAACTGAAAATTAACTTTGAATAATTATATTAAATATTATTAACGAATGTCATTATTAAATTCTTGGTCTAATCAATACATAGAAGCTGGCTGCGATGAAGTAGGAAGAGGCTGTTTATGTGGCCCTGTGGTTGCAGCTGCTGTAATTATTGATAAGAAATTTAATCATAATTTAATTAATGACTCTAAGCAATTAAATTTTAAAACCAGAATAGAACTTGATTCTTATATTAAAGAAAATGTTCTAGATTTCGCCATCGCAGAATTGTCTCCAGAATTTATTGACCAACATAACATTTTGAATGCTAGCATACACGCTATGCATAATGCGCTAGACCAATTAAAATTAAAACCAGAACTTATTTTAGTAGATGGTAATAAATTTCACCCTTATAACTATATCCCTCATCAATGTATTATAAAAGGTGATACTAAATTTTTATCTATTGCGGCTGCTTCAATCTTAGCAAAAAATTATAGAGACCAACTAATGATTGAACTTCACGAAGAATTCCCAGAATATGGCTGGAATAAAAATATGGGCTACGCTACCAAAACTCACAGAGAAGCATTAAAAAAATTCGGGCCTACTAAATACCACAGAAAATCTTTCAGATTGGTGTATGATTGATGGTTTTTGGTTGATGGTCTGAGTGCAGAAGAAAATTTTGCAGACGAAGTTTAAGAAAATCCTATTGACCTATAATTTCAACCTTTGATTAATAGATTTTGTTTCAAAAAAACAACTTAAACACAGAATCTCTGTGGTTATTTTTAAGAGGGATAAGTCAAAAATTCTAAAAACTATCAACTAAAAACCATCAACCAACTTATTTTTTCCTCTGTTGCTCTTGCGCTTTTTGTTGTTCCTGAGCTTTTTCCATCATTTCGCGCATGCGTTTCTGGAATTTTCCTTCGGGTTTTGGGCCTTTTGCTTTGTTCTCTTGAATCATTGCGTGAATTTTTTTCTCATCTAAAATCCAATTTTTAATGGCTAAAATAATCAAAATATTAAGTGCATTAGACACAAAATAGTACCAAGAAAGACCAGATGGAGCAGTATTTAAGAAGAAAAAGAATGTAATTGGGAAAATATACATCATTACCTTCATATTTGGCATCCCTTCTTGCTGAGGTTGTTGCATATTACCAGAAGTCATTATGGTATATATTAAAACCACAATAGTACAAGCTACGGCAAAAATACTGATATGCTCTCCTATCAAAGGAATATTAAATGGCAATTTGATTAAATCATCATAAGCTGTAAGGTCTTTTACAAACCAAAAACTTTTACCTCTAAGGTCTATCATATTCGGGAAGAAACGGAATAAAGCATAGAAAATAGGAATCTGAACCAATGCTGGTAAACAACCTGCCATCTGATTAATCCCTGCTTTTCGGTAGATTTCCATGGTAGCTTGTTGTTTTTTAAGAGGATCAGCATTTTTAAATTTTTCATTAGCTTCCTCTATTTCTGGTTTTACAACCTTCATCATGGCACTCAATTTGTGCTGCTTATACATTACTGGTGACAGAACCAATTTGGTAACGATTGTCATTAAGAAAATAACCCAACCTGCTGCTACTCCCCAATCTGTAAGCCAATTATACACAGGTACAAAGAACCATCTGTTTAGAGTTCCGATAAAACTCCAGCCAAGTGGTAAAATGGTATCAAACTCTTTTCCTTCATAAGATTTAAGAAGTGGCAAATCTAGCGGCATAAAATACCATTTAAAATTTTGATTTAATTCATTCCCAGAAAGTTTTATCTGCCCATCAAAATTAAATTTCTTTAGAATTTCGCCTTCTTTTATAGATTCTTGAGTTCCTTTAGTATTAACAAAACCATTAGATGTTTCTATTAACGAAGTAAAAAACTGTTGTTTTACGCCAATCCAGTTGAGTGTTTCTTTTGGCTCTTCAAAACCATTGGTATCATAATCTGCATCTTTATAATTATTAAAAGCATAATTAAATTCAGAATGAGTTTGTTCTTGCGAACGCCCTTTCTCCATTCCTCTTACAGAATAATTCCAGTTAAAATCTGCTTTCTCGTCTGTCACAATAGTAGAAAGGCCTTGAGTTTTAACATTAAAATCGATGGTATATTTATCTAATAAGGTGTAAACAAACTGAATGGTTGCACCAGAAATTTGAGACGTCATTGTTACAGAATTTCCAGAAACACTTGGGGTAAAGATTAAATCTTTGGTATTAAATACTTTCCCTGTTTTATCTTTAAACTGAAATCCGTAGCTAGAATTATTTTTATTGATTAAATAAAGTGGTAAATCATGCTTGTCTGATTTTTTATCGTATGCAAAATATTGATTCAATTTCGCCGAAGAAATCTGACCACCTAAAGACGAAAACTCCACGGTAAGCAGGTCATTTTTAAGCGTCACATTTTTAATATCTGTTGCATTTACAGGATTTCCAATATTAGCTGCAATGGCAGGTTTTGTAGGTGTAGCTTTTTGTTCAGTTTTAGCTTTTTGTTCGGCAATTTTAGCTTCATCTGCTTGTTTACCTTGATAGTAATACATAAAAGCCATCATAATTGCAGAAAGCACAAAAAGGCTAATCATCTGCCTTTTATCTAATCCGTTGTTTTGTTGCATCATAATTGATTTGAAATTTGAAATTTGAGATTAAAACTCTCAAATAGTATTCCTAATTATTTTAGCTGACAAAAATAGGAAATTTTTGCCAGATTGTCATTCATTTCATTTTATAAAAATTAGAGACGTGATAAATCACGTCTCTACAAATTTCTACTCAATTTTATTTTTTATTTGCCGCTTTTATCAATGCTATAAACAAAGGATGTGGAGTTGCAACTGTACTTTTGTATTCTGGGTGATACTGTACTCCTACATAAAAAGGATGATTTTTGAGCTCTACCGTTTCTACCAATTTGGTATCTGGGTTTACACCTGAAGCTTGTAATCCATTATTTTCAAAATCTTCTAAAAACTCACTATTAAATTCATAACGATGTCTATGTCTCTCAGTAATATTTTTTGCTCCGTAGATTTCAAAAAGTTGGGTATTAGATTTTAATTGGCATTTCCAAGCTCCTAATCTCATGGTTCCTCCTTTTTCTACTACATTTTTTTGTTCTTCCATCAGAGAAATTACAGGATGTTTGGTAGTTAAATCAAATTCAGAAGAATTAGCATCTCTATATCCTAAAACATTTCTAGCAAACTCTATGGTCATAATCTGCATACCGAGACAAATTCCCAAAAGCGGAATTTTATTTTCTCTCGCAAATTGGGCTGCTAAGATTTTACCTTCGATACCTCTATCTCCGAAACCTGGCGCTATCAGCATTCCGTCTATTCCTTGGAAACTCTCCGCCAAATTAGACTCCGTAAGTTCACCACTGTAAATCCATCTTAGTTTCACTTCGGTTTCTTGTGCTGCACCTGCATGTATAAAAGCTTCGGCAATGGATTTATAAGAATCTTGTAGAGAAACGTATTTTCCTACCAAAGCGATTTCTATTTTTTTCTTAGGATTTTTATATTTCTTAAGGAAACTTTTCCAATCTTTTAAATCTGAATCATGGCTGGTTGGCAATGCCAATTCTTTGAGAACCACCTCATCAAATTTTTGTTTTTGTAGTTCTAAAGGAACCTGATAGATGGTTTCCACATCCATACTTTCTATCACATTATCAAAAGGTACATTACAGAATTGCGCCAATTTAGATTTTACCTCTTTCGGTATTTTATGTTCTGATCTACAAACCAGTACATCTGCCATAATACCAGATTCCATTAACATTCTTACAGAATGCTGAGATGGTTTGGTTTTCAATTCTCCGCTTGCCGCTAAATAAGGTAAAAGCGTAAGATGAATGACCATAGAATTATTCTCGCCCAACTCCCATTTTAGCTGACGTACACTTTCTATGTAAGGTAATGATTCTATATCACCTACCGTACCACCAATTTCTGTGATAATGATGTCATAATCTTGTTTTGCTAAGATTTTGATTCTGCGCTTAATTTCATTGGTAATATGTGGAATTACCTGCACGGTTTTTCCCAAAAAATCGCCTTTGCGTTCTTTTTCTATTACGGTTTGATAAATTCTACCCGTAGTTACATTGTTATTCTGAGAAGTAGGAGAATCTAGAAATCTTTCGTAGTGCCCTAAGTCTAGATCTGTTTCTGCACCATCTTCTGTTACGTAGCACTCTCCGTGTTCATAAGGATTAAGTGTACCAGGATCTATATTAATATAAGGATCTAGTTTTTGGATGGTTACTTTGAAGCCTCGTGATTTTAGGAGAAGGCCAAGTGATGAAGAGACAATGCCTTTCCCCAAAGATGAAGTAACACCTCCTGTTACAAAGATGTACTTGGTATTCTTTTTACTCATTAGATTTAGGTTTGTGCAAAGTTAGGGGATTTTAGATAAAGTCCCAAAAAAGATTTTTTTACAAGTAAATGGATATATTCACAAAATTTACAAAAATTTTAATTTTAATACAATTAAAATCAATAACATATAAAAATATTTATTACATTTGCAACAAACACATAACAATGATGACTAGAATTATATTTAGCATACTTCTGTATGCTTTGTTTCCATTATCTATATATGGACAGACAGTTACTTTAATTAATCCAATTGGCGATGGTGGCTTTGAGACGGGAACTACTTTTGCTACTAATGGATGGAGTGAAGCACAACCAGGCAATACTAGGCAATGGCGTGTAGGAACTGTAGCAGGTGCTCAAAATGGAAATAATTCCGCATATGTTGGTAATGCTGGAAACTATAACGGGACTAATTCCAATTCTGTGCAACATTTTTACAGAGATGTAAATATCCCTAGTGGCGCAACAAGCATTGTTCTTAGTTTCTACCTTAAAATGCCAACTGTAGATTATGATTATATTACAGGAACACCATATTTTTATGATTATTTGAAAGTATATACTACGTCAACAGCTAATACTCCTATAAGTGGAACAGTTCCTTCATCAGGCTATACCCAAATTTTTGGCTATGAAAAACCTGCTCTTGCAAGTTTTACACAACAGACAGTAACTTTGCCAAATTCTTTAGCAGGTACTACCGTTCGTTTAGTTTTTACATTTAATAGTGATGGCGTTACACCACACGCTAATCCTGCAATTGACAATATTTCATTAACTTATACTCCTGCCAATGACACTGGAATTACTAACGTTGCAACTCCAACTTGTTTAGGAACTCAAAATGTGGTGGGTACAATTAAAAATTTTGGAACTTCTAATTTAACCAGCGCCACAATTAATTGGTCTGTAAATGGCACTTCGCAAACACCAATCAATTGGACAGGAAATCTAGCAACTAGCGCTACTACGAATGTTACGTTAGGAACTTATAACTTTTCTTCTGGAACAAATTATACCATTACAGCGGCAGCTTCTCAACCTAATGGTGTCACTGACAATGATTCTACCAACAACAGTTACAGTACTACCAGTTTCCAAACCAACAATGGATCAACTGATGTTGACATTACCAATTCTAATTCTGCGATTTGTAAAAATACCGTTCAAACCTTAACTGCAACTGGTGGAGTTATTAATAATTATGTGATTTTTAGTGAAAATTTCAATTCAGGAATTGGCACTTTTACTGAGACAAACACTTCAACAGGAGGCACACCAGCTAATGCAAAATGGACCAATAGACCGAATGGTTACCAATACACCTATCCTTTATATCCTACAACTACTTTTACATCAAATGATTCATCACCTTTTATGCTATCAAATAGTGCCAGTCAAGGCTCTGGTACCACAGCTACAACACTTGTATCACCTTCCTTTAGTCTAATAGGGGTTACCAATCCAAAGTTAAATTTTTATCAATTTTTTAAAAATTGGGACGGTACAGATTTTGGAAGAGTAGAAATTTCTGTAAACGGTGGTGCATATGTAACTTTAGCAACCTACGGAAGTTCTAGTGATGTAGGAGCAGAATCTGCTTTTGCATTTACAAATATAGATTTATCTTCATATACAGGTCAATCTAATTTAAGAATTAGATTCAGATATGATGCAGTTTTTTCTTGGTTTTGGGCAATAGACAATGTTTCTGTTACTGCCAATAAACAAGAAATTACTTGGTCTGCATCACCTTCTTCCCCAAATACAATATTTACAGATTTAGCATGTACTACTCCATACGTTTCAGGAGCATTTGCTACAACAGTCTATGTAAAGCCAAATGCAACTACAACATATACTGCTAGTTCTTCTTATGGTTCTTGTTCTAAATCTGATATTGTAACATATTCTATAGAAACGGCTGTTTGGAATGGTTCTAGCTGGTCGCCTGCACAATCTAGTAATAGATCAATAGAATTCCAAGGAAATTATACTTCTTCTGGAAACCTAAGCGCCTGTAGTTGCACAGTAACTTCTGGAAACGTAAATATTTCGTCTGGAAATAGCATGACTCTGGTTGACGAAATCACTGTAAACGGTGGTACAATTACTTTTGAAAGTAATTCAAACTTACTACAAACAAATAGTGCAGCTAGCAATACTGGCAATATCATAGTGAAACGAAAAGCTAAACTAAAACGCTTAGAATACAACTATTGGAGTTCACCAGTAGCGACACAACAATTGAAAACCTTTTCTCCTAATACCATATCTAATAGATTTTACACTTATAATGAATCCACTGATTATTTCGCAAATGAAGATTGGAACAACAACTTCGCAGTTGCAAAAGGATATGCTATAAGAGCTCCTAATGATTACACTACTTATCATACAGATGATTGGGCATTCACTGGTACGCCAAATAATGGCACTAAAACCATTGCCATTACAAAAAACGGAAATGGATATAATTTAGTAGGAAATCCCTACCCTTCAAACATAAGTTTTAGTGCTTTCCATAGCGCAAATAGCACCATCATAAATCCTATTGCTTATTTTTGGACTAATGCCAATATAAACCCTCTTATACAAGGAACATCTTATAGTTCAAATAATTACGCAACAAGAAACCTAACGGGAGGTACTCCAGCTTCAGGATCAAGCGTTACACCTACAGACGAAATTGTAGTAGGACAAGGATTTATTGTTCAAAAAATAAACTCTGGCTCATCTTCTCTTACATTTAATAATAACATGAGAAGAACAACTACTGGTAATTTCTTTAATCTAAGAACTGCTTCTTCTAAAGAAGAGAGTCCAAAATATTGGTTAAAACTTACTACTCCCGTACAAAATTTTAACACGTTATTAGTTGGATATGTAAATGGAGCTACCAATGGTATAGACCTAGGGTATGATGCCGAACCAATATCTGAAGCATCTGATTTATTCTACTCTATTGAAAACAATAAAAACCTCATTATACAAGGTAGAGATGGTAATTTCAGTGTAAATGATATCGTTCCATTGGGTGCTAATTTCTTTGAAGCGGGCAACTATGAAATTTCAATTTCACAAGTGGAAGGAATCTTTAATGGAAGCCAAAATATTTACCTGAAAGATAAAGAGCTTAATACGATTGTAAACTTATCTGAAGGATCATATAAGTTTACTGCTAATGCTGGAAAAAATACTAATCGTTTTGAGGTTATTTACAAACCTGATTCTACTTTGGGAATAGATAATAGTTCTAAGAATCAAGAAACTTTAATCTACGAGAGCAACGGAAATATCTTTATAGAAAACAAAGTAAATAAAATTACCGAAATTCAGATTTTTGATGCAGGTGGTAGGTTACTGAACAGCTCTAAACCTAATGACAACAAATTCAGCATAGAAAAATCTAAGTTTGATAAAGGTTTACTAATTTTTAAAATTAATCTAAAAAACAAAACAATTACTAAAAAATTCTTACTAAAATAATTAAATCCCCGAAAATTATTTTCGGGGATTTTTTTGGGTGAAGATAACAAAACTCTGCTTCTTAGCCCCGATTGACTCCTAAAATCGCCGAGTCACTGCGTTAGGTTTGCAGCGGCATCCTTTTTATATGGTAACTTAGCTTGCTGAAGTTATCAGCGAAAAGCGAGAAGACGAGTAAAAAGAAGCTGATAGATTTTGCTTCAAATTTTTGTAAATTGCAAATTCATTTATCAATCATCATTTTTAAGAAAAGTGGCAAAAATAAAAACAGCATATTACTGCCAAAACTGTGGCTCTCAGTATTCTCAATGGCACGGACAATGCAAAAACTGCGGAGAATGGAACACGCTGGTAGAGGAAATAGTGGAAAAAAAATCCTCGCACTATGATATTATAGGAAGCGGAAAACAAAAAATTATCAATATTACCGAGGTGGAAACTGGTAAAGAACAGCGTCTAAAAACGATAAGCGAAGAACTTAATCGTGTTTTGGGTGGTGGTATTGTTCTCGGCTCTGTCATTTTGATTGGTGGCGAACCTGGTATTGGGAAATCTACACTTTTGCTACAACTCGCCTTAAAAATGAAGAAAAAAATTCTCTATGTTTCTGGCGAAGAAAGTGCCTCTCAAATTAAAATGCGCGCAGACAGATTAACGGATGTGCAAAACCCGAATTGTTTTCTCTATACCGAAACTTCGGTAGAAAAAATCTTGAAAGAAGCGAAAAATCTACAACCAGATGTAATGATTGTAGATTCTATACAGACGCTTCAATCTCAGTTGATTGAAAGCTCACCAGGAACGATTTCTCAGATTAGAGAATGTTCTAATGAATTGATAAAATTTGCCAAAGAAAATAACATACCTATTATTTTAGTGGGGCATATTACCAAAGACGGACAAATTGCTGGCCCAAAAGTTCTAGAACACATGGTAGATGTAGTACTAAATTTTGATGGAGACAGAAATCACCTTTTCCGATTGCTGAGAGCGCAGAAAAACCGTTTCGGTTCTACCCAAGAAATTGGCATTTACGAAATGGTAACCCAAGGCCTGAAAGAAATAAAAAATCCTTCGGAAATCCTGATTACCAAAAAATTTGAGGAGCTTTCTGGCAATGCTGTTGCCGTTACTTTAGAAGGAAACAGACCTATGTTGCTAGAAATTCAGGCATTGGTTTCTAGTGCAGTTTATGGAACTCCACAGCGTAGTTCTACTGGTTTTGATTCCAAAAGACTGAATATGTTACTTGCCGTTCTAGAAAAGCGTGCAGGATTTATGCTCGGTGCAAAAGACGTTTTCCTGAACATCACTGGCGGAATAAAAACAGATGATCCCGCATTAGATTTGGCAGTAATTGCCGCTATCCTAAGCAGTAATGAAGATTTAGCCATTTCGGAGAAATATTGTTTTGCAGGAGAAATAGGTTTGAGCGGAGAAATAAGACCTGTTCCACAAATAGAACAGCGCATCTCTGAAGCCGAAAAACTAGGTTATGATAAAATTTTTATCTCTAAACAAAGTAAAATTTCTAAAAAAAATTATGGAATAGCCATAGAAGGCGTAAATAAAATAGAAGAATTCCACGAAAAGATTTTTTAGCAAAAAACATTTTACCAATTGTAATTTTTTCTTAACTTTAAACAAACATTTAAGATTTTTTTCTTTAATCCGAAAGTTATGAATTACCTTGCCCATACTTTTCTTTCTTATTCTGACGAACAAATTGTAGGAAACATTATTGGTGATTTTATCAAAAATAAAAATAGATATAATTATCCCGAAGGAATACAGCAAGGCATTACACTACACCGTGCTATAGATGCTTTTACAGACGTACACCCTAAATTTTTGGAAGCCAAAAAAGTTTTTCAACCGATTGTAAGATTATACTCTGGTGCTTTTGTAGATGTAACTTTTGATTATTTTTTGGCACATGATACGTCCATAAAATCTGAAAAAGAATGGCGAGATTTCTCCAGTTATGTTTATGAAGTGCTAAACAAATATGAAGAAATTTTACCCGAAACCTTCAGAAAAATTCTTCCTAGAATGGAAAAAGACAATTGGCTCTACAATTACCGTTTTGATTGGGGTATGGAATATAGTATTACCAATGTGCTCAACAAGGCTAAATATCTAGATAATACCATTCCTGTTTATGGATTTTTTCAGTACAATAAGGATTTTTTGAGAAAATGCTATGAAGAATTTTTTCCAGAATTGAAAAATTTTTGTGAGAAATTCAATGAGAATTTTTAAAATTTAAAAAAGCTGATAGAGGTATCTATCCGGATAATTCAGTTTGCTACTTTTCCTGTTTCCGTTTACCACAATATGTACAATATTCATTTGGTCATCATACAAATTATATAGTAAACTCACCGCTGTCTCTATCTTTTTGGGAGCTTCAGCAACCTCAGACTCTAAATAGATATTTACCGCTTCTTTATCTTCTTCGTATCCTAAAAAATTAATTTTTAAAAATTTGTTGTTATTTTTTAATTTAAAATTTTCAGAAAAATAATTTTCTAAAGCTTTATTAATGGCTTCTTTACTTTTTTCCTCTCCAAAATGTAAGGTCTGATTATACTTTTTATTGAGTCCATTTTCTAAATCATCTAAGAAAAGTCTGGCAGAAATTTCAAAGGTTTTGGTTTTTGAATTATAGTTAATTTCTACAGAACCAACGTGGTACGGATGCACATCTCTTGCCGAAAGCATAAGAGAAAGCAACATCCCAAATAATAAAAATAACTTCTTCATATATAAAACATTTCAATTTTCGTTCCGAAATTAATCATTATTTTCGTAACTTATTTAAAAAACAATGACGGATTTTCTATTTTATCTGCAATTAGGTTGGGAACATATCATTTCCCTAGACGCTATAGACCACCAATTGTTCATTTTGGCATTGGTTGCTATTTTCAGTTACAAAGATTTGAAAAAAGTTCTCATTCTAGTTACCGCTTTTACGATTGGACATTCCGTAACACTTGCACTAAGTGCGTTTGATATCATCAGATTTCCTAGCAATTGGATAGAATTTCTTATTCCTTGCACCATTGTTTTCACGGCTTTAGACAATCTTATTTTTTCTAAAAATGTAGAAAAATTAATAAAATTCAATTATTTTTTGGCTCTATTTTTTGGGTTAATCCACGGAATGGGCTTTGCCAACTCTGTAAGAATGATGCTGGCACAAGAGCAGCACATTACCATCCCACTATTTGGGTTTAATGTAGGGCTAGAAATAGGTCAAATTGCAGTAGTAATTATTGTTTTAAGTATTTTTTATTTACTTTCTAACTTTTTAAAATTGCAGAAAAAACATTGGATATTCTTGGTCTCAGCTCCTATTTTAGTTTTTTCTCTTAAAATGGCGATTGAAAGAATTCCGTCTTAGTTTTATTAAAATCCCTCTTTTTCATTTAAACCCCATTATTTTTGAACAAGTGTTTAAAAAAATCAAATTTTTATGTAACAAATCTCTATATTTGTTGACATATCTGAAAAAATTAATTTGATAATGAAAAGGAGTTTAAACATCTTTGTGTTTTTATGCTCTATGGTGAGCATTTCCGCTCAAAACATTCAGAACAATCCTGGCAGCAATCACGGGAATAGGTTCGAACAATTGGGCACCATATTACCAACCCCAAATAATTACAGAACTGCATCTGGCGCACCTGGTCACGAATATTGGCAACAGCGTGCAGATTATGACATTTCTGCTTATTTAGACGAAGACAAGTTAAACCTAAAAGGTTCTGAAACCATTACTTACTACAACAATTCACCTGATGAATTAGAGTATCTTTGGATTCAATTAGATGAAAACCAGCAATCTTCTGTAAAAAATGCAGGGTATGATAGCAGTTCTATGTTACCAAAACAAACATCTAACACTAGACTTACTGCTACGGAATTGCCTGCAAAAGACAACGGTTTTGGGGTAAATTTAGAAAAAGTAACAGATGCAGATGGTAAACCACTTTCTTATATAGTGAATAAAACTATGATGAGAATAGATTTACCTAAAAAACTCAAAAAAGGGGAAACTTTCAAATTTAAAATAGACTGGAATTATAATATTTCTGACCGTATGAAAATGGGAGGAAGAGGTGGTTATGAATTCTTCCCAGAAGATGGGAACTATCTTTTTACCATGACACAATGGTATCCTAGACTTTGTGTGTACTCAGATTTCCAAGGATGGCAAAACCACCAATTTACAGGAAGAGGAGAATTCGCCCTTACTTTTGGTAATTTCAAAGTAAAAATGAATGTTCCTGCAGACCATACCATTGCTTCTACAGGTGTTGGTAAAAATTTCTCAGAAGTGCTTACTCCAGAACAATTAGCAAGATGGCAAAAAGCTCAAAATGCTACAGAGCCAGTAGAAATAGTAACATTAGATGAAGCTAAAAAAGCAGAAAAATCTAAATCTAAAAATAGAAAAACTTGGGTCTTCGAAGCAGAAAATGTAAGAGATTTCGCTTGGACTTCCTCTAGAAAATTTATTTGGGATGCTATGCCTCAGGTAATTGCTGAAAACAACAACAAAGTAATGTGTATGAGCCTTTATCCTAAAGAAGCTTACGGATTATACAGAAAATATTCTACAAAAGCGGTAGCTCATACCATCAAAACATATTCAGATTTTACTATTCCTTATCCTTATCCTGTAGCACAATCTATAGAAGCTTCAAACGGAATGGAATATCCTATGATTTGTTTCAATTATGGTAGAACAGAAAAAGATGGCACTTATTCTGAAGGAATTAAAAACGGAATGCTTGGGGTAATCATTCACGAAGTTGGTCACAATTTCTTCCCTATGATTATTAATTCAGACGAAAGACAATGGTCTTGGATGGACGAAGGTCTCAATACTTTTGTGGAATACCTTACTGAAGAACTTTGGGACAATAAATTCCCTTCAAAAAGAGGTCCTGCACATACCATTGTAGATTATATGAAACTTCCAAAAGACCAATTAGAACCTATTATGTCTAATTCTGAAAACATCATTCAGTTTGGACCTAATGCTTATTCTAAGCCTGCAACTGGTCTTAATATTTTGAGAGAAACCATTATGGGAAGAGAGCTTTTCGACAAAGCTTTTAAAACTTATGCTAAAAGATGGGCATTTAAACATCCTGAACCAGCAGATTTATTCCGAACAATGGAAGATGCAAGTGGTGAAGACTTAGATTGGTTCTGGAGAGGTTGGTTCTACAGCACAGATCCTGTAGATATTGCAATTGATAAAGTAACTGTTGCTACTCCTGATTTTGATGGTAAGGCAAACGCAAGAGAATTCAAATACAAAGTAGAAAAACCTGCTGTTAATGATTTTGAAGATATTTCTAAAATTAGAAACAGAGAAGATAAAAAAATCACTTTTTATACAGACAAAGACACTTCTACCCAAGATTTCTACTGGAGATATGATAGAGGTCTAGAAAATGTAGATACTACCAAAGAATACACCATCAAAGGTGAAGCAGCAGAAAATTTGACTGAAAAAGAAAGAGCTAACCTGAAAAATTTAACGGGTTATCAAATAGACTTCAGCAACAAAGGCGGTTTAGTAATGCCTCTTATTCTAGAATTTACCTTCGAAGATGGTTCTAAGTTAAACGATAAGATCTCTGCTCAAATCTGGAGAAAAAATGAAAAAACAGTATCTAAAACGTATTTTTTTGATAAAAAATTAAAATCTATCCAATTAGACCCAATGAAAGAAACGGCTGATATTGATACTTCTAACAATTTCTGGGGAACCTTCTCAGAACCTACCAAATTCCAAGTATTCAAAGACAGACAACAACAGCGTGCCAGAGGTGCTGCCGCTGGAATGGTAAACCCAATGCAAGCTGCAGGAAAGAAAAATTAATACCAAAATAATTGATTAAATAATACGCCACTCAAAGTTTTTTGAGTGGTTTTTTTCTGCCAAAATTTCACACCAACTGTCAGAATTCTGCCAAATTAACTTTCAATTTTCAATTTTCAATTTTCAATTGCTATTGGCACAGATTTAGAGAAAATAGAAACAGAATAACTTTAAAAAATAATTATACATATGTCAGTAAATTTTAAACCATTATCAGACAGAGTTTTAGTAGAACCTGTACAAGCAGAAACTAAAACAGCATCTGGAATCATTATTCCTGATACCGCAAAAGAAAAACCACAAGAAGGAACTGTAGTTGCTATAGGCAACGGAAAACCAGACGAACCAATGACAGTAAAAGTTGGTGACAGAGTTCTTTACGGAAAATATGCTGGTTCTGAATTAAAACTAGACGGTAAAGATTATTTAATTGTAAGAGAAGGTGATTTATTAGGGATTATTGGATAATTTACCTGTACATTGTACAAAGTAAAATGTACAATGTATTTATAAAATTTTTATAAAAATAACTCTGTACTTTGTACATTTTACATAGTACATTAATACAATCAAAAAATTATGGCAAAAGAAATAAAATTCGATATTGAATCAAGAGACGCCCTAAAAAGAGGTGTTGATGCATTAGCAAATGCAGTAAAAGTAACTTTAGGTCCTAAAGGTAGAAATGTAGTAATCGAAAAAGCTTTCGGTGCTCCTCACGTAACTAAAGACGGTGTGTCTGTAGCAAAAGAAATTGAGCTAGAAGACAAAGTAGAAAATATGGGTGCCCAAATGGTAAAAGAAGTAGCTTCTAAAACCAATGACATTGCAGGTGATGGTACTACTACCGCTACAGTTTTAGCTCAGGCTATCGTAAGAGAAGGTCTTAAAAACGTAGCAGCTGGCGCTAATCCTATGGATTTAAAAAGAGGTATCGACAAAGCGGTAACTGCTGTTGTTGAAAATCTTAAATCTCAATCTCAATCTGTAGGTGATTCTGCAGAAAAAGTAAAACAAGTAGCTTCTGTTTCAGCTAATAACGACGAAACTATCGGTTCATTAATCGCTGAAGCTTTTTCTAAAGTAGGAAAAGAAGGTGTAATTACTGTAGAAGAAGCAAAAGGCATTGATACTACGGTAGATGTGGTAGAAGGTATGCAATTCGACAGAGGTTACCAATCTCCATATTTCGTAACGAATGCAGAGAAAATGGTGGCTGAATTGGATAATCCTTACATTCTTTTGGTAGAGAAAAAAATCTCTTCAATGAAAGAATTATTGCCAGTTTTAGAACCAGTTGCTCAACAAGGAAAATCTCTTTTAATTATTTCTGAAGAAGTAGAAGGCGAAGCTTTAGCAACTTTAGTAGTAAACAAATTAAGAGGTTCTCTTAAAATTGCTGCGGTAAAAGCTCCAGGTTTTGGAGACAGAAGAAAAGCAATGTTAGAAGACATCGCTATCTTAACTGGTGGACAAGTTGTTTCTGAAGAAAGAGGTTTCAATATGGACAATGTTACAATTGAAATGTTAGGTAGAGCAGAAAAAGTTTCTATTGACAAAGACAATACTACCATCGTAAATGGAGCTGGAAACGAAGCTGAAATCAAAGGTAGAGTAAACCAAATCAAAGCTCAAATGGAATCTACTACTTCTGATTATGATAAAGAAAAACTTCAAGAAAGATTAGCTAAATTAGCTGGAGGTGTTGCTGTATTGTATGTAGGTGCTGCTTCTGAAGTAGAAATGAAAGAGAAAAAAGACAGAGTAGATGATGCGCTTCACGCAACCAGAGCTGCTGTAGAAGAAGGAATTGTAGCAGGTGGTGGTGTTGCTTTAGTAAGAGCAATTGCTGCACTAGAAAACCTTTCTGGAGCTAATCAAGATGAATCTACTGGTATTAAAATTGTAAAAAGAGCAATCGAAGAACCATTAAGACAAATCGTAGCCAATGCAGGTGGTGAAGGTTCTGTAATCGTTGCTAAAGTAGCAGAAGGAAGCGGAGATTTCGGATATAATGCCAAAACTGATGAATATGTAAATATGCTAGAAGCTGGTATTATAGACCCAACTAAAGTAACCAGAGTTGCCTTAGAAAACGCTGCTTCTGTTTCTGGAATGTTATTAACTACAGAATGTGTAATAACAGAAGTACCAAAACCAGAAAGTGCAATGCCACCAATGGGAGGAGGAATGCCAGGAATGATGTAGAAAAGTTGGAAGTTGGAAGTCAGAAGACCGAAGATGGAAGATCGAACATTTGAAAGGTCGTCATTGCGAGGAGCGAGCGTAGCGAGCGACGAAGCAATCCGTTTATAAATATTAAATCCGTTCAATTTTTTTGGACGGATTTTTTATTTCTTCATACATTTCAATCTATCAAATACATCAATTGGTTCTGTTTTTTGCCAATACTGAAAATCTAAAACGTAATCTCCATAATCAGAGAATTCACTTTTCATGTCAATCATTCCAATCTCTTCGCCAATTTTAATTTCATCATCTTTTTTTAAATTGGATGAATTCAAATTAGAATAAACATAAAACTCATTATCCCCTCTTCTAACAAGAACAGTGATTAATTTATCTATCGTTAGAATTTTTTGTATCTTTCCTTCTGTGACAGAAATAACTGAAATTGGTTTTTCAGAATGAACATCTGTTGATTTGCTTGGATTGGAACCTTTATAAATATTCCAACAATCTCTTTTGGTTCTAAAATCATAAGATTCATTATAATAAATCACCCCATTTTCCACAGGACAATCTATTTCTTGAGAAAAAGAAAATTGTGAGAAAAGTAAAAAGAAAGATATTAGAGGAAATTTCATTCTGCAAGTTTAAAAATTATTCTCTTCTACACCGAAACCTATCAAAAACATCTAGTTGTTCTTGATTACTCCAATATTGAAATTTTAAAAGAAAATCATTTTTAGTTTCAGAAAAAGAAGAAATAGCATTTACTCCAAGCTCAGTCCCAATTTTTACTTCATCACCTTTACTTACCTTTACAGCAGATAAATTAGAATAACTATACTGTTCATTTCCATTTTTTATCAAAATTGCTTTTAACTTGTTGTCAATAAAAAAAACTCTGGAGACTTCTCCTTCAGAAACCGAAAAAACAGAAGTTTGTGTGGTAGAATGTATTGTAACATCTTTACTAGAATTAATTCCTAAATTAGCAACAGAAATTTTATATTGATAAGATTCTTTCACTTTCATTAGCCCTGTTTTCACAGGACAATTCCAATCCTGAGAAAAATAAAAGCTAGACATTAGCAAAAAGAATAATCTAAAAAAAAATATCATTATAAAATTACATTTAAAAAACTATCTATAAATTTGAATAAAATAAAAAAAACAATTATTAATAAGTACTAATTTTATCAATAACGAAAAATTTTAGAATTATCATATTTTTGAAGCTAAAAATTTTCTAAAAAATTCAAAATTTTATACCTCAACTTAAAATTTACATTTCATAAGCAACAACCAATGAAACCATACATCGCCATCAATGCTTCTGCCGGTTCTGGTAAAACATACACTTTGGTACAAAGAGTGCTGATGATTTGCCTTGAAAATCCATATCAAAAAGACGCTATTCGTCATATTTTGGCGCTAACTTTTACCAATAAAGCAGCCAACGAAATGAAGGAAAGAATTCTTTCTTGGCTCAAAGAATTTACACAAGAAAATTACGCTGAAAATGATAAATTAATTGATATTCAAAGGAAATTTGAAGAACAAGGCAAAAAAATTACGTTAGATGATTTGCACCAGCGTTCGCAAAAAGTACTCGATTATATTTTACACAATTATTCCACGTTAAATATTGGAACGATTGATAAATTTAACTCGAAATTGGTGAGAAGTTTTTCTTATGAATTAGGTTTAGCACAAAATTTCAATCTCGAAATTCAACCAGAACCATTTTTGATTGAAGCGGTTGACCAAATGCTGAATAAAATTGGCGAAGACGAACAAATTTCTGATGCTTTTTTGGATTATGTAAATTATAGTCTCGATCAAAATGAGCGTGTAAACATCAATAAAACTTTACTCGATTCTGCTAAAGAATTTGTGAATGACAAGCATTATCATTGGCTCGAAGAAAACAAAGATTTCGATTGGAAAGCCTATGAAAACACTAAAAATAACATCAGAACCGAAATCCGCGAACTCAAAGAAAATTCTAAAAAAATTGCCCAAGATTCTTTAGATTTAATTAAAAACAACGGTTTAGAAATTGAAGATTTTGCCAATGGTAAAAATGGAATTGGTGGTTTTTTCAATAGAATTTTAGAAAAATCTGAACCTTTGCTCTACGAAACAGAAGCCGAAGAAAATAAAAAACTTGAAAGTTACCAAAAAGGGGCATCAGCAAAAGGTAAAAAGAAAGAAGGAATTATTTTTTCTATTCTTGAAACTTTAATTGAAAACCGCAGAAAAATTATTCAAAATTATATTCTCGGGGAGAAAAAGGAGAAAATTTTGCGTGCATTGTTGCCTTTGAAAGTTAATAAAGAAATACAAGACCAATTGCAAATCATAGAAGAAGAAAACGATTTGGTTTTGCTTTCAAAATTTAATGTTTTGATTAATGAAAATCTTCGTAATGAACCTTCTGCATTCATTTATGAAAAAGTAGGAACGCAATTTCAGCATTATTTTTTTGATGAATTTCAAGATACTTCTGCATTACAATGGATGAATTTTCTTCCGCTTCGTGACCACAATATCGCCACCGAAAATAGTAGTTTTACGTTAGTTGGAGACCCAAAACAAAGTATTTATAGATTTCGTGGTGGAAATGCAGAAATAATGCTTGACATTATCAATAAAAAAGATTTTTCGCCAATTGAAGTAGAAATTGAGACGCTTCAGCAAAATTTTAGAAGTGCCAAAAACATTGTGAAATTCAACAATGAATTGTATCATTTTTACGGAAGTTATCTGAATGAAGAACACGCCAAATTATTCGGGAAAGATGCAGAACAAACCGCCTTTTCTGGAAAAGAAGGAAGAGTGAAAGTCCATTTTTTAGAAAATGATTTAAAGGAAATTTATTACCAAGATTGCACCGAAAAAATGCAACAAGATTTGCAAGAGTGCATCAATAATGGGTTTGAGTTTTCAGACATCACCATTCTTTGCCGAGGAAATAATGATATTTTCAATTTTTCTAAATTATTGGGAAACTTAAAAGTACATTACAAAGGCGAAGAAACGTATATTAAAACCATTTCAGAAAAAGGTTTAACGCTCGAACTTTCGGGAACGCTTCGTGCGATAATTCAGTTTTTGTATTGGGAAACATTCCCTAAAAACAGAAGATTTTTAGTAAAAATGATGTACGAATTAGAAAAATCTGGCAGAATAAAAATGCAGGATTTTTCTGTAGAAATGAAGCAGATTTTAGACATCGAAAACAAAAAAGATATTGAAATTTTTATCAAAGAAAAATATGGAGTTGCGCTGAAACAAGAAGATTTTCCGCATCTTAATTTGTATAATTTCATTGAATTTTATATCCACGAATTTTCGGTGAAAGATAAAGAAACTGATTTCTTGCTCAATTTTTTAGAATTGCTTTACAATTACACTCAAAATGCAGGCGCAACGTTGAAGGATTTTCTAAATTTTTGGGAAGAAGAAGGCAAAAACACCAGCATTCAAGCTTCGGAAAATATAGATGCGATTCAATTGATGACCATTCACAAAGCGAAAGGTTTAGAGTTTCCTATCGTTTTTCTGCCGATGGAAAATGCGCACAAAGACAGCAAAATTCAGGATTGGTTTTCTTTGGAAGAAAATGCGGAACTGAAATCGGTAAATATTGGAGGTTTCGAGAAAAAATTGCAAATCTATGATGATGAAATTTCTGAATTTAACGAAGATAATGCTTACAAAAATTTTATAGACCGATTGTGTTTGCAATATGTTGCCACCACTAGACCTGTAGAACAGTTGTTTCTCTACATTCAAAAACCTTCAAAAGACAGTAAAACAGGAGCAGAAAATCCTTCAAAAATAGAAATTTATGATTTCTTACAATCTAAAAATGTGGAAAATTTAGACAGTTTTGATATTTTTAAAATGGATGAAAATACGCTAAAAAAACAAAGTAAAAAAGAAGAAAAGCAGCACGTTTCTCAACAGATTTCTTCTCTCACGCAAAAGCACGAAAAATCTACCAATATTACGATTGCAACGCCTTCTAAAAACTATCAGGAAAGGAACGAAAAAGTGAGAAACGGGATTTTCACGCATGAGATTTTAGCCAAAATTAATTCTAAAAATGATGTAGAAAAAGTATTGAAATCTTATCTTTTAGAAGGATTAATCACCGAAACCGAAAAATCTGAAATCGCCGAAAGAATTTTTGAAATTATTGAAAAATACCCGAAATATTTTGCTGAAAATCAAGAAATTTTAAGCGAAAGAGAATTGATGATTGAAGGAAAAATGTACAGACCAGACAGAATGGTAAAAATAAATGACGCTTGGTTTATCATCGATTTTAAAACTGGAAATCCGTCAGAAAAACACCAAAAACAAATTGATTTGTACCAAAAAGCAATGGAAAATTTGGGCAGAAAAATTAGCGGTGCTGAATTGATTTATTTGTAACTTCGTAAAAAAATATAACCAATGAAAAAATTACTATTTATTCTTGCTTTATCGTTTGCTCAAATAAGTTTTGCCCAAAATTTTGATGTCAGAACAGCACCAACTAGTAAAAATTCAAAAAATATTTTTATTAAAGAAAATGCACCTTTAGTCATTGCAAATGGTAACAAAACTTATCTTTATGCAAGCGCTTTAAATGTGAACAACATACAAAGCATAAATGTTTTTAAAGGTGAAAAGGCTACTAATTTATTTGGAGAAAAAGCTAAAAATGGAGCTTTAGAAATGACATTTAAACCTGAAACTCAACTGTTAAATCTCCAAAATTTTTACACTGAATATAAAATTTCAAAAATAGACCAATTTCTACCAATTGTGCTCAACAAACATTTCGTTGATGAAAAAGATTATCTCCTTTTAGATAAATCTGCCATCATTTCTGTGAAAATTTTAGAGGAACAACCTTTTTTAGAACCTGTTCTTTTGCCTAAAGGAAAAGCAATCTATATTGAAGCAATGGAAATGAAATAAATTTATTTTGTTGAAGTTCGGCTCCTACGGAGCCAGTTCATTAATAAACTAAGAAGAATTTTTCACTTTTGAATTACTTATTTTTAAATTTTTCTTTTGTTGCTTTTGTGGTTAAAAAAAACTCGCATCTCATATCTCAAAACTTTTTCACTATTTTTGTTCTATGAATGAAAACCTCGAACTTCAACTAAAAACGCTTCCTTCTGAACCTGGAGTTTATCGTTATTACGATAGAAACGGACAACTTTTGTATGTAGGAAAAGCCAAAAATTTGAAGAAAAGAGTGCTTTCTTATTTCAATAAAAATCAAAACGGTTACAGAACCAGAATTATGGTTTCTAAAATCGTGAGGTTAGAAACTACCGTTGTAAACTCTGAATACGATGCACTTTTGCTGGAAAACAATCTGATAAAAGAACATCAACCGTTTTACAATGTAATGTTGAAAGACGACAAAACCTATCCTTGGATTTGCATCAAAAACGAAAATTTTCCTCGAATTTTTATGACGAGAAATGTCATAAAAGATGGTAGCGAATATTATGGACCTTACGCAAAAGTGAGACCTGCTAAAATTTTATTGGAGACCATTAAAAATTTGTATAAAATTCGTTCGTGTAATTTAGATTTATCACCTAAAAAAATTGAAGACGGAAAATATAAAGTTTGTTTAGAATATCACATCAAAAATTGCAAAGGACCTTGCGAAAATCTGGAACCCCAAGAAAGTTATGACGAAAAAATAGACGCAATTCGTGGAATAATCAAAGGAGATTTCCGAAAAGCGAGGAAATATTTAGAAGACGAAATGCGGCGTCTCGCCGATTTATTAGAATTTGAAGCGGCACAAAATGTGAAAGAAAGATTGGAATTTTTAGATGATTATCAAGCGAGAAATACCGTGGTAAATCCGAATATTGATGATGTAGATGTTTTCGGAATGACGAGCGATGAAACAGCGGCTTATGTTAATTTTTTCAAAATTAGAAACGGAAATATTGTACAAAGTTTTACCACAGAAATCAAAAAAGTTTTAGAAGAAACCGACGAAGAAATCTTGGAAGAAGCTTTGGTGGAAATTCGACAAAAATTTAGTTCTGAATCCAAAGAAATTTTGCTTCCTTTTCATTTGAATATAGAAATTCCGAATATAAAACTCATCGTTCCAAAAGTTGGGGACAAGAAAAGAATTGTAGAACTTTCTGAAAAAAACGCCAAAGAATACAGACTCGAAAAACTGAAGCAAGTACAAATTGTAGATCCAGAAAGACATACCAATAGAATAATGGCAGAAATGCAGAAACTTTTGCGAATGCCAGTAGAACCGAGACATATTGAAGGTTTTGACAACTCCAATATTCAAGGGAGCAATCCTGTTTCTGCGTGTGTTGTTTTCAAAGATGGGAAACCAAGTAAATCTGATTACCGAATTTTCCACGTAAAAACAGTGGAAGGACCCAATGATTTTGCGACGATGGAAGAAGTGATTTACAGACGTTACAAAAGAATGCTAGATGAAGGCGAGAATCTCCCACAATTGATCTTGATTGACGGTGGAAAAGGGCAACTTTCGTCTGCCGTGAAAAGTTTGAAATTACTAGGATTGTACGGAAAAATTACCATTGTAGGTATTGCAAAACGCTTAGAAGAAATTTTCTTTCCCGAAGATTCTATTCCGTTGTATTTGGATAAAAAATCTGAAACGTTGAAGGTTTTACAAAGAGTAAGAGACGAAGCGCACCGTTTTGGTGTGAAACATCACAGAACACGTAGAACCAACAATACCATAAAATCTGAACTGGAAGAAATACCAGGAGTTGGCGAAAAAACCATAGAATTGCTGCTGAAAAAATTAAAATCTGTAAAACGCGTAAAAGAAGCCAATCTAGAAACTCTGGAAGAAATTCTTGGTAAACAGAAGGGAAAAATTGTTTGGGAGTTTTTTAATCAATAAACACATTTATTGATAAACCACAAAAGACACAAAAGAAATGTTTAAAAGCAAGTTTGTCAAAAGTAAAAAAAGGTTAAACTAATCACTTTTTTTACTTTTGGGTGCTTATGAAAACGGGAATCTTTTGTTGCTTTTGAGGTTAAGTTGATGCTCTTCTTATTATTTCGCCATAAAAACTTCTCTTTTAAAATCTCCATCACTAGTTGGGATTTCTATTACCAGATTTCCATTTTCGTAGTAGCCCAGAGTAGAAGTTCCGTTTTCTAAAGTTACTCGGTAAACATCTGTTTTTGCCGTATTTTTGAAAGTAGCAAAAGGAACAGAACTGCTAGAACTTACCAAAATAAATTGATCTTTAGAAATCTGTACTTTTTGCAAATTAACTTTTCCATTGGTGTAAGATTCTGCTTTTTTAGACTCTACAGACTTAACTGAAGTTGCAGGTGTAGCTGGCGCTTCAGTTACAATTTCTTTTATTTCTTTTACATCGATAGGTTTAGCTGGTTGTTCTTTTACATTTTCTTTGATGTTAGAAACAAAAAGATTAGGATTTGGGGAAGAAGTTGGGATAGTTTTTAAAGATAAATTAAGTGCATCTTCAAAACCTAAATCATATTCTTTGTACAAAGAATTTCCTTTGGTTTCGGAAACTACTTTTTTCTGGCAATTGGTGAATTGTAATTTTACTCTGTTTCTAAACATATTAGAATCATTCAGTAAATCTGCAGTAAGAACTTTGCAAGGATTCTCTCTCAGTTCAGCTGGCCAATCGGTCATTTCTTCGTGAATGATGGTGTATTTTTTATCAATTAATGCTTTTTTCAGTTGAGTATTCAGATTATATTGATTGGCTTCAAAATCTTTAAATTTTGCAGGAACATAGATGTACTGATAATCTGAAATGTTTTGTCCGAAAACTATAGACAAGCAGAATAAAAGCGAAAGAGAAAGTATGTTTTTCATTTGAAGTAAAGTTGATTTTATTTATCTTAAGTAAAAGTAAGAAATTTATTGTATTCTTCTAAAAAGTTTTTAGAAAAAGTCAAAAGAAAAACTGCAACGCGAAAGATAGCCCTGATTGAAGCCATTGTCTGAGCTCTCCCGAAATAGCTTGGGCAAAAGAGGTTGGATTTTGGGAAGCGAGTGGCGAAAAGCAGGACTGAAAGTAAAAAAGAAACTGAAATGGCGTGCTTCTAATTTCTAAAATCTCCCATATCTAATTTTAGGGAAAAGAAATTAGAAAAATAATTGCTGCCACCAATTCCTGTGCTGGTAATGGCGTAATCTAGCGTAAGACCTCTATATCGCACTCCAATTCCAGCACTTGGCTGAAAGGTTACTTTTCTTTTTAGGTTTTCTATATCTGTTACATTTTGAAATTTATTGACACCTGCACGTACAAAAATCATTTTCTGAAAGCTTAATTCTGCACCAAGATACGGCGTGATACTGGCAAAATCTGTGGAAATAAGCGCGGCTGTTTTGGCAAAATCTACATTTACTCCAGCTTCTGGAAGAAATTCTAGATCTCTATTCAACTCGAAATTTTTAGAAATTCCCATATTGAGTTTTGGCATCGTAATTTCCATTTTGTCTTTTGGAGCAGGGTTAAATTCTTCTCCGTTTACCACGGCAGAAAGCTCTTTTTGGTTGATTGTCCAAAAATTGACTGTAGTAGTCGCATCACGAAGCATAGCCCCAAGTTGGTAACCAGAATCCGTTTTGTAAATAGCTCCCAAATCAAACCCGAAACCAAAACCATTGGCAAATTTCCCTACGTTTCTATATACTACTTTAGCATTTACACCTACGCTTATTTTTTGTTTTCCACCAGGATGAAAAGCGTAAGAAATAATCCCCGCATAATCTGAGGTAGAAAATTTAGTTATTTTGTCGTAGTCTATATTTCCTTCAGAATCTATCATTTGTGTAGTATTCAATATATTATCTATTCCTAATCTTACGATAGAAACACCTAACACTCCGTTTTTAGAATCCAGAGCTTTTGCAAAGGAAACGTAATCATACTTCGCAATAGACTCGAAATATTCTGCGTGCATCGCTGCGCCTTGCCAATCTCTTTCTACTTCTGTAAGACCAGCAGGATTCCACATAGGAGCATAGACATCATTTTGGTTAGAAATTACAGCACCTCCCATTGCCAAACCTCTAGCACCAGCACCTATGTTTAGAAACTCGTTAGAATATTTTCTCACGATTTGTGCATTGCCTAAAAGCGATAAAAAAGTAACAAAAAATAAATATTTTTTCATCTAATTTGTATAAAATCTAAAGCGTATTTTCTACAGTTTCTTGTTTTGATTTTTTTCTTGCTTTGATAATTCCGTTGATTACAATTGCCAAAATCATCACCAATGAAGCTCCATAAAAAACAACACTCATTTTCTCGGATTCTCCAAAGATAAAAAAAGCGAGAATAATACCATAAATTGGCTCCAAATTTACAGTTAAAATCAATGTAAATGGAGAAATATACTTCATTAAATTGACCGATTCAAACATTGGAAAAGCCGTAAAAATACTTGCCAATAAGGTTAATAACGCTAAATCTCTATAACTTATTACGCCAACCTGAGAAATTTGTCCAGAAAAAACATAATACAAACTAATCACTAACCAACCTCCGAAAATTTCATAAAAAATAATATTTCCAGAAGAGGTTTTACCATACAGTTTACCGTTAAAAACAGAGAAAATAGTTCCCAATAAAGCACAAATCAAACCATAAATAATCCCCAACTTATACTGAAATTCTACTTTAAAAATCAAAGAAATACAGATTACAATTACCACTCCCATCAGAATTTCAGACAAATCCACCTTTCTTTTGTAAATTAATGGCTCTAGCAATGCTGCAAAAAGCGTAGAAGTTCCTAAACAACTCAGTGCAATTGAAACATTAGAAACCTTGATAGAACTAAAGAAAAATAGCCAATGAAAAGCCATCAAACTGCCAATTCCAATCAACTTTAAGAGCAATTTTTTAGAAATATTAATATTGTCTTTCTTGATAAATCTTATAAAAATATAAAGAAAAACCGCTGCAAAAAGCATTCTATAAAACACCAAAACTTCTGCATTGGCATGAATTAATTTCCCCAAAATTGCGGTAAATCCCCAAAGAAATACAATCAAATGAAGCCTAAAATGGGCAGATGTGTACATAGTTTATATTTATGCTGCAAAAATATCACTTATTTTCTATTTTTTAGCATTAGCGTTTCAATAACACCGCCCCAAACTTCCTACGAAATTCGGGGCGGTCTCAAATAATAAACTATAAAAAACTAATTAGGAAAAATCTCTCATTTATTCTATTTGACACTAAAACGTGATATTTATCACTAATATTTCTTAATAAAAAGTTAAATTTTAAATTTCTATACAATCATTTTCGGGGCGCCATTTCGCGCTGTCGCTACTCGCTTCCCGAAAGCCAACTGCTCTAGCCTTTGCATTTCGGGAGAGCTCAGACATACCGCTCTATCACAGGCGCATCGCAGAAGCATTATAACTATTTTGTTTTTTTTAATTAAAATATTAGTTTATCTCATTCTGATTTCATTTTTTAATTTTAGGAAAATGTGTATTTTTAGAGACATAAAATAAATTATGGATTTACAATTCAACAAAAACGAAGATTCTAATAAACTAAGACTTTCAGAAATAAATAAACTCTACTGCAAAATTAAAAAAGGTGGCGGCGAAAAAGCGATTGCAAAACAGCACGACCAAGGTAAATTATCTGCCAGAGAACGAATAACATATCTTCTTGATAATGATGAAGATGCAATAGAAATAGCCGCCTTTGCTGGTCACGAAATGTATGTAGAACACGGCGGTTGCCCAAGTGCCGGAGTAGTGGTTAAAATAGGAAAAATATCTGGAAAACAATGCGTTGTAGTGGCTAATGATGCCACCGTAAAAGCTGGAGCTTGGTTTCCCATCACAGGGAAAAAAAATCTTCGCGCCCAAGAAATTGCTATGGAAAACAGATTGCCTATTATTTATTTGGTAGATTCTGCGGGCGTTTATCTCCCAATGCAAGACGAAATTTTTCCAGACAAAGAACATTTTGGTAGAATTTTTAGAAATAATGCAAAAATGTCTGCAATGGGAATTATCCAAATTTCCGCCATTATGGGAAGTTGTGTTGCTGGTGGAGCTTATCTCCCAATTATGAGTGACGAAGCCATGATTGTGGACAAAACAGGTTCTATCTTCTTAGCAGGAAGTTATTTAGTAAAAGCTGCCATTGGAGAAAATATAGACAATGAAACTTTAGGCGGTGCAACTACACACTGCGAAATCTCTGGTGTTACAGACTACAAAGCCAAAGATGATAAAGACGCACTTGATAGAATTAAAAATATTATGAAATCTATTGGTGATTACGAAAAAGCAGGTTTTGATAGAACCGAAAGTTTTCCTCCAAAAGAAAATCCAGAAGAAATATTTGGGATTATTCCCGCCTCCAGAGCCGAACAATATGATACCTATGAAATCATTAAAAGACTTGTAGATAACTCAGAATTCGAAGAATACAAACCAGATTACGGCAAAACGATTATTTGTGCTACAGCAAGAATTGACGGTTGGTCTGTAGGAATTGTAGCCAATCAAAGAAAAATGGTAAAATCTGGAAAAGGCGAAATGCAATTTGGCGGCGTTATTTATTCGGATTCTGCAGATAAAGCTACTCGATTTATTGCCAATTGCAACCAAAGAAAAATCCCGCTAGTTTTCTTACAAGATGTAACAGGCTTTATGGTAGGCTCCAAATCAGAACACGGAGGAATTATAAAAGATGGTGCCAAAATGGTAAATGCTGTTGCCAATTCTGTTGTTCCTAAATTCACCATCATCACAGGAAATTCTTTCGGTGCAGGAAATTACGCAATGTGCGGAAAAGCTTATGACCCGAGATTAATAGTTTCTTGGCCTTGGGCAGAATTAGCCGTAATGGGCGGAACTCAAGCTGCAAAAGTGTTGGTTCAAATTCAAGAATCAGCACTCAAAAAACAAGGAAAACAAATTTCAGAAAAAGAACATCAACAATTAATAGAAAAAATCACTCAGAATTATACCAAACAAACCAAAAGTGAATATTCTGCAGCAAGAATTTGGGTAGATGCTATCATCAATCCTTTAGATACCAGAAAATGGATTTCTACAGGCATTGAAGTTGCAAATCATTCTCCTATTACAGAAAAATTTAATTTAGGCGTTATTCAAGTCTAAATTTTAATTCATAAAATAATCAAATCCGTTCTATTTTA
>DDFD01000093.1 GCA_002337005.1 Flavobacteriales bacterium UBA1937 | reverse complement strand
ATAACTTAAAATGGAATGAAGTAGGTGCTGAATATATTGTAGAATCTACAGGTCTTTTCTTATCTAAAGATACTGCACAAGCTCACATTAACGCTGGTGCAAAAAAAGTAATTCTTTCTGCTCCTTCTAAAGATGACACTCCTATGTTTGTAATGGGTGTAAACCACACTACACTTACAGATGATGTGAAAATCTTCTCTAACGCTTCTTGTACTACGAACTGTCTAGCTCCACTAGCAAAAGTCGTTCACGATAACTTCGGAATTCTAGAAGGTCTTATGACAACTGTACACGCTACTACTGCTACTCAAAAAACAGTAGATGGTCCATCTTTAAAAGATTGGAGAGGTGGTAGAGCTGCTCTTACCAATATTATCCCTTCTTCTACTGGTGCTGCAAAAGCGGTAGGTAAAGTAATTCCTTCTCTTAACGGGAAATTAACTGGTATGTCTTTCAGAGTTCCTACAGCAGACGTTTCTGTAGTTGACCTTACAGTAAGATTAGAAAAACCAACTTCTTATGACGAGATTGCTGCTGCTATTAAAGCTGCTTCTGAAGGAGAATTAAAAGGTATCTTAGGATATACTGAAGATTTAGTAGTTTCTCAAGATTTTGTATCAGATGCTAGAACTTCAATCTTTGATAAAGATGCTGGTATTATGCTATCTCCTACGTTTGTAAAATTAGTTTCTTGGTATGATAATGAGTGGGGATATTCTAACAAATTAACAGATTTGTTAATTCACTCTGCATCTTTGTAATACTAAAAATTACTTATAAATCTAAAACTCTCGATTTTTTCGGGAGTTTTTTTATGAATTATAGTTAATTATCTTATTAAAAATAAAAGAGATTTGCTATTTTTGATAAACTATCTTAACATTTTAATTATGAAAAAAATCTTCCTTGCACTTATCCTTCTTTTCCACTTCTCTCATTTTACTGCCCAAAATGTAAATCTAAAAGAGATTAAAAAGGAAATAGAAAATCCATCTTCTCAGTATAATCTAGAAAAAATCCTGTTTAAGTACAAGGGATTACCAATTCAGTTAGATAGTTTAGAAGCCAGATATTTGTATTATGGAATAAAATCTACCGTTGATTTTAAAAAAAGTGAAGAATTACGCACACAATTCAAAAAAGAAGATTTGAAAAAATCGCTAGAACTGGGCGAAACAATATTAAAAGATAACCCTACAGATTTAGAAACCATAAGTGTAGTAATGGAATGCTACTACAGACAACAAGACAACAGCACAAAACTTAATCATTATTCTAATCAGTTTAGAAAACTGATAGATGCAATGTTGTCTTCTGGTGATGGCAAGTCAGAAAAAACTGCTTTTTTGGTAAATTCAGTTTCAGACGAATATATTCTTCTGGCAATTCTCAGAAAAAACACGCATCAAATGAAAAGAACTTCAAAACCTTCTAAAGAAGGAATGTATGACATTTGGGACGACAATGGTAGCAAAACATACATCAATGTAATTTATGATATGAAATTTTAAAAAAAGCCTTCCAAAGATTTATTTGGAAGGCTTTTTAGTTAGAATTAATTTGAATTATTATTTAATAATCATTTTAACGGTAGAAGTACCCTTGTCTGAATTTAACTGTAAAATATATAATCCAGATTTTAATCCAGAAACGGAAACAGTTTCATCACCACTATCTTTTGATAGTTTCTGAGTTTTTAATAGTTTTCCAGATATATCTAATATACTTAACATACCATTTTTAGCATTATTAAGTCTTACTTGTGCCACTCCATTTACAACAGGATTTTGTAATAAAGTTAAATTAGCTTTATTACCTTTAATATCATCAGTAGATAGGTTATTTACTAATTTTACAAAAGTAGAACTTGTTGGATCCCATTCATACCAACTATCTTGTGAAACCCCAACAATATCAGCCGTTTTAGTTTCCCCTAAAGTACCAGTAGCATTACCATCTCTAAACAAGAAACTTACCTGAATAATACTTGGAAATGTATATTTAAACCACCCTGGATTATCAGGATCTGCTGTCATATTAATTGGAGTAGCCCAATCTGCAGCCGTAAGAGCAGTTGTAGGCGTATAGTCCCAATAGTGAATTTTTGGCAATGGCCAATTAGGTGTTGTAGTAGGAGGTTTAAATCTAATAACTACATCCTTCGGTGTTTTAAAAGCATAAGCTCTTTCTAAAACTCCAGAACTTAATCCTAAATTATCAATACCAATTGCTTTAATCGTTACATCTGAAGAAACAGAAAATGCACCAGTATATTTAGTTGATGAAGTAGTAGGTTCAGAACCATCTGTAGTATAATAAAAAGTAGGAGTTATAAAACTATCATCAGATCCAGTAATAGTAATTGTTTTTGGGGTACCATTTGCAAAAGTTCCACCTACAGGAGAAATAGAAATTGTAGGAGGTACATTCACTGTAGTTTTCATCCATACTGCATAATCAGTACCTGAAGCTACAACAGACCATCCTGTTCCTGTAGGGGACCAAGAATTTGGACCTATTTTCATTGCAATTACAGGATCGGTATCAGAGGATCTTTTTTTAATATATGCCGCATATAAACCAATACCTGATTGATCAATAGTAACAGAGCTCCAAGCATCAATCCCAGATGTTTTTCTGATAGTCATTAATTTATTAATAACCGAAGAATAATTAGAATATGTTCTAGAAGTCCCGTCTTTGGCATATGTTCCACCATAATAATGTGGACCAAATACACAAGGAATACCAGGATGTGTTAATATATATGCATAAGCTTTTGGAATATTAGTTCCTAAAATTGCAGAACCAAGAGCAAATGAATCATGATTATCTACAAATGTAACCGCTTTTTCTGAATATCCAAACTGACCAGCTAAACCTGCCATCGAACCAAAATTATTCAATGATGAAAAATTATTAGTAGATAAAACATTGCCTAAAGTATAATATAATGGAAAATCAAAAGAACCAGAAATATTAGCTCCAGCTGCATTAGTACCATCTATCCATCCTTTTACTAAACTTAAATTACTATCCCAATATTCTCCCACAGAATAATATGGTTGACTATCTGCTATATAGCTACCAAAATAATTAGCAGAAAATCCTTTGGTAAAATCCCATCTCCAACCTTTAAATCCTAAATTTTTTAACTTAGATAAATATAATTTATATCCATTTTGTACAGTAACATTTGTATGATCTAAATCTCTAGAACCTCCAAAACCCTCACCTGTATCTGCAGCACCTGAAGGTCTACAGCCTACATAAGACGCACTCGCTGCATCATCATTATTACAAATAGTTTCACAACCCCATGTAGGATTAGTAAAATCTACCCAGCTTGTAGTACCACTTCTATGATTAGCCACTACATCTGCAATAGGATAAATTCCTCTAGCATTAAGGTTGGTTAACATTTTTCTCAATTGCGCTTCAGATCCCCAAGCTGTTTGAGAAAAATTGTAAATTTCTGTAGGAAAATATCCGTTTCCACCTGTAGATGCACTTGGCGGTGGAAACCAAATCATATCAAAACCAGCGGCTTTTAAAACACCAGCTCTTGCATTATAAAATTCATAAATACCTCCCTCTGAAGTTGTTTTAGATTGTGTATATTCGTCCCAACCAAAGGACTGAAGCATAATGTCATCCAAATAAGCTTGGGCTTTCATACTGGCGTTTGCTAATAAGAACGCTAGCAATATTAGTAATTTGTTTTTCATATAAGAATGTTTTTCAAGTGGGTAAAGATAATAAAAGTCTATGATTCTCAATATTTTTATTTAATGATTTTTAACAAAAAAATATAAAATTATCTTATTTTTTTATACATTTGATAATAACTAACAATTTAAAAATACAAAAAACAATGAAAAAATTATTTGCCGAATTTTTTGGCACCTTTTGGCTAGTATTTGGAGGCTGTGGAAGCGCAATATTTGCATCACAAATTGCTCCTGCTGACAACGGACAACTTGGCATATTGCTACTAGGGGTCTCTCTTGCCTTCGGTCTTACTGTGCTTACTATGGCATATGCTGTAGGGCACATTTCTGGTGGACACTTTAATCCTGCGGTTTCTTTTGGGCTTCTTGCTGGAGGTAGATTTTCTGCTAAAGATTTAGTTCCATATATTCTTGCACAGTGCATAGGCGCTATAGCTGCTGCTGCTGCTTTATTAATAATTAATGGAGGAGCTGGTGATGGTTCTGCTGGTGCATTTGCAACTAACTTTTATGAATCTGCAGTATATTTTGGTAAAAGCTACAGTATGATGCAGGCTTTTCTTACAGAATTTTTATTAACCATGTTCTTCTTGATTATTATTTTAGGAGCCACAGATAAATTTGCCAACGGAAAATTTGCAGGTATAGCTATAGGTCTAGGATTAACTTTAATTCACCTTATTTCAATTCCTATTACTAATACGTCTGTAAATCCTGCGAGAAGTTTATCTCAAGCCATTTTTGTAGGCGGACAAGCTATTTCACAATTATGGTTATTCTGGGTAGCGCCTATTTTAGGAGCAGTAGTTGGTGGTTTAATCTATAAATTTTTACTTCAGAAAGAAGAAAATTAAAATTTTATATAAATTTTAGAAATAATCCCGCAAATAAATATTTGTGGGATTTTTGGTTTTTATAAATATCTGAAAATCTATTAAGAAACCAACAAACTACATCCCCTAATATCAATAGATTTTATTATTATTATTGATAACCCAAAAATTGTAAAATCATCTCTATTATCTATTAAAAACTACTACTATTGTAGCATTTTTATTATTTAATACTATCAAAATGGTAAATTGTTATTATTCACAGACTCTATATAGTCTGATGGCGTCATATTCGTTATTTTTTTAAAAACCTTGTTGAATGTAGATTGATGCCTAAATCCCGCCTGCGAGTACAAATAAATCAATTTATATCGATTATAATTTTTATTATTTTGAATTTCTTTTTTTATAAACTCTATTCTATAAGTATTTACAAAGTTTTTAAAATTCATTTTTGCATTCAAATTAATGGCTCTCGAAACATAAGTACTATTGGTCTGAAGACTATATGCGAGATCTTGCACATTATAATTAGGATCCTTCCAAGGAGCATTTTCTTGTAAAAAATGTTCAATTTTTTTAAACAGATCATTATAATAATTAATTTCTTTTTCATCAAAAATACTTTCATCAATTTCATTATTCATAGATGAAAAATCACCAAAATGAAAGTCATCTATTTCCAAATTATTATACTTTGCTTTTATTAGTATTGAATTATAATAAAATATAAATCCAAAAATAAAAGCAAAAGAAACTACTATTTTGATGCTGCTTAAAACTACATTAGTTCTAGGGATAGTAAGCAAAAACATATCTTTAATAACAAAAATTGTTAAAATAATTGCCAAAAAAGAAGCTAAACTCCAATAAATAACATTTTTTCTCGAAAATATAATACTTACCCCAAAAGGAAATAAAACAAAAAAAATCAAAATACTTGGATTATATAACCAAACTGTTAAAGAAAAATACCATAAAAAAAGAAAAACAACTACCAAGTATGGATTAACGTATGGTTTTATAATGTCATAATCTAGTTTATAAATTACTAAAGTTACAAATAAATCACAAAAAAAAACAAAAAAGAAAAATTTATAGTGAATTCTATTTTCTAAATAAAAAGACACACCATTCAATAAGAAAAGTAACAATATAACATACTGAAATTGCACAAAATATCTTTTTAACAATAATTTTTCAATATCAGAAATGGGATCATTAAAACTCATAAATCCTATTGGCTTTAAGTTAGATTATACATTATAATAAAAAAAATATTATGGTTACAATATCTGTAAATATAAAAAAAGCATTTTAATATCTAGAAGAAAAGATAGTCATTTTATAAATTAACTTATGTAAATAATTGAATATCATACACTTATTTAAAAATAAGCATTTTTATAAATGGTATAAAAATTATTAAAATTAACTTATTTTAAAGAATAATTTTGTAAAAAACACAGATTAAAATGTCTCAATCAGATAAAGCAATTCATTTATTTATTAAAATTATTTTGGTTTTAATAGTGAATGTTTTGTTTGGAAAGAGCTTTTTAGAAATTGAAAATAAAAGTAATGAAATAAAAATTTCTGATTCAAGTAGTATTGCCACAAACTCAACTAAAAAGGAGACTACTACTATCTTCATATCAGAGGATGCAAATGTTTATGGAGCTGAAAATATTTTTATTCAGACTAAAAATTGCCAAAAAAAAATAAAAAAAAACATAGCTAAACTCAGTTCTAAAAAGCAATATAAATCAATCAGTAAGAAAAAGCAAATTCATACTAAAGTCGTTATTCCACAAAAAAAATTTCATAATACTCCTCAAGATTGTTTTTTCAAAAATCTTTTATCAGCAAATGCAAATCTCTTAAACACTTCATATCATTTTAAATTTTTGCATATAGGAAATATTTGCCTCCAAAAAGGTTTGTTATTCATAACAAAAAGAAATGATCAATATTATCTTGATTCTAAATTTCGATTAACAACTTTAATCAATCTTTCGGATAGGGCTCCACCTGTTTAATTTGAAAAATTAAAAAAATGAATTTCAAATTAACAATTAAAATATTTTTATGAAAAAGAAAAACATTATCATTATTATAGGTTTTATTTCAAATTTGCTATTTGGGCAAGTAGGAATAAATACTGAAAATCCACAAGGAGTATTGCACATAAAAAACAAGACCAAAAAAATGGGATTGGTGATGCCCATTGTTGATTCTGCGGCAATAACTGTAAACCCATCAAATTCTACGCCGGTAGAAGCAACTGTAGTGTATGATTCTATAAAGCAATGTTTACGCTTCAAAAAATCAACTGCCTGGTCAGATTGCTTACTAGATAAGGATCAGGTTAAGGATGTGGTGAATGTTGCGGTTATCGGCACACAATATTGGCTTACTTCATCACCAGCACCAGCTTTAAACAGTTATTACAAAAAACCGATATCCTCCGGAGACAATTTTACTGCTTTTAGCTATTCTGGTAATTCAAATTATCTTTACGGAGTAGGAAATTCTTGGGCAATTGGGTCTGGTACCACGGTAGATCCTGCTAATAAAAGATATAATATTAAGCCTACTTACATCCTTGCTGGTGGTAGCAGTTCTTTTATTGTGGCAGACAACGGTAAATTGTATGTTTCCGGAAATAACGCATACAGACAATTAGGTGTTGCCGGGACAACCTGTTCTACTTGTGATGTTCAGGGGTTTAAAGAAGTGCCTATGCCTTTTAGCTATTCGGATGAAAAAGTTATTTCCGTAGCAAATATGAATGGAAGTGCAACTACTGCAATCCTCACTGACAAAGGAAATGTATACACAGCTGGTTATGGTTTGTACGGACATAACGGAAACGGCACAACTACAGATCAAACAACTTTTACAAAAGTGGCATCATTATCCAATATTGTAGCTCTTTTTGGAAACGATCAGAACAATCTTGTTTATGGTATGTTTGCTGCGGTTGACAAAAATGGTAAGATATTTGTTTGGGGCAGACATTTCTTTAATTACATTCCAGGATTTACGACTACACAGACAGTCTCCACACCTGTTGACATTACAAGTGTCTTTTCATCATTTCTCTCATCCGGGGAACAAATCGTAAAACTTTCTCTTTCATATTATCAAACGATTGCGCTTACTAATAAAGGAAAAGTAATAGTGGCGGGTGAGAATTACAGAATCGGGTTTGGAAGTGGCATCGTTACTACACTAACTTCCGTCACACCTTTCACGCTAAATTCCGGAGAATATGTTGTGGATATGGAAGCCGATTCGGGAGGAGCAATAATAGCTACAAACAAAAGAGTATTTGTGACTGGTCTAAATTCAATTGGCAGATTTGGAACGGGAGATGCCACAATAAAATACACTTGGACTTCTGTGTCAATATCTGACCTTGATCCAACCTGGAATATCCAATATATTGATTTAGCGACTAACCGAACCTTTATCACAATGTCTTCTACCCTTTCAGAAGGAGGAGGCAGAATCCTAGGAAGTGGATATACTATATATGGAACCTTAGGCAGTAACAACGCGACTAATTTATTTAAACTTATGAAATTTTAAAAAATAATACTGAAGCACATTTAAACTGGTTGAGTTTAAATGTGCTTATTCTAAAAAACACAACTATTTAAAAACACAACAATGAAAAAAAATTTAATTATGGCAGCAATTTGTTGCTATACGGGATTGCTATGCCAAGTCGGGATTAATACTGAAAACCCAAAAGGGGTTTTACATATTCAAAACAAATCAAAAGAAATGGGGCTCGTCCTCCCAATCGTTAGTGAAGCTCCATCAACCATAACTCCTGAAAATACACAAGCCGTAGAAGCAACTTTTGTCTATGACAATACACTGAAATGTGTCAGAGTTAAAATAGACACAAAATGGTCCGACTGTCTTCTGGATGCAAGTGGTGTAACGACAATTATTAATAATACTTATAATGGTAATGGTACTGCATCGAATGGTAAAATAAGGGCTATTGACGCTGATGGAGATTTCCTATATCAGTCAGTATATATTGATGCGAATGATAAAAATGTATACACAATGGGGTACGGAGGACTGGGAGCAGTCGGGACGAACACTGTAGGCTATCAACGAGTACCAGTAAAAATTATAGCTGAACCATGTATAGATGTGGCTTCTGGTTATTATAGCGGTTATGCCGTAACAGCAACTGGGAAGTTATATTCCTGGGGTTATAATATCTATGGTAAGAATGGCTTAGATTATCCATCAACTATCACGACAGATTCTCCTACTGAAGTTCTTTTGCCATCAGGTGTTAAGGCAGTTAAAGTCGAATCTAGTTACTTCAATACCATAATTCTTGGAGATGACGGGAAGCTTTATACAATGGGAGCCAATTTTAATTACATGAATGGTAACAATATTAATACCGGATGGGTTTCTACTCCTACTGTTATAAGCTCAGGCTCATTGGCAGGTAGTGTTGTAGTGACAGATTTTGCAATGGCTCAGGATAAAGTATGTGCAATTGATAGTACGGGAAAATTACACTATTGGGGATACAATATATATTACCAAAATACATCACCATCATTAACCGGCTGGACTCAGCAGCCTACAGCTAGTGCAATTTTCATTGGCGGATCCACTAATTCTGCTGCCTACGCAAAGGACGTAGCTTGTACCTCCAACAGTACTATAGTTCTGGATGGATTAGGTAAAATTCATAGGTTCGGTAACAATAATGAACACAGTGGAGGAGCCACAGGATATGCATATAATCATGGAGATAATGTAACATTGGATTCGGGTGAATCCATAGTAAAAGTTAAAGGAATGGACAGTGGTATTGGTATTGGTTCTTTTGCATTAATCACTAAACAATCAAATACTCCTGTAAAGCCTAATGTTTATGTAAGTGGCTATAACTATTTCGGTAAACTTGGAGCTAGTGATGATTTTGGTTTTGTGAACAACTCTACATCTTGGCAAAAAGTATCCATTACAAGTATGGCCATATCAGAGAAGGTTGTAGATGTTGCAGTTGGCTATTATCATTCACTTTATATAACAGGAGATGATAATGAAAATGGTACTATTGATACGAATGATTATAATTTATTTGGTGCAGGCTATGCATTCCCAGGCCCATTAGGCAGTAATTATCAAAATAACCCTAATGTTCCTACACAATTAAAAAACTAACTTATCTGTAATGAAAATAACGAACAAAAAGAAAATGAAAATTTGATGATTACTCTTGTTAATATTCTCAGTAATTGCAATAATGTAGTTTCTCATTAAACATATTGTTCAGATTTACTTTATATACAATTATTGTCAGTTTTAGAACTATATGTTGGAATATTCAATAGAAATAATTACAATCAAAAATACACATTTTTATCGTTAGAGAAAAGATTAGAATTCCCTAAAAACAAAGTGAAAATAGTTGAAATCAAAACATTTTTTGGGGACAAGTTACTTATATTTTGTTCACTTTAAATAATAGAAAAAAATCAAAATTGAATTTTGTGGTAATTGGATTTCAAATCCAGTAGGTTAATCATCTAAAATCATTTAGATTTTTATAATGTTAAAAAATCAAAAAAATGAAAAAAATCATAATATCAGTAGGCATATCATTATACTCACTATCCTTCGGCCAAGTAGGTATCAATACTGAAACGCCATCAGCAACCTTAGACATTCTGTCAAAAGGAAACACAAATACTACTAAAGCTTTTGAAGTAAACAATAGCGACTCGAAAGAATTATTTACCATTTTGGATAATGGCAACGTTGGAATCAACAACTCAACTCCAAGTACTATTTTGCATATTAAAAACAGTTCTTCTCCTGCATTAAGAATTGAAGACGGAACACAAGGTAATGGAAAAGTTCTTACATCAGACACCAATGGAAATGCATCCTGGCAAACTATAGCAGTTGATGCAATTTCCGGCGTGTTGCCAAATACTTCCACAAGTTTTTCTTCGTATGGAGCAGGAACGCCTCCTAATATCAGTATGTATACAGGAGGCTACATAACACTGCCAGCGGGAAAGTGGCTTATTGGCGTAGGTTCAACGGTGTCTGTAAATCCGGACTCTTCTAAAGTGATTACATCTGACGGCTCATTATGGTATACTGCTTTCTTTTCAGATAGTGCTTCTGCCGGTACGGTAACAGCCGACATTGATCTGGCGTATACCGGACAAAGGGGTAGCGCAGGGGTAATAGCAAGAGGAGCTAACAAGAGTTATTTATCCGGCTATTGCGTGGTCAATAATACATCCGGAGGCAGTAAAACTTATTATCTGTGGGTGAATCAAGAGCAAAATGGTGTTACACAATCTTCAGGAACGAATGTTTTTTGGCAGACTCCATTTGGATCAGGATACTGGGAAAGATACTTTTTTGCGATTCCTATTCAATAAAGATTAATGAACCAGTAATAGTTTAAAAGTATTCAACTAAAAAATAAATAATTATATGATGAAAAAAAAATTATTAATAGTCTTAATTCTGTTAGGCTTTTTCCTCATTCCTCAGTATACATTTGCACAGGATACTGATAATGACGGAATCCCAAATATAACAGATATTGATGATGATAATGACGGGATTCCGGATCATTTAGAATCACCTGCATGTTTTTATACTCAGGCAGAGCTTGATGCCATGTATTCTTTAACTTCTGATTATACAGGAATAATTTATATACCGGCTTCCGGTACATTGAAAGCAAGACTTACAGACGGAAATAATAGTAGCTATGTCTATTCCTCCAGTGCGCAATCTGTAAATAATAAAGCGGTTTTACAGTGGGATTATGGTACACAAGCTGTGAAAATTAGCAATATAACTGTAAAATCGCTTGGCTCTAATCCTTTTTACTATCTAGGAGGAGCAACTTACACGTTGCAAGGGTGGAACGGCTCTGTATGGACAAGTTTAAGCGTTCCATATCTTCCGACAAGTGATTCGGATGGCTTTGCAGGAAATCAGCATGTTTTTACAAACACATTATTTCCAAATAACGCTTATACTCAATATAGAATTTTGGGCACGGCGTTAACAGGTGTCAATAATGATATTACTTACTTATCGGAGATTGTGGTAGATTATGGTACAGTTGGTTCTAATTACCCTAAGCCAACTTGTAGCAATGATACAGATAATGACGGGCTTCCCAACCACCAGGATACCGATAGCGACGGAGACGGATGTCCGGATGCGTTTGAAGCCAAAGTAACCGGAGCGACTTCATCCACATTTACCATTTCTGCACCATATGGATTAAACGGATTAGCAGATTCTGTAGAAACTTCTATTGATAGCGGGGTTATAAATTATACCTCATTTTACGATGTGTATGCTACTAATACTGCTATAAATGCTTGTACCGATACCGATGGAGACGGTATAAAAGATGTTGATGATTTAGATGATGATAACGATGGCGTTCCAGACGGAATAGAATCACCGGATTGTTTTTATACCAATGACGAATTAAATAACTCGTATACGATAACCAGCGATTTTACATTTACCTATATTGGAGGAAGTGATTTAAAAACGGTGCTAACTGATAATAGAAATAGTACCTATGTTTATTCTACCTTTCAATCAGTAGCAGGCAAGACTGTTCTGCAATTAAATTATCAACAGCCTGTAATGCTCTCTAGTATTACGGTGAGATCACTTAGTGCAAATAACCCTTTCTACTATCTTGGAAATTCCACTTATACGCTTGAAGGATGGAACGGAAATTCTTGGGTTGCATTGAGTACTCCTTATACGCCTACTTCAGAAGCTAACGGATTTGCAGGAAATATAAGAGTATTTACGGTAAATACTCCTAATTACTATTCAAAATATAGAATACAAGGATCAGGATCAGGAAATACAGACTTGTTATATATGTCTGAACTTGGTATCAATTATACTGCGGGTGTTAATTATCCTAAAGCTACCTGCTCTAATGATACAGACGGAGACGGAATTCTTAATCACTTGGATGCAGATAGTGATGGAGACGGATGTCCGGACGCATTTGAAGCTAAGGTAACAGGTGCCACTTCATCTACAACTACGATTCCGGGACCATATGGAACAAACGGACTGGCAAACTCTGTAGAAACCTCTGCAGATAGCGCGGTTCTCAATTACAGTAACACTTACAATCCTTTTGCATTGACAAAATGTATAAGTGTTTGTAAAGATACTGATGGCGATGGTATAAATGATAGTATTGACTTAGATGATGATAACGATGGTATTCCGGATATAATTGAAGCGCCGGCGGATTTTTATTCCTTGGAAGAAATAAGTAAATTCACTCTATCAAGTCCATTCAGTTTTGCATTGACGGGAGGAATTAATAATCTCTATGATAGTAATACGACTACAAATAATTATTTAAGTTCATTGAATACACTTTCAGGGGATACTATTTTTGAGCTAAGCTTTACTACAGCAGTTCAGCTTTCTGCTGTGGATGTAGTTCTGAACTCAACTCTTAATCCATTTTATTACATAAGCCAGGCAAACTCATCTGTAACCAGATTAGAAGGCTGGAACGGCTCTGCTTGGGTAAGTCTGAATTCTACTGATTACAATCCTTCCAGCAATATTGAGGCAGACGGAATTGTGACTTACACGGTGAACCAAAATGCAGGAAGATATAATAAATATAGAATTTATGGTGTTACTGGTCAGACAGATCAAGATTATTTTAATGAAATTAAGCCTGTTTTTACTAATTACAATCCGGCAGACTTTCCTAAGGCAACGTGTTCGGTAGATACTGATGGAGACGGAATTCCTAACATTTTGGATCTTGACAGTGATAATGACGGGTGTTTTGATGGCGTAGAAACCAGCGTTCCGGGAATTAACACTGCAACAGGCATTGTTCCTGGGCCATATGGAACAAACGGATTGGCAAGCAGCTTAGAGAATAATGATACTTTTAACGCATCTATTAATTATGCTCCCACCAATTACATAAAGTACGCCCTTTTCAGCGGGCTTAATACGTGTAAGGATAATGACGGTGACGGCATCAATGATGTGGTAGATATCGATGATGATAACGATGGGGTTACAGATTTTGTGGAAGCACCCTCTTGTTTCTACTCTATAGGTGAAGTATTGCCTACAGTTAGTACTGATTTAAGCATTAGCACTGGTGCTATCGGAAATGTATATGATGGAACTACTTCTACCAGCATTTCCTTTACCAATAATCAGAGTATCGGGAATAAAACTATTTTTGAAATCTCTTTTCCTACATCAGTAAAGCTAAGTAGTATAACGCCAAACGGTACAGGTAACCTATTTACAGGTAATGCAGATTTTAAAATACAAGGTTGGAATGGCTATGCTTGGGTAGATTTGGCAACTTTTACCAATAATAACGGTGCTATGAACACAGCACTCAGTATCCCTTCTGCTAACCAAGCTGAGTATTATAAATATCGAATTTATGGTGTGGATGATGCTGTTTATTGTTGTACACATACCGTTACGGAGCTTACTTATACTATTGTAGGATATCAAGCAAGTAACCACCCTAAACCAACTTGTAGTGAAGATAAAGATGGTGATGGAATTCCTAATTATTTTGATTTAGACAGTGACAATGATGGATGTTCAGATGCATTCGAAGCGGGAGCTACTTCCAGTTTAGCCAGCACTTCTTTTCCTTATAACGGAATAGCAAACGTTGGTTATATATTTCCAGGACCTTATGGAACTAATGGTTTGGCGGATGCGAAGGAAAGTCCTGTAGATTCCGGAACTATTAATTACGTTTCTACATATGGAGATTATGCGATCAATGGCAATTTAAGGCTGTGTGCTGATAATGATAATGATGGCGTACCAGATGTTATTGATATTGATGATGATAACGACGGTGTTCCGGATTCTGTAGAATCACCGGAGTGTTTTTACTCTTATGTGGAGCTATTGAAATTCAGTGCCTTTACCAGTGATTTAACCGCCACTAATTTCAATTATCTTAATAATACTGTTTACGAAAACAATTTTGATACTACTCCTGCAAACGGTGCTCAATTCAATGCTCAAAACATTGCAGGCAAATCTGTCTTCGATTTTACTTTGGTTGCAAAAGCTCAGTTGACCACATTAGTTATACCAATGCAGAATGCAGGCGTTAATTTTTTTAATGCTGGTGCTATTGTGCATTTGGATGGCTGGGATGGTACACAATGGATAAATCTTACCGGAAATGTTACGCCGGCTTTACAAACTACGCCAGCAAATAATAATACAGTAGGGCAAGTGGGAACACAAAGTGTAATATTTACTGTTACTCAGAATGCAGCAGAATATAGCAGATATAGATTGTTAGGAGTTTCAGGAACTGTGAATGCTAATTATGTGCAGGAAGTGGTTCCGACCTTTATAAACTACAATAGTTCTCTAAAATCTAAAGGGACATTGTGTAATGCAGATTTTGATGGAGACGGAATACCGAATCACTTGGATACGGATAGTGACGGTGACGGATGTAACGACTCTTTTGAAAGTGGTGCTACAAATAATTCTAATCAGCCAACCGTGGGAACTGCAGCCAACGTTGGTGCAAATGGATTGGCTAATACGGTGGAGACTTCTGTAGACAGCGGCGTATTAAATTACACATCTACCTACACTTTATATGCAAATTCTTCGGATTATAATAAATGTCTTGATCACGATGGAGACAAAATTCCTGATGTTATTGATATAGATGATGACAACGATGGTATAACCGATGCCATTGAAAATTCAAACTGTGGTTCGGTTTCTACGTACAAAGTAGGATATCTGGATGTGGTCCCAGCATTAAACGATATAGAAAATGTTAGAAATATCTTAACAGATACCACCAATTTTGGACCAACTGGAACAGTGCCTTATACTTTAGAATTTGTAGCGCTCACGACACCCGTTACTAAAGCTAGCATAGAAACACAAGGAATTGATATGATATATATAGGTTCCGGAGCAGGAACTTGTACATCGCCAACACCTTCATTGCCTTCCACAAACTGTACAGGAGCAGAAGCTGTTTCCGCTAGCAATATGCAGGGAATTTTAGAATGGTCTAAAGCAGAACTTGACAATTTTGTTTTCGCTGTTCAGAATAATGCTTGGTATTATGGTTTTACGGTGTCTGATAATAATGTGAATAGCAATAGCCCTACAACATCCGGACAGAACATTATGGGAAGTTCATCCTCATTTGGTGTCGTAAATACATTTGATCAAGTAGGAACAGTGCAAAATACTTTCCAAGGAACTGGGCTTGATGTATTATTTCAAGATTATTATGGAAGATCATCAATAGCAAGATCTATACCTTATAATGATATCATACTGAGTGATGCAACCACTATTAACAATTCAACTATCAATACAGGAAAAACAAACAATGTCGATAATACTAATTCTGAAATTAGAAATATATCCCGTATTATAGCCAATGCATTTGCTTATGGGGTATATAGCCAATCTCCTAAATATTGTGATACAGATGGAGACGGAGTCTATAACGTTTTTGATTTGGATAGTGATAACGATGGTTGTTTAGATGCTATAGAGGGTGGAGCCAGCATAACAACGTCTCAGTTAGTTACATCAGCTGGAACGGTATCAGTAGGGACAGGTTCTTCAGCAAGTAACAAAAATCTTTGTGCCTTGTCAACTTGTGCTAATTCTCAGGGATTACCTCAATTAACAACGCCTTCTGATTATAATAATACTTCAGGTCAAAATATTGGGGATGTAAAGAATGCTTTAATTAGTTCACAGTGTTTGGCAACATATTGCTACAAGCCAGCAATGACTACAGGAATTGTTTTGGAGTCCAACCACGGTATTACAGCTTTGGGAAGAGCGGGTTCAGATAATATGGACAATTGGCCTATGGTACGTAAGGGCGCATGGACAGTTCTAGAAGCCAAAACAAAAGGATTTGTGATAAATAGACTTACTACTAGTCAAATCTCCTCAATTCCAGTAGCCAATCTAGTAGAAGGTATGATAGTTTATGATGTTACGAGTAACTGCCTTAAAGTTTATACCACAACTGATAATGGTATTACGTTTGGGTGGAATTGTATTAATACACAAACATGTCCAGATTAATTTTAAATATCATAATTACAAAAAATAAAATTGAAATGAAAAATATATCAATATTGGTACTCATCTTCTCCTCGTGCAATTTATTTAGTCAGGTTGCGATTGGAAAATCTTCAATAACAAATGATTCTGTTTCCTTAGAATTCGGAAACGAAAACAGAGGGTTATTACTTCCTTGGGTAATTTCTGCAGCCTCAGTAAATGGGGCTGTAGACGGCACCTTTATATTTGATTCATCTGACAAGAAGATAAAATACCTAAAATCTGGAAACTGGGTAGATTTGTCGGTAGATAATACAGGTACAGTAAATACAACATTACAAGATTTAAAATCAGAATCTGCAAATGCTAAAGTGGTAATTGGAGCAGATGGTGAAAACAATACTACCCCAGGAATACTAGTCTTATCCGATAATGATAAAGCTCTGGTTTTGCCAAAAGTAGCAAGTCCACATATTAATATTGTAAATCCATCTTCAGGAATGTTAGTTTATGATACCACATCTCATCAATTAGCAGTTTTCAATGGAACAGTTTGGACATTTTGGAAACCATAAAATGTATTACTATGGGTTAATCAAGAACAAAATGGTGCTACATAATCATCAGGAACAAATGTGTATTGGCAAACTCCGTTTGGTTCAGCGCACTGGGAAAGATATTTTTTTGCTATTCCCATACAATAGTAAATTATGTAGATTTTAGAAATTTTCATGAAAAATTATTTCATATTAGTAAATTAAATAATTACGAATTGCCTTTTGTCTAAATTTTTGATAGAGTTTTTTTAATGTGTTATCTCTTTATTAAAATTTTTAGCAAAAGGCTTTTCTATGAAACCAACAAACTACATCCTCTAATATCAGAATGATCTATTCTTCCTAGTACTTGAAATTTGTCATTGAGAAATAGATCGTTTTTGTCATTCTGAGCATAGCGATTATAAGTAATCCTACCCAAATCTTGCGTTGCAATAAAACTACAAGAATGTAAATTTGCTAAATCAATGATATTAATTGCACCTGTTTTTCCGTTTTCAACATATGAAAAAGGATCTTCAGTGTTTCTAATGAGAATTCGCATCCAATTTGGGCAAGAATATTCGTTATTTCCTAAAGAATAAGCTTGCGAAAGTAATTCCGTCATCGAATATTCTGAAAAAATTTTATCCGTTCCGAAACCTTTTTGTAGAATTTTCAAAAGTTCGTCTTTCGTCATTTCTTCTTTTCTGCCTTTCATACCTCCGGTTTCTATAACGGTGAAATCGTCAATTTGTAAAGTTGCAAAGTCATTTTGAGAGTCAAGAAAATCAAGCAATGCAAAAGAAACCCCGAAAAGAATCACTTTCTTGTTCTCTTTTCCTAATTTTTGCAACAATTCAAACAATTCTTGATGATTGTATAAGAAATAACCATTTTCTGATTTCCCCGATTTTTTCATCAAAAAATCAACCATATAAATCAATGAAGAATGTTGATTTTCAGAATAATTCGGCAATAAACCAAGCAAAATATAATCTTCTGGTTTTCCTATAAATTTTTCAAAACTTTTATAAATGCTCTCTTCGTAAAGATTAAAATCTGCAATAAAATGTTTAGAACGATTGAGCATTTGTGTAGTTCCAGAACTTTGAAAATAATCTTTAGCAACAGAATTTTTGTCTAAAACTTCATGGTTTTTAAACATTTCAATTGGTAGAAAAGGAATGTCTTTTACATCCTTAATCTCTGAAATATTCTTACCTAAAAAATCTACAAACTTTCTGTAAATCTCCACATTTTCATATTGATAACGAAAAGTTTCCAAACATTTTGCTTGGAAATCTAATTCGGATTTTATGTTGAAAATGTTTTTAAACATAAATAAAAATTAAGAAAATTTATTTTTGTATTCGTTCAGTAATTCTGCTAATTTTGATGCAGACATTCCGTAAGTATTAGGTAAAGCACCATCAAAACCACTTATTGAATTTGCAATTTCTCTTCCTAGCTTTTGTTTGGTGTAATTCTCATTAAAATTGAGTGTTACCATTTTGTTTAGCCCAACATAACTTGTTCCAAATTCATCAATAACATCCCATGATATTATTTGAGATTTTTTGAAAAGTGATTTTGTTTCAATTCCCTCTTCCGAAATCTTTAAATAGGTAGAATTTGGAAGAAGCATTAAAAGAAAAACTAAAGTACATAATGCAAAAAAAGAAAAAACAAACCAACCTTTATTTTTACCATCTTGAATCATCAAGATTCCTCCAATTGTAAAAACCAAACTGACTACAAGTAACAAAGCGGTTTTAAGTCTACTTGGATATAGCTTTAAAGGTAATTGTTTCATAATTATCATTAAAATTTTTCAATTTCGAAATTTCCCCCATCAAAAACTCCATAAGTAAAATACGAAATCCAATCGCCGAGATTTACGTATTTCGCTTTGTTTTCATTCACTTTTAAATCTAAAATCATCGGAAGATGACGGTGACCATAAACGAAATAGTCTATTTTTTCAGATTTCAGTTTTTCTTTAGAATAAAGAATGAGAAACTCCTTGTCTTCGCCCAAAAATTTCATATCTTCTACTCCACTTATCATTTTATTTTTGGTAGAAAAATAAACTGCAATTTTCATCGCAATATCAGGATGAAGCCATTTAAAAAACCATTGCGCAATAGGATTGGTAAAAAGTTTTTTCATCCTTTTATAGCCTTTATCACCTGGCCCAAGTCCATCTCCGTGTGCTAAAAGAAAGTTTTTTCCAGAAATTTCATAGTATTGTTTTTCAAAAAAAACTGGAATCCCAATTTCTTCTTCCAAATAATCTTTCATCCACAAATCGTGATTTCCTACAAAGAAATAAATATCGATTCCGCTGTCTTTCAGTTCTGCCAACTTGCCTAGAATTCTTACGTAACCTTTTGGAACCACATATTTCCATTCGTGCCAAAAATCGAATAAATCTCCCATTAAAAACAAAATTTGTGCATCATGTTTTATTTCGTCTAACCAAGCTAAAAATTTAGCTTCTCTCGGTTTGCTTAACTCTGGAGTTGGCGCACCAAAATGCTGATCAGAAGCAAAATATATTTTTTTATTAGGCTGTAATTCGATTTTCATTTTTTTGTTTTTTCCTTAGATTAAAATCTTAGGTTAAAATATCGTTCGTCGCTACGCGACTCTATTTATTGTTACTTGGCTCTTTAAAAATTTTCCTCCGCAAACCACTCTCCGTAGGAATTTTCGGTTTCGTGGAGTTTCAAATAAGCTAATTGAACGTGATTTGGAAGATTTTTTTTAATTTTTTCGGCAATATCGTACAACATATTTTCGCAAGTAGGTTGGTAATTACAGTAAATTACTTTATGCCCTTTTTGCTCTAAATCTTCTCCCAATTCTTTGTGAGGTGTAAGTGCATTAAGCAAAACAGCGTGATCCCAAATATTGATGATTTCTTCTTTCACAATTTTCTTAATATCTCCAAAATCCACCACCATTCCGTTTTTCACATGGTCAATATCATTAATAGGAGTTCCTTTTACGGTAACAAAAAGTTTATAAGAATGCCCGTGCATATTTTTGCATTTGCCATCATAATTATACAAAACGTGCGCCGTTTCGAAAGTGAAAATTTTAGTAATGCGTATCATTTTGCAAAGATAGAGAAAATTCGGTTTCATTGATTTCTATAAAAGTAACTAAAAATTTGTGAATATTTTATTACTTTTACCTCTATTAAATTCCAAAAAACTAAAATTTTTTAATAAATCTCATCAGTAAAATGAAAAAAACATTATTTTTTTTAATTTTAATCTCCTTCAATTTTTCTTTTTGCCAAACACAATTAAAACTAGAAGATATTATGAAAGGGGAAGAATTTATAGGATTTCAACCCGAAAATGCAACTTGGAGTTTGGATAATGAAACCATCTATTTCGAATGGAATCCTAATAAAGAAATTGGTAAAAGCACTTATTTTTGGAAAAAAGGAATGAAAGAACCCCAAAAAGCTACACCAGAAGAAGCTGCTTTTTATGGAAATAATTTCATTACCAATGATTATAAAACCTATTATTATATCCAAAACGGTGGATTATACTCTTACCAACCTCTTACTAAAATTAAGAAAAGAATTTTCCAAAATTCTGGATATATTTCTAACCTCAGCCTTGGCAAAAATGAAGGTGTAATATTCGTAGAACAAGCTGGTAATTTACTTAAAATCAATTCTAAATCTGGAAGTTTTGAGCAAATTACCAATTTTAGCAAAAATAAATCTAGGGAAGAAATCAAAAAAGAAAAATCTTTCTTAAGCGACCAGCAAGAAGAACTTTTTCAATATTTAAGAGATTCAGAGAAAAGAAAAGAATGGTATGTTGCTAAAAATAAATTGATCAAGAAAAACTTCCCGAAAAGTTTCGGAACAGGCAAAAACATTCAGAATTTATCTCCAAATCCTAATGAAAAATTTGTGACTTTTACCGAAGGTACTGAACCAGACGCCAAGAGCGAGATTATGGAAAAATGGATTACCAGTGACGGTTATAACCAATCTGAAAATAGCAAAGACAAAGTATCTTTTAAGAACTTATATCCTATAAGATTTGGGATTTATAATATAGAAAAAGACAGTGCTTATTTTGTAGATTTTAGCAAATTAAACGGCATAAAAGTTCAACCAAAATATTTTGAAGATTACAAAAAAGAAAACAAAGAAGAGCGTTATATTTCTTTCGGGAAGACCAGTTACAGCAAAGATGGGAATTACGCCATTTTAGACATCAGAAGTCAAGATAATAAAGACCGATGGATTGTAAATCTAAACCTAGAAAAAGGAACTTTCCAAGAAATAGACCATCAGCACGACGAAGCGTGGATTGGTGGACCAGGAATCCCTAGCTATAGTTACTTGGGCAAAAATCTAGATTTCCTTGGAGACAATTCTACTATTTACTTTCAATCCGAAAAAACTGGATTTTCTCATCTTTACACCTATAATTTAGCAAAAAAAGAATTGAAACAAATTACTTCTGGAAATTGGGAAGTAAGAGATGTTACATTATCTAAAGACAAGAAAAATTTTTATCTAAGTACCAATACCACACATCCTGGGAATAGAGATTTTTATAAAATTTCGGTGGATGGTGGCAAAATGATTCCTATTTTCACAGAAGACGGAAACCACGAAGTTTCTCTATCTCCAGACGAAAAAAAGCTATTGGTAAGATATTCTTATAAAAATAAACCTTGGGAAATTTATTGGGCAGATAATGTTCCTAATGCTAAAAAAACTCAAATTACATCTTCTCTAACTCCAGAATTCAAAAATTACAATTGGCAAAAACCAGAAGTCATCTCTTTTTCTGCCAATGATGGCAAAACTATTTATGCAAGATTATATCAACCAGAAAATTCGGTAAAAAATAATGCGGCTATCATTTTTGTACACGGAGCTGGTTATCTGCAAAATGCACACAACTGGTGGAGCAGTTATTTCCGTGAATATATGTTCCATAATTTATTGGTAGAAAAAGGTTTTACAGTTTTAGATGTAGATTATAGGGCAAGTGATGGCTACGGAAGAGACCACAGAACGGGAATTTACAGATTTATGGGAGACAAAGATTTATCTGACCAAATTGACGGAAAAAATCTTTTGATTTCAAAATACGGAATTGATTCCAAAAAAGTAGGAATCTATGGTGGAAGCTACGGAGGTTTCATCACACTGATGGCACTTCTTACTAAACCAGGCGAATTCAAAGCTGGCGCTGCGCTTCGTTCGGTTACAGATTGGGCACATTACAACCACGGATACACTGGTAATATTCTCAATTTTCCAGAAACTGATCCAGATGCATATAAAAAATCTTCTCCTATCTACTATGCTCAAAATTTGCAAGACCAACTTCTAATGCTCCACGGAATGGTAGATGATAATGTAGAATATAAAGATATCGTAAGACTTTCTCAGAGATTTATAGAATTAGGGAAAAAGAATTGGACATTGGCTTCTTATCCTGTAGAATCTCACGGTTTCAAAGAAACGTATTCTTGGGTTGATGAATACCGCAGAATTTTAGAACATTTTGAAAAAAATCTATTGGAGAAATAGATCTTTTAATCAAAAAACAAACAAGGTTTTGAGACAACAACAAAATCGCCTTAACTAATTTTTAAGGCGATTTTATGATATTCTATTCCAAAATTATTTTTCTGTGTTTCTGCGCCCATTCTATAATTTCAAAAATCAAAGGTTGTAGAGAATGACCGTGTTCTGTGAGTTCATACATTGCAAAGTTAGAATTTTCAGTTTCAGTTTTTATAAGAAGTTTGTTCATTTCCAGAAACTTTAATTCTTTTATTAAAGAACGTGGTGTAATTTTTCCGACATCACGTTTTAGTTCATTGAAACGTTTTGGCTTGTCGCATAAGCTTGCCAATATTGCACCTCTCCATCTACCACCAATAATGTAGATTACGTCTTGTAAGTCTAATAAACCTCGCTGTTTTTCTTTATTTTTCATTTTTTCATCATCAAAAGTAGATAAAAAGTTAAAAAAAATATCGATTTTTAACTTTTGGTATCCTAAAATATACTTGAAATTTCAGTCAAAATTAGTATATTTTGGATACTACTTTATATTTTTGCTTAAATAAAATTAGATTTTGGCTAAAGCCAGAGAAAATTCTAATTTACGAAAACGGGTCAAAGCTCGTTCTTATTGAGACAAAATATAAAAACATGAATATTACAATAATCGGTGCTTCTGCTGGAGTTGGTTTAGAAACTGTAAAACGTGCTTTAGAAAGAAATCATAAAGTAACCACACTTTCTCGTTCTACAATTGAACTTCCTGAAAATCAAAATTTAATTTCATTAAAGGGAAATGCTTTAAACAAAGAAGATTTGCAAAAATCTATAGAAAATGCGGATGCTGTAATTGTAGCATTAGGAACCGGAAAAAGTATGAAACCAACTACTTTATATTCGGATTTTGCAAAAATTTTAGTAGAAATTGGGAAAAAAGATATTCCAACTATAGTTCTCACAGGCTTTGGAGCAGGGAAATCTTGGGATTTTCAACCCAATTTTTTTATGAAACTATTCTTTAAATATTTATTGAAAGATGTTTACGCAGATAAAACCAAAATGGAAGAAATCATTTCAAAATCTGACCTTAATTGGACAATTGTAAGACCTGGTTTACTAAAAGATAAACCTTTAACCGAAAAATACAAAATTGAAACGAATTTGTATAAAGGCGTAAAAATCGGAAGCATCAACAGAAGCGATGTTGCTGATTTTATGGTAAAAGAAGCAGAAAACCAGAAATATAAAAAGCAGTTTCCAGCATTATCTAATAAATTATGAAAACACAAAATATCCCAACTTCAGTAAAAATTTTCACTTGGATTTTAATCCTTGCCGGAAGTTTCTTTTTCTATGTTTACTCTTTTCACCCGAACATTAGTTTCCCAAATGCAAATCTTGATACTTATTCTGCAAAAATGGGATTCGGAAGTGCGGGCGTCAGAATTCTCGGTAGCGTTTTAGCTTTGTTGATTTCAGTAATCGCCAATAAGCCAAAATGGTTGTTTATCACTTTGATTTCCAGAATTTTTATAGAATTAGGAGATTTAGCTTTAGGTTTAAAACTAGACGGATTTACACCAAATGTAATTGCTTTATCTGTTCTTGCAAGTCTAGAAATATGGGCTGTTTGGAAACTTTTACCTTATCAAAAAGAAAATTAATTTTGATTCTAAAACACACTTGATAACAAAATCGCCTTACAAAATTGTGAGGCGATTTTTTCAACAAATTAAAAACTATGGCTCTTTTTCGGATTATAAAGAGCAAAAATGGAAATGAGTTTATAATAATTAAAACTTTATTTTTTTCTATATTCTAATTAATGGAATTGTTCTGCTTCCGTAGAACCAGCTAAAGCTGTCGTAGAAGAATTTCCTGCGGTAACGGTAGTTTGAATAGCATCAAAATAACCTGTTCCTACGAAACTTTGATGTTTTACTGCGCGGAAACCTTTGGCTTGTAATGCAAATTCTCTTTCTTGCAACTCGCTGTAACCTGCCATTCCTTTTTCTTTGTAAGCTAAAGCCAATTCAAACATTGCTGTATTCAAAGCATGGAAACCTGCCAAAGTGATAAATTGGAATTTATAACCCATTTTTGCTAATTCTTCACGGAAAGTTTCCATCTCGGCAACTGATAATTTTGCAGCCCAGTTGAAAGAAGGTGAACAATTGTAAGCCAACATTTTCCCTGGGAATTTCGCGTGAATTCCTTCTGCAAATCTTCTCGCATAATCTAAATCTGGGTTAGAAGTTTCCATCCAAATTAAATCTGCATAAGGAGCGTAAGAAAGACCTCTGTCAATACCTTGTTCTACCCCACAATTCACTTGGAAGAAACCTTCAGAAGTTCTTTCGCCAGTTACAAATTTTTTATCTCTATCGTCAATATCAGAAGTTAATAAATCTGCAGCATCAGCGTCTGTTCTTGCTACTAAAACCGTAGGAACTCCGCAAACATCAGCTGCTAATCTTGCTGCAATCAGTTTATTAATTGCTTCCTGAGTTGGCACGAGAACTTTTCCACCAAGATGTCCGCATTTTTTTGCAGAAGACAATTGATCTTCGAAGTGAACTCCAGCTGCACCAGATTCTATCATTTGTTTCATCAATTCAAAAGCGTTCAAATTTCCACCAAAACCAGCTTCTGCATCTGCAACAATTGGCACTAAATATTCTTTATCACCACCTCCATTTACAGACTGAATTTGGTCTGCTCTCATCAATGCATTATTTATTTTTTTTACCACAGCAGGAACTGAATTAGCAGGATATAAACTCTGGTCAGGATACATTTCTCCAGACAAATTAGCATCTGCCGCAACTTGCCAACCAGAAAGATAAATTGCTTCTAAACCAGCGTCCACTTCCTGAACTGCCTGATTTCCTGTTAAAGCGCCTAAACCTGCTACAAAATCTTGAGAATTGAGTTTCCTCCAAAGTGTTTTAGACATTTCGTTAGCAATGGTGTAGTCAATTTTATATTTTCCACGAAGTTTTAAAACTTCTTCAGCAGAATAAGGTCTCGTAATACCTTTCCATCTTGGGTTTTCTCTCCACTCTTGTTCTAGAGCTTGGATTTGTGATTGTGTGTTCATAATATTTAGGATTTTTTTGGTTGTTTAAATTTTTTAATTTGTACTATGTATAATGTACTATGTAAAATGTATTTTTATTTAATTTCAAAAAATTTTAAATTTTCATTTACTTACCAAATCATACTTTATACATTATACTTTGTACATCAAATAAAAGGATATGCTTTTAAGGTTAAAAATTCCTCAAACTTTTCATCAAAAATGAGTTCATTAAAGAGTTTTGTAGCCAAATCGAACTTGCCATTTTCGAAGCGCTTTTCACCGACATATTTTTTAATTTTTTCGAGTTCTTCTTTTTCCCATATCAAAATCATATTGGTAGTAAGAA
>DDFD01000065.1 GCA_002337005.1 Flavobacteriales bacterium UBA1937 | reverse complement strand
TCTCAGAAAAAACAAAAAAATGTAATGCTTCTTTCTGGGCATGTTTTCAATTGGGAATGGTTTAATTCTTTGGCTACGCTTATTCCTCAAGAAAAATGCTTCCCTATTTACCGAAAAATGCAAAGCCAATTTTGGGAAGAAAAAATAAAAAAAATTAGAGGCAGATACGGCAATGAAGCTATAGAAGCAGATGATGTTATGAAACATATTCTTAGAAATCCAAATGATGGAAACTCTGTTTATATGTTTGTAGCAGACCAGACACCTCATATTTCTATGGTGAATTTTGGAATCTGGTTTTTAAATCAAAAAACACCTGTTTTTGTAGGTTACGACAGACTTTCTGGTAGAATGAATGTAACTTTTGTGTATTGTGAGATGGAGAAGATTAAAAGAGGGCACTATAGAGTTACTTATCACGAAATTACCCCTAATAATCAAAAATTTGAACCATATGAAGTGGTGAAAAAATTTCATCAAAATTTAGAAAAAACCATTAATAAAAACCCAGACAATTGGCTCTGGAGTCACAGAAAATGGAAATACAAAGATGCAATTAAACATTTTGATGAATAAATACTAAAAATATGCCATTAGCAGCCATCGCTATACTGAACTGGAACGGAAAACACTGGTTAGAAAAATTTCTTCCCAATGTGATTCTATATTCTAAAGAAGCTACAATTTATGTAATAGACAATGCTTCTACAGATGATTCTATAACGTTTCTAGAACAAAATTTTCCAACCATTAGAATCATTAAAAACGAAAAAAACACAGGTTTTGCAGGAGGTTACAATGAAGGTTTAAAGCATATTTCAGAAGAAATCTATTGTTTACTGAATTCTGATGTAGAAGTTACCGAAAACTGGATTCAACCAATTGTAGAATTATTTAACAAAAACACTGAAATTGCTGCTATACAACCAAAAATTCGCTCGTTTGAAGCAGATCAATATTTTGAATTTGCTGGCGCTGGCGGTGGTTTAATAGATAATTTGGGTTATCCGTATTGCAGAGGAAGAATTTTCGAAAAATTAGAAGAAGACAAAGGTCAATATAATGACGAAACCGAAATTTTCTGGGCATCTGGTTGCGCACTTTTCATCAGAAAAGAAGATTATTGGTCTATGAATGGTTTAGACGAAAGATTTTTTGCCCATCAAGAAGAAATAGATCTTTGTTGGCGATTAAAAAATGCTGGAAGAAAAATATATTATTGCGGAAAATCTACGGTTTTTCACGTAGGAGGAGGTACACTCAATAAACAATCTCCACAAAAAACATATCTCAATATTAGAAATAACCTTTCGATGTTGCTCAAAAATCTACCTATTGCTGCATTACTTTGGGTGATTCCTACGAGGTTAATTTTAGACGGAATTGCAGGGATTTATTTTGGATTAAAAGATGGTTTTCCTCATCTTTGGGCGGTTGTAAGAGCACACTTTGGATTTTATGCTCAAGCTCCGAAAACATGGAAACTTAGAAACACTGCTCAAATTAAAGATTATTACCAAACCAAATGGTTGATTTTTAAGCATTTTTTGTAATTGTTGGACGATGGATGTTGGACGATGGATGATAGATGTTACAGTAATAAATAAAAAAATAATTCATTAAAAACATTTCTAACAAATTCAAAAAGCTTTAAACCATTTCAAATAATATCAAACCATTTTCAAACTTTTAACTCATGAATTTCATCGCCTTAGATTTTGAAACTGCAACATACGAAAGACATTCTGCCTGTGAATTGGGAATTTGCGTGGTAGAAAACTCAGAAATTGTAGAGACCAAATCTTGGCTTATAAAACCGCCTAGCTATCCTTATTTTAATCCCCATAACATTAATGTACACGGAATTTACCCTGAAGATGTGAAAAATGCGCCTACTTTTGACGAAATCTGGAGCGAAGTAGAAGAAACGCTCTATGGTAATCTTATGATTGCGCACAATGCATCTTTTGATGCTAGTGTTTTGAGAGGATGCCTTGATTATTACGGCATTTTCAAACCGAAAACTCAATATCTTTGCAGTATTCAATTGGCAAAAAAATCATGGAAAAACTTAGAAAGTTATGGTTTAAAAAACTTAGCCAATCATCATCAAATCCATTTTAATCACCACCGTGCAGATGCAGATGCGGAAGTATGTGCTAAAATTTCACTTCTTGCTTTTGAGAGACTATTCATCACAGAAGTCGAAGAAGTAAAAACTATTTTCAGTAAGAATTTAAAAGATTTGTAATTGAATTTCAGAGGTCACAAGATAACTTCATATCTTCAAATTCTAGTTTTAAAAGGTTTTTCAGTTGTTTTTTTGCTCTCGTAGATTAAACTGATTCAGCAGATGAATGGATGCTGAATTTTATATCTGCAAAATCGGCTCAATCAGCGAGAGATTAAAGTTTTTTCGATAGGTAATTAAGTTACGACCTCTGTTGAATTTAATTACAAAGCACTTCTGAAACCAGATTAAATTTAGGAATTTCTGATTGAAAACTTCCATTGGTCAATAGATTTTCAAACAGATAACTGCCTTGCATATTGCCTACACCAGAGCGCAAGATTACGTTTGAAAAATAATTAAACTCTTCGCCAGGCTCTAGAGTTGGGGTAAGACCAATTACGCCATCACCATTTACTTCGGTAAACCCGAAACCCAAATCATAAATTAGCCATCTTCTTTTATGCAATTTTACGGCATCATTCCCAAGGTTTTTTATGGAAACATTATAGCGAAAAACAAAACGATTTTCTGCCGGAAAAGAATTTTTAACATCATATTCTGGAAATACAGAAATTTTGATATTATTGGTGACTGCAGAGTACATTTTTTATAGTTTTTTATTCAGAATAAATGTAGCAAAAATCCCGCCTAAAATTAAGCGGGATTCATTTATTTCATAAATAATTAATATTACTTATAACTCTAATGCTTTTCTTTCGTCTCCACCCATTAAAATTTCTACAGGATTGTCTAGTGCTTCTTTTATAGCAACTAAGAAACCTACAGATTCTCTACCATCAATAATTCTGTGGTCATAAGAAACTGCAACATACATCATTGGTCTAATTACCACTTGTCCTTTTACAGCAACTGGTCTTTCAATAATATTATGCATTCCTAGAATAGCAGATTGAGGAGGATTGATAATAGGCGTAGAAAGCATAGACCCAAAAACACCACCGTTGGTAATTGTAAAAGTACCACCTGTCATTTCATCAATCGTAATTTTACCATCTCTAACTTTGGTAGCCAATTCTTTAATATTAGCTTCTACACCTCTTAAAGTAAGATTTTCTGCATTTCTAAGTACAGGAACCATCAAACCTTTAGGACCAGAAACTGCGATAGAGATGTCACAAAAATCATTATTGATTTTGAAATCACCGTCTATCATTGCATTAACATCTGGATACATTTGCAAAGCTCTAGTTACTGCTTTGGTGAAGAAAGACATAAAACCAAGTCCTACTCCGTGTTTTGCAGCAAATTCATCTTTATACTGTTTTCTAATTCTGAAAATTTCAGACATATCTACTTCATTAAAAGTAGTAAGCATAGCTGTTTCATTTTTTACAGAAACCAATCTTGCTGCTAGTTTTCTTCTAAGAACTGAAAGTTTAGTAGTTGTCTGTGCTCTGCTTCCTGCATTAGAAACTCCCATTGCAGGTACACCTGGAGCCGCATTTTGTGCATCTTCTTTGGTAATTCTACCATCTCTACCAGTTCCAGAAACGGTAGCAGGTTCTATACCTTTTTCGTCAAGAATTTTTTTAGCAGCAGGCGAAGGCGCACTGGTTGCATAAGTAGCTGGTGCTGGTGTAGCTTTTGGAACTTCAGGTTTAGGAGCCTCAACTTTCGGTTCTTCTTTCGCTGGTGCTGGTGTAGCAGTTTCTCCTGCTGGTTTAGATGCACTTCTATCTATTAAACAAACTACTTGACCTACTTTTACCACCTCACCTTCTTCTGCTTTTAGCGTAATGATACCGCTTTCTTCTGCAGGAAGTTCTAGAGTTGCTTTATCAGAATCTACTTCTGCTATTGCTTGGTCTTTTTCTACGTAATCTCCGTCTTTTACCAACCAAGTAGCGATTTCTACTTCTGTGATTGATTCTCCCGGAGAAGGAACTTTCATTTCTAATATTGACATTGTATAGTATTTTTTTTAAATCAATTTTTAATCATTAACAGTTGTTACTGGTTTTACCAATTTAGCTTCCTCTGCACTAAGCCCGAAAACACCATTAATAACACCTTTTTGGTTTTTATCAAATTTTTTGTGAGTTCCAGGTGCTGGTGTTCCACTAGAAACTGGCGAAATTACTTGTATATTTTGATTTCTGAAATTACGCAACATAAAAGTCCAAGCTCCCATATTTTCTGGTTCTTCCTGTGCCCAAACAAATTCTTTTCTGTTGTTATATTTTTCTAAAATCTCGTTAATCCTCAGTTGATCAAGAGGATACAATTGTTCTAATCTTACCAAAGCCACTTTTTCGTCATTTATTTCCTCTTTTTTGGCTAGTAGTTCATAGTATAATTTACCTGAACAAAACACTAATTTTTCTACTTTTTTAGGATCAGCCGTAGCATCATCTATTACAGGTTGGAATGATCCATTAGCCAATTCTTCTACACTAGAAACCACTTTAGGATGTCTTAATAATGATTTTGGAGTCATTACTACCAATGGTTTTCTGAATGGGAACTTCATCTGTCTTCTCAATAGATGGAAGTAATTAGCAGGTGTAGTACAATTAGCTACAAAAATATTATGATTAGCACATAGTTCTAAGAATCTTTCTAATCTAGCAGAGGAGTGCTCTGCACCTTGTCCTTCGAAACCGTGTGGTAAAAGCATTACCAGACCATTTTGAACTTTCCATTTTTCTTCAGCAGCAACCAAATATTGGTCAATGATAATTTGTGCTCCATTTACAAAATCACCAAACTGCGCTTCCCAAATGGTCAATGTATTAGGAGAAACCATAGCATAACCATAATCAAACCCTAAAACTCCATATTCTGAAAGATGAGAATTAAATATATCAAATTTTTGAGCTGAGACTTGTCTCAAAGGAACGTATTCTTCTTCTGTATCTTCGGTTTTTACTACTGCATGACGGTGAGAGAAAGTACCTCTTTCTACATCTTCCCCAGAAATTCTGATATTACTACCATCGGTAAGTAGTGTAGCATAAGCAAGTAATTCTCCCATTGCCCAATCTAGAGCATTGGTTTCTACCATTTTTACTCTCGCTTCAAATAATTTTGAAATTTTATTGATGAATTTCTTATCTGAAGGCAAAGTAGATATTTTAACTGCTAATTCTTTTAGTTTTTTTGCATCAAAACCTGTAGGATAATTAGCATAAATTTGTTCTATATTCCCTCTTTTAAAAGATTTCCAGTCGTCTTCCATAAAAACAGCCATCGTATTGATTTCTATTTCTTTGGCAGCTTCGAAGTTTTCGTCTAAAAGTTCTTTAAACTGTTGTTCCATTTCAGCTAAAACAGCATCAGAAACTACTCCCTCATCTTTAAGTTTTTTCTTATAGATTTCTCTTGGATTAGGGTGTTTTGCAATAATTTTGTACAAATTAGGTTGAGTAAACCTAGGTTCATCACCTTCATTATGCCCATATTTTCTATATCCTAATAAGTCTATATAAACGTCTTTACCAAATTTATTTCTATAATCTGCTGCAAATCTTATGGCGTGTACTACTGCTTCTACATCATCATCATTTACATGCATTACAGGTGAATCTGTCACTTTTGCAATATCTGTACAATAGATAGATGAACGAGCATCTAGATAATTGGTGGTAAAACCTACTTGGTTATTGACTACAATATGTACTGTTCCTCCAGTTTTATAGCCTTCTAAAGTCATCATTTGGGCAACTTCGTACACCAAACCTTGCCCTGCAATGGCAGCATCTCCGTGAATTACAATAGGTAATACTTTTTTAGAATCGCCTTCAAAAACATTATCTATTTTAGCTCTGCTAATTCCTTGAACTAATGCAGCTACTGTTTCTAAGTGAGAAGGATTGGGAACTAAGTTAATTCTAACCTCTTCACCTGCTGCTGTAGTAATTTTTTTAGAAGCACCAAGGTGATATTTTACGTCACCAGAAAATACATCTTCTTCGAATTCTTTTCCTTCAAATTCAGAGAAAATTTGTTTGTACGATTTTTGGAAAATATTGGTTAAAACATTTAATCTTCCTCTGTGTGCCATTCCTAGAATTACTTCATCTACACCGTGTACAGAAGACCTAGAAATTAATTGGTCTAATGCTGGGATTAGAGACTCACCACCTTCTAAAGAAAAACGTTTTTGACCTACAAATTTAGTGTGTAGATAGTTCTCAAAAGCAACTGCTTGGTTTAACTTATGTAGAATTTCTTTCTTTTCTGATGCAGATAATATAGGACGGTTTTCGTCTTTATGAAGCCATTCTTTAATAAAGTTTTTTTCTTCTACATTATTGATATGCATATATTCTACACCTATAGAATTACAATAGATTTTTTCTAGGTGTACTATAATGTCTGCCAATGTAGCGGGAGCTTTCATCCCTGTTTCTACCGCACAGTTAAAAATAGTAGTAAGATCTTCTTTAGAAAGACCGTAATTTTCTATAGATAAATCAGGAGAGTAGATTCTTCTTTCTCTTACAGGATTGGTTTTGGTAAAAAGGTGACCTCTTCTTCTGTAATCATTAATTAAATTAATTACTTTGAATTCTTTTTCTATATTCTGAGGTACATTACCAGAAGTCACTGCCTGAGCAGCGTATTGAGTAACCGTAATCCCCGAATCATCACCATACATCTCTAAAGCGAAATCAAAACCTTGGAAAAATGCTTTCCAAGATGGTTCTATAGAATCAGGAAATTTTAAATATTGTTGATATAAATCTTCAATAAACTGCGAGTGTGCCGCATTAAGGAATGAAAACTTGTCCATTTTAAACAGATTATCTGTGTATTATGATTAAAAAACTGTATTTTACAAAAGTATTAAAAATTTGTGAACCGATAAAGTAAGTTTTTGGTAATTTAATATAGTTTTTGCCTATTCTTTGTTATTTAGATTATCTAAATACTGGTAAAGTAAGTTTTATCTTAACGTCTGCTCTAGAATTCGGAGCTTCTATAAACATTTCTTGTAGCTCACCATTTCTCATACTATCTTTTTTAGCTTTATCTAATAATTGATTTATGGCTTTTATTCTACCATCATATTTGCCTTGATAATACATTACATAAGAATCTGTAGAGCCTACCGTTCTAAAACTAAAATTGTTATCAGAAACGCCTACTCTCTTAGAAAGAGGAATGCCATAATAATAAGAAACTTCTTTATTTTTATAAGCTCTAGCATCAGAAATGAGAACTGGCGCACCAAATTCGTCTTCTTTTTTACCTAAATCTTTGGTTACAAAATTATAAACCTTACCGTGATTGAGTTCTATATTTTTAATTAATTCTCCTTTTTTATTAATACTCGAAACATTGACTCCTAATAATAAAAAACCGTTTTGTTTCTCTACCATTAGTGTATCATATTTAATGTTTGATAGCAAAATCTCCTTATCTACCTTACCACCGAGAAGCTGAGCAAGATTAACCATAGATTTATCTATTGTACTTGCAATATAATCTTCTGAAATCAAATTATATGCACGCCCCAAAAAACTAGTTTTAGGGGTGGTAATATACCAAATGATTTTAGTGGTATTCTTATTGGGAATAAATTTCAAATCAATTTTATACGGAGTATGGTTTGTCCCTTCGTAAAGTTGGTACTTAAGAGAAGAAAAATGATTTTCGTAACGAATAAAAAGGTCGCCATAGTCTGATTTTGTTTTCATATTTTGATAATTCATAGAACTACCTTGCCCTTCATAGGGAGTATAATAAGAAAATTTGTAGCCTTTTTTGGTCACAAAAAAATCATTCCATTGTGCAAAATTTTGTAAATTATTGAACTGCGGAAAAACCTTATCTATAGGATATTTTATTTCTTTTTCAATAATAAAACTCTTAGACTCATCTACCAAAAACATAGAGAGTGAGTAAATCCCAAAAAGAAAAATACCTAGGTAGATAAAAATTTTAAAAGCGCGCATCCAAAAAAATTACGTGTAAAAAAATTATTGATTAATGATCATGCTTATCTTCTGCACTACACAACCCTACTATTTTATGGAAAACATCGTGTAGAGAAGTAAGGTCATTTTTAATTACCTCATCAGAAGCATTAGCTTTAATTTTTTTATTAAGAGCTTTAGTACCTTTTACTAATTCTTTTAGATTTTTTTGTACTTCTTTTTTATTAACAACATCAGCAGGAATTTCAGATTTTTGAAAAGCGATTGCTTTTTCTTGCATTTCGTCTATTTTAGATTTAATAGGCGCAAGATTACCTTCTTCTGCAGGATGAAAAGTAGTGCTCATTACTTTATGAAATTCATTTTTTTCTTTCCAGTCTTTAACTTGCGCAGATACAAAAGTTGACACGAAGAATAATGCAACTGCTGTGAATAAAAATTTGAGATTTTTCATTTGTTTAATTATATATTTTGGCAAATTTAGAACTAAAAATCGGGCTTGCAAAAATTTTACAAGCCCGATTCGTAAATTTAAGAAAACATTAAGGAATTATAGTTCCGTCTTTTATAATTGCATCTTTTTTAATTACAATTACCCCGTCTTTAATACAATACGTATCAAATTCTCCATCTTGTAAATGTTTACTTCCTATAATTCTCACATTATTACCGATATGGCAATTTTTATCTAAAATAGCATTTTCTATATAGCAGAATTTTCCTACACCTATGCTTGGTATTCCTTTTTTCTCGTTTTCTTCTATATCTTCTATGGTTTGATAGTAATCTGCTCCCATTATATAAGATCTAATAACGGTACTTCCTTTGTCTATTCTGGTTCTAATACCAACTAAAGTATGCTCTATTTTGTCGGCCATAATAATACAACCATCTCCAAAAACAGCTTTATTCACGAAAGAACCGTTAATTTTAGAAGGCGGCAGCATTCTAGCTCTGGTATAGATAGGTGAAGAACTGAACATATTAAATTTTGGAACTTCATTGGTGAGATCCATATTCGCTTCGAAGAAAGAACCGATAGTTCCTATATCCGTCCAGTAACCAGTGTATTGATAGCTCAGCGTAGTATAACCTTTGCTGATAGCATTAGGAATTAAATCTTTCCCAAAATCATCACCAGGATCTTCGTTGAACATTTTTTTCAAAACTTTTTTATTGAAAACGTATATTCCCATAGAAGCAAGGTATTCTCTACCTTGATGTTTCATTTCGTCTGCCACTTCAGATTTCCAATCTGGTAATAAATCTGACGCTGGTTTTTCGATAAAAGAAGTAATTTGGTCTTCATCATTAGATTTCAAAATACCAAAACCAGTAGCATCTTTAGCATTTACAGGTATGGTAGCAATGGTGATATCACCTCCGTTTTTCACGTGGAAATCTATCATTTCTTTAAAATCCATTTGGTACAATTGGTCACCAGAAAGAATAAGAATATAGTCATAATCATACTTTTCTAGATGTCTCATAGATTGTCTTACAGCATCTGCAGTACCTTGATACCAGTTTTCGTTTTCGGTACTTTGTTCAGCTGCCAAAATATCTACAAAACCTTTACTAAAGATATCAAAATGATACGTGTTTTTGATATGAGAATTAAGAGAAGCAGAATTAAACTGTGTAAGCACCATAATTCTATTAAAGCCAGAATTAAGGCAATTAGAAATAGGAATATCTACTAATCTGTACTTACCAGCAATAGGAACTGCTGGCTTAGAACGTTTGTCTGTAAGAGGGAAAAGCCTGCTCCCGCGTCCTCCTCCTAAAACAATGGAAATAACACTTGGTTTCATATATGTTTTTGTTTTGAATTTTTTTAACATTTTGGGTTGATTAATTTGATTTGGTTATATATCTCTTAATTTAACTTTATAACAATATTGTTTTACTTCATTCTACCCTCCTATTTTTTCTCGTATAAAGTTATATATTTTTCCGCAGAATTTTCCCAAGAAAAATCTAAATTCATAATAACATTTCTCAGGTTTTTCATTAATTCTTCATCCATATAGACATACAACGCTCTTTTTATGGCGTGTACCGCATCATCTACCCCCGGAAAAGTATAATTAAGACCATAACCACCAGAAGCAATATCTTTTACAGTATCTTTTAATCCGCCTGTGTAGCGTACAATTGGGATCGTTCCGTAGCGCATAGCATACATTTGGTTTAATCCGCATGGTTCTACTCTGGAAGGCATTAACAAGAAATCTGAACTTGCATAGATTTTATGAGACAAATACTCTTTGTAGCCTAAATCTAAAGCAAAATTGATATGAAATTCTTTTTTCATTTCCTTCAATACTTGCTCTAAATGTAAGTTTCCAGAACCTAAAACGATGAAATTAAGTTCTCCACCAGTTTCTTGAATAGCTCTTCTAATAATATCAGGAAGCATATCTGCTCCCTTTTCGCCTGCAAACCTTCCTATGAAAGAAAAAAGTGGCAAATCTGGGTTTAATCGATATTCTTCGCAGAGTTTTTCTTTATTTTTTCTTTTTCCTTCTGTAGCATCTTCTACAGAAAAATTAAAATCTAGCATAGAGTCTGTTGCAGGATTCCAAACTTCTACATCTATTCCATTGATAATTCCGTGTGCTTTTCTATGTTCTTGCCTTATCAATTCTTCTAAACCTTGAGCTTCTTCATAGAGTTCATCCATATAACCTTGAGAAACGGCGGTAAATTCGTGACAACATTTGATCATAGTTGCCAAAGGATTTATTCTACCCTTCCAATCTAGAAGTCCCCATTTCCAAGCATCAAAACGTGGCATAAAATTAGACATATACCAATCCATACTTCCTTGGTATTCACCATTATGTATAGTTCCTATCGTTTTTACCCCTTTCAAAAATTCAAAATCTGGGCAATATTCTACCATAAAAGGAACCAAACCTGTGTGAGAATCATGACAATGCAAAACATCTGGGCGAATCTGCATCGCAGAAAGCCAATGCAAAACCGCTTGTTGAAATGCTATAAACTGTTGGCTTTCATCAAAATAACCATACACATTATCTCTATCTAAAAGCCCAGGTATTTTTACCAAATACAATTCGTATCCTAAAATATTGTGCTTTTCTTTCAGAACCATTACTTGATACATATGATGGATTTGATGAATAAATCCATCAAAAACCACTTCGAATTCATTTTCCTGAACAAATGGTTTATTATACCAAGGCATTACTACTTTTGCATCTATGCCTAATTTTTTTTGATATTTTGGCAAAGCTCCTACTACATCTGCCAAACCGCCTACTTTAGCAACCGGAAAACATTCTACACTTAGGTGAAAAACTTTCATACGTTTTTAAATTTATTTTTAATCATTTGTAAGCTGAAGTTCGTAATTTCCAGCTTTATTAATATCAAAAGTAAAACTGCACGTAATCGCATTCCCACTTTTAATAATAACATACTCTATTTCGCAATGAAAAGGCAATGTAAAATCTGAAATTGTCATTTCTTTTAACCCATTTAAAACTATTCCTGAACTTGGTTTTAAAGCGAAGTTCACGGGAACATATTTCACATTTGATTTCAAAATTGAAAAGTTCAACTTGTTTTGATTATCTTCTTTTCTTGTAAAATTATAATATGGAACATTGGTCTTATTTTTAATCACAAAATATTCATTCGGGTCTGTGTTCCCAAAATATTCATCATTTAGCCAAAATCCTTTTTGCACCATTTTTTTGCCAGAAATTAAAAAAGTATATTTCCCTTCTCCTTCCTTTTTTCCCATATTCCAGCTTCCTTCAAACGTACTCCCATTCTGAAAGATGTACTTACCTTTTCCATTAGGAAATCCATCTTTAAAATATCCAACAAAACCATCTTCTCCTTTCGCTTCTCCCTTTCCATTAGCTAATCCATTTAAACATTTTCCTTTATATTCTTGAGAGATAGAAGGCAATAAAACTTTACAGTTTTCATCATTGTCTTGTGAATAATTTTTTGTAAAAAACAAAACTGATATCACAAAATATACTTTCAATTTCATTTTATCTTTTTATTAGTTTTTTCTGTTTGTTTCAAAATAAGCCCAGAAAGAGGTGGCAAAGTAATAATCATAGAATTCGGTTTATTATTCCAGCCTGTTTCCTCATACCATTTTATTTCTGCTTCAATTCCGCTTCCTCCAAATTTTTCTGCATCAGAATTCAAAATAACCTTCCATTTTGTACCTTCTTCTATCCCTATTTTATAATCAAAAGTTCTAGGCGTAAGATTAAGAACAGTCATTAAAATATTTTCTTCTGATTTTCCTTTTCTTAAAAAAACATAGATAGAATTATCTTCATCATTGGCTTCAATCCATTCAAAACCATAGGCGTTAAAATTATTCTCAAAAAGTGCTTTTTCTTCTTTGAAAATTAAATTAAGTTTTTTCACAAAATCTTGTAAACCTTTATGAATAGGATATTGCAAAAGATGCCAATCTAAACTCTGACTAAAATTCCATTCGTGAGTTTGCCCGAATTCTCCACCCATAAAAAGCAATTTATTGCCCGGATGTGCATACATATACGTGTACATTGCGCGCAGATTGGCGTGTTTTTGCCATTCATCACCAGGCATTTTAAAAATCAGACTGCTTTTACCATGCACTACTTCATCGTGAGAAAGAGGCAACATAAAATTCTCATTCAACATATACATCGTACTGAATGTAAGTTTATGATGATGATGTTTTCTTGCGATAGGATCTTCTTTGAAATATTTTAATGTATCGTGCATCCAGCCCATCATCCATTTCATCCCGAAGCCAAGACCACCGTCATAAATAGGTTTGGTTACCTTCGGAAAATCACTGCTGTCTTCGGCAATGGTCTGTATATCTGGAAATTCTCTATAAACAATGGTATTCATTTCTTTAATGAAATCTATGGCTTCTAGATTTCGATTATCTCCATAAATATTAGGTTCCCATTCTCCTTCAGCTCTAGAATAATCTAGTTCTAGCATAGAGCGTACCGCATCTACACGCAAACCATCTGCGTGATATCGGTCTAACCAAAAACAAGCATTAGAAATCAAAAAAGATTTCACTTCATTTCTTCCATAATTAAAAATATGCGATTTCCAATCTGGGTGAAAACCTTTTCTTGGGTCTTCGTGTTCGTAGAGGAAACTTCCATCAAAAAAATGCAAACCATTGGCATCTCCTGGAAAATGCGATGGCACCCAGTCTAGAATAACTCCTATTTCGTTTTTGTGCAATTCTTCAATGAGATACATTAAATCTTGCGGCCCTCCAAAACGGGAGCTTGCCGCAAAAAATCCTGTAATTTGGTAGCCCCAACTCGGATCATAAGGATATTCCATCACAGGCATAAATTCTACGTGAGTAAAATTCATTTCCTTAACATAAGGGACTAATCTCTCTGCTATTTCTCTATACGTGAAAAATTTATCTGGATCATCTGTTCCTCGCATCCAAGAAGCTAAATGTACTTCATATACAGACATTGGCGCATCTAGAGAATTTTTTTGGTAGCGGTTTGACATCCATTTTTCATCACCCCATTCATAATACGTGGTATTTACTATAGAACCTGCATTGGTAGAATTCTCCCATTGTAGCGCATAAGGATCACCTTTTTCTAGGTAATGACCACTGTATGTTTTGATACCATACTTGTAAACATCTCCCCAATCTAGACCTTCTATAAAACCTTCCCAAATCCCAGAATCATCCCATCTCCATAATAATTGATGGGTATTCGATTGCCAACCATTAAAATTCCCAATTACAGAAACTTCCTTAGCATTAGGCGCCCAAACCGAAAAGTAAACACCACTTCTCCCCTCTTTTTCAACTTTATGAGAGCCCATTTTTTCGTATAGGTTAAAGTGTTTCCCTTCCCTGAAAAGATGAATATCAAAATCGGTGAAGAGTGTAAATGGTTCTACTTGATGAGACATATTTTCATTTGTTTTTTGGGTGAATTCAAAAATTGAAATTAAGAAAATTTTCTTTAGCAATTTAAAAAATTTTATTCACTAAAACAATTAAAAAAATAACTCTTTTCATTAAATTAACATTTTTAACAAATAAAAACATTTAACTCAGATTTAATAATGAAAGAAAGTTTTCTTTAAGTATTCTGTTTTAAATTTTGTGATTCAATATTTTTTTTTAAATTTAGTCTTTAATAATGATATGAGGAAAAGTTTTACCTATGAAGTTTTATCTAAGAAGTGCGGAAATTGACGAAAGACCTATCTATATTACAGGAAATTTCAATAATTGGAATCCTAGAGACCAAAATTATGTCTTAAAGAAAGACTCAAAAATTGAAGATTTATATAGCATTGAAATTAATGACGAAAATTTACCCGAAAATATAGAATTCAAATTTACAAAAGGAGGTTGGGAAAGTGTAGAAATTGACAGATACGGAAATGTAACACCCAACAGAAAAATAGAAAAATCTGAAAAAACCAGTAAAAATTCAGTTGAAAAATGGAGACTTAATTGGGGGCCTTTCAAAAAAGAGTTTTTCCCGATTGTAGAATTGATTTCGGAGAAGTTTTTTATGCCACAACTCAATAAATCAAGAAAAGTATGGGCTCTTTTACCTTTTGATTATCATAAAACAGATAAAGAATATCCTGTTTTATATCTTCAAGATGCGCAAAATCTTTTTAATGAAGGCTCAGAATACGGAAATTGGGAAATTGATAAAAAACTCTCTATTCTCTCTGAATACGGACGTGGAGACATCATTATCATTGCCATAGAAAACGGTAAAGATGATAGGATTAAAGAATATATTTTAGATAAATCTTCGCTTACAGACAATGCAGAAGGCAAAAAATACATCAGATTTGTAACAGACACGCTGAAACCATATGTAGATTCTGTTTACAGAACCAAACAAGAGCGAGAATTTACAGGAATTGGAGGCAGTTCTCTTGGTGCTTTAATCAGTATTTATGGTGGTTTTCTATATCCTGAAGTCTATTCTAAATTATTGATTTTTTCACCATCGCTTTGGTTAAATCCTGAAAATAATTTTCAATTGTTGAATTTCAGCAATCATTACAAAACCAAAGTTTATTTATATGGCGGTGAAAAAGAAGGCTCTAAAATGGTAGAAAGAATTCATCTTTTTGAAGATGCTTTAATCAATTGGGAGAAAACGCAATCGCTGGATTTCGAAACCAAAGTAAGCATTAATTCTGAAGGAGAACATAATGAATTTTATTGGTCTCAAGAATTTCCTAGAGCGATGGAATGGTTGTTTTTTGACAGCAAAGAAGATCCGACTAAAATTGCGAAAAAGGAAATTGCAGAAAACTAATTCATTAAATTTAAAATTATTTGAAAGAAAAATATGATAGAAAAACTAAATATACAATCAAAAACCAATAAAAATTATACCCAGATTTTTGAGTTTTTTTCTGAAGAAATTTGGGAATCTAAAAAAGATATTTTTGACAAAAACACTTCTCTTTTCTTCAGTGGAAAAAAGAACGAAACTTTTATTGTAATTAAAGACAATGTTACTCATTTCCTCATCGGAATAGGAAAATCAACCACAGAAAACCACGAAATCAAAAGTATCGCACAAAAATTCGCTTGTGATTTTCGCAAGAAAATTTCTGCAACTCCTACGCTGCTTTTAGCTGATAATTTAGAAAATGAAAGCATTGTAAAAGGTTTATTTTTAGGAACGTATGAATATCCTTTTTCACAAAATCATATCTTTTTTAGTGATGATTTTTCATTAGAATTTGATAACTTTAACGAGAATATTTCTAAAAACACATTATCGCTTTGCAATGGGCAATTCGCAGCGATGGATTGGCTTAATAAACCTGCCAATTACAAAAAAGTTCCACAGATTTCAGAATTTTTAAAGACTATTTCAGAAAAATATGACTTAAAATACACTTGTTTTGATAGAAAAAAATGTGAAGAACTAAGTTTAGGTGCTTTTCTGTCTGTAAACCAAGGAAGTAGCCAAGAAGCAGCTTTCACCATTTTAGAATACCATTGCGGAATTGAAAACGCAAAAACTGTAGGTTTGGTTGGTAAATGTGTGCTTTTTGACACAGGAGGAATTTCCATAAAACCTTCTGCTAATCTGCATTATATGAAATCTGATATGGGTGGTGCAACTGCCGTAATCGGAGCATTAATTACCGCTGCGGAAAGAAAAATTCCTGTAAATATTGTCGCTATTTTACCTATTACGGACAATGCGGTTGCCAATAATGCCTATTTACCAAGCGATGTAATTAAGGCTTACAACGGAAAAACTATAGAAGTTCTCGACACCGATGCAGAAGGTAGAATGACACTTGCAGACGGACTTTCGTACTTGTCTAAAAATTATAAAACTGATGTTTTGCTAGATTTAGCTACGCTTACAGGAAGTTCGGTGAGAATGTTCGGTTATACTTGTGGAGCGCTTTTTAGTAATGATAAAAATTTAAAAACTGCTCTAGAAAATGCAGGTGATAAAACCAATCAAAGACTTTGGAATTTACCACTTTGGGATATTTGGAAAGATGAAATCTCTTCAGATGTGGCAGATTTTAAAAATATTTCAATGAAACCTTTCGGAGATTGTATTGTAGCTGCTAAATTTTTAGAACAATTTATAGAAAATCATTCAAATTGGGCGCATCTAGACATTGCTGGAGTAGCTTTCGGGAATGTTTCTTATGCCAAAGAAAAAGCCGCAACGGGTTACGGAGTAGAATTATTAACAGAATTTTTGGAAACATTGGAGGCTTGAGAAAATTGAACAGATTTAAACCATTTCAAACAAAATAAAACAACATCAAACCACATCAAACAAATTAAAAATATGAACACATTTGTCTGCATTTCAAGTTATTATAAAGGATATGATTTTATGGACGAGTGCAAAAAACTCGGCATCAAAGTCATTTTAATTACTTCTGAAAATTTAAAAGAAAAAAATTGGCCGTGGCACGCAATAGACGAGGTTTATTATATGCCAGAAACCGAACCATTTACTTGGAATTTGGATCATTTGGTTCAAGGTTTTCAATATTTAATGAAAAATAATAAAATCGATTCTGTGGTGGCTTTAGATGATTTCGATGTAGAAAAAGCTGCAATGATTCGTGAGACATTCAGAATTCCGGGAATGGGACAAACCACGCATAGATATTTCCGTGATAAACTGGCAATGAGACAAATGGCGAAAGATTCGGGCATTAATATTCCTGCTTTTACCGCAATTTTTAATGATGATATTTTACACGGATTCACCCAAAATCATCCAGCACCTTGGGTTTTAAAACCTCGTTCAGAAGCTTCAGCTAGTGGAATTAAGAAAATTCATTCTACAGAACAACTTTGGGAAATCGTAAATAATCTAGGCGAAGAACGTTATAAATTTTTACTGGAAACCTTCAAACCAGGAGATGTTTTTCATGTAGATTCTTTGGTTTACAAAAAGGAAATTGTGTTTACTTCTTGTTCACAATACCTTAATACCCCAATGGAAGTTTCGCACGAAGGTGGCGTTTTTCGTACCAAAACTTTAGGTACTTATTCTGATGAATACAAAGCTTTAGAGAAAATCAACGCTCAAGTTTTAGAGAAATTTGGGTTGGTAAATGGAGCTACTCACACCGAATTTATCCGTGGCAAAGAAGACGAAAAATATTATTTTCTGGAAACTTCGTCTAGAGTTGGTGGCGCTCACATTCCGGATATGGTAGAAGCTTCTACAGGAATTAATATTTGGAGAGAATGGGCAAAAATAGAAAATGCATTGATTAACAATGAACCTTATAAAATCGCAGAACCAACTGGTTTTTATGCAGGTTTAATAATTTCTTTGGCAAAAGATTTACATCCTGATTTACAAGATTTCACCACAGAAGAATTGGTAAAAACATTACCAATTGATTATCACGTAGGTTTGGTTTATAAATCTGGTGAAAAAGAAAGATTAAATGAACTTCTAGAAAATGCAGCCAAAATTATTGTAGAAAAACATCTGAGTATAATGCCTCCAAAAGATAAACCAACAACGTAGAATTTTAGATTTTAGATTTGAAAAGTATAAAAAACTCAACAAACAAACTAAAATAACTTTAAACATTGAACTTTAAACTTTAAATAAAAAATATGTCGCACATAGAGCATCACAAATATTATTCACATATTTTAAACAGAGACGTTAAAATAGAAGTTACAGGAACTTATGGTTATCCAATTATTATGTTCCCAACTTCAAAAGGGCAATACACCCAAAATCACGATTTCGGTTTGAATGACAGTATTTCTTTTCTGGTAGATTCTGGAAAAGTAAAATTGTACAACGTAGAAACTTTTGATAACGAAAATCTATACGCCAATTGGCTCAATCCTCAACAGAGAATTTGGAATTACGAAAGGTACGTTCAGTTTTTAATTCAAGAATTTGTTCCTTTTATTCAAAAAATGCATAGTTGTCATAGAGTTGCAATTGCAGGAGCTAGTTTTGGAGGTTTCCACGCTGCTAATTTTGCGTTTAGATTTCCAGATGTAGTATCGCATTTATTTTCGCTTTCTGGTGCTTTTTCTTGCAGAAGTTTAGTTGACTATCATCAAGATATGTTGGTTTATTTCAATTGTCCAGAAGAATTTTTACCGAATGATGAAGGTTGGAAATACAATCATATGCACATTGTTTTAAGCACATCAGACGAAGATATTTGCTTAGACAAAAACATCAGAATGTCTAAAATATTAGGTTCAAAAGGGATTAATCATTGGTATGACGAACAAAAATGGATAAAACACGATTGGCCACTTTGGAGAATGGTTTTTCCGAAATTTATGGGAACCTTTTTTTCATAAGCAATGAGTAATAAATAATGAGCAATTAACAAAAAGATTTAACAACATACAAATCAACGATTTTAAAAAAATTAAAAACATATTATGAAAAAAGTAGGAATTTTATTCGGAATGGAAGATACTTTTCCGTGGGCATTTATAGACAGAGTAAACCAGCTAGGAAACGGCGAAGTAGTAGCTGAAGCTGTACAAATAAATGAACTAAACCAAGGCGAAGATTATGGTTACGCCGTAATTATCGACAGAATTTCGCAAGATGTGCCTTTTTACAGAGCTTATCTTAAAAATGCAGCACTTAATGGAACTTACGTCATCAACAATCCTTTTTGGTGGAGTGCAGACGAAAAATTCTTTAACAATTGCTTGATGACAAAAATTGGGATTCCTGTTCCTAAAACGTACCTTTTGCCATCTTACGAAAGACCAGATGATACTACAGAAAAGTCTTTCAGAAACTTACAAGTGATTAATTGGGAGAAAATTTTCTCAGAAATAGGCTTTCCTGCTTATATGAAACCATTTGCAGGAGGCGGTTGGAAAAGCGTGTACAGAGTAGAAAATCCAGATGATTTATTTGCAAAACACGCAGAAACAGAACAATTGGTAATGATGCTTCAAGAAGAAATCGTTTTTGAAGATTATTACAGAGTGTATTGTTTGGGTAGAAAATACGTTCACATTATGCCTTATGAACCTAGAAATCCGCATCATTTAAGATATGTAACTGAATCGAAATATTCTGGGGAACAACTAGAAAACATCTTAAAAACCATTCACGATTACACGATAAAAATGAATGAAGCACTTGGTTATGATTTTAATACCGTAGAATTTGCTGTAAAAGACGGAATTCCTTATGCGATTGATTTTTGCAATCCTGCTCCAGATGCAGACATTAATTCTGTAGGACAAGCCAATTTTGATTGGATTGTAGAAAATGCAGCAAAATATGCCATCGAAAAAGCAAAAGAGCACAAAGATGGTGCTCAAAATATTGATTGGGGAAATTTTGTAAAAGGAAAATTTTAATTGAGTTTGATGTGGTTTGATTTAGTTTGACTTTGTTTGATTTAGTTCGATGTAATTACAAATTTCAAACAATTTCTACCCTTTAAACAATTCAAACTCTCAAACAATTTCAAATTTTCAAACCTTCACAAACTATTTTCAAAACACAAAAATATATGGAAGAAAAACACAAATTTACGATTGGTATAGAAGAAGAATATCAAATTATAGATGTAGAATCCAGAGATTTGGTTTCTCACGTTTCTAAAATTATCGACGGCACACAATCTTTACTCCACGAAAAACTCAAAAACGAAATGCACGAGTCTGTAGTGGAAATGGAAACCAGTGTCTGCGAAAATATAAAACAAGCTAGAGAAGAAATGTATTCTCTGAGAAGAAATCTTGTAGATTTAGCCAAAAAGCACAACCTCAGAGTTTCTGGCGGCGGAACTCACCCTTTTTCTGATTGGAAACTGCAAAATATCACCACCAAAGACAGATACGATATTATTGTAAATGATATGGGAGATGTGGCGCGTTCTAATCTCATCTTCGGCTTACACGTTCACGTTGGCGTTCCCAATAGAGAAGAAGGCATCAGAATTCAGAATATCGCGAGGTATTTTTTACCACATATTTATGCGCTTTCTACTTGTTCGCCATTTTGGGAAGGCAGAAATACAGGTTTTAAATCTTTTAGACAAAAAATATTTGCAAAATTCCCTAGAACTGGTATCCCAAGTCATTTTAATTCTTGGGCAGATTTTGAACAATATGTCAATATTTTAATTAAAACAGGAACCATTGACAATGCTAAGAAAATCTGGTGGGATCTTAGAGTTCACCCAATTTATCCAACCATAGAATTCAGAATTTGTGATATGCCTCTCAGAATTGAGGAAACACTTTGTTTAGCGGCAATTATGCAATGTATTGTGGCAAAAATCTACAAACTTCACCAGCAAAACATCAGTTTTAGAAGTTACAGGAGAATTTTAATTAATGAAAACAAATGGAGAGCTTCCAGATACGGAATTGAAGCAGATTTGATAGATTTTGGGAAAGAAATTGCCGTTCCTTACGAAAAAATTCTAGATGAATTATTAGAATTTATAGATGACGTGGTAGATGAATTAGACTGCCGAAAAGAAGTAGAATACGCAAGAGAAATTGTAAAAATGGGAACAGGTGCAGATAGAAAAATTAAAGTTTATAATGAAACTGGCGATTTGAAGAAAGTGGTAGATTATATGATTGCTGAAACAGAATTTGGTTTATTTTAAGATTCGATTAGTTTTATTTACTTTTGCAAAAATTCAAAAAAAATGACAGAGATTAAATTGGCATTGCTAGATATGAACAACAATCATCCTAACCAAGGAATGAGAAATATCCGCGAAATTTCGGCAGCTTTTCAAAAAAATTCTGAATTTGAGGTAAAAATTGAATATTTCGATGTTCGCTATAAAAATGAGATGCCTAATCTAGAAGATTTTGATATTTTTATTTCTTCTGGCGGACCAGGAACTCCACACAAAGAAGGTTATGAATGGGAAGAAAAATTTTCTAATTTTTTAGATCAAATTTTAGCTTTTAATAAAGAAAATGAACAAAAAAAATTCTTATTTCTTATCTGTCATAGCTTTCAATTGGCAAGTATTCATTGGGAAATTGGCAATGTTTGCAAAAGAAGGTCCTACTCTTTCGGAATTATGCCCATTCACAAAACTGACGAAGGAGACGAAGAATTTTTGTTCCAAAATTTACCAGATCCGTTTTTTGCAGTAGACTCTAGAGCGTATCAATTAATTGAACCCAACTATGAATCTATCTACAATTTAGGTGCAAAATTAGTAGCGATAGAGAAGTTTCGTCCGCACGTTGCTCATTTAGAAAGAGCAATTATGGCGATTAGATTTTCTGATGAAATTTTCGGGACACAATTCCATCCAGAAGCAGATCCTCTTGGAATGATGGAAAACCTGAAAGATGAAACGAACAAAGAAGCAATGATAGAAAATTATGGCATAGAAAAATACCACGAAACGCTAGACAGAATAGATGATGAGGATAAAATTGTGCTTACACAAGCTCAGATATTGCCAAGATTTTTACAACACGCAGCAGAACAAGTTCAAAAAAAAAGTGAAATTTTAGTTTGTTAAAATCTCCTCTTTAACCTTATGATATTTTGAATATTTACAAATTAAATTCAAAATTTTGAGGTAAAAATAAAACACCAAAAAACACTATGATTCCGAAATATAGAAAACAATTTAACGAAGAGTTTTCGCAAGAAAAATATCAAAAACTGATAGACACTTTAGAAAAAAGCAGCGGAACAACTAATGGTTTCAGACAATCTGAAAGCCCTATTTTCTTGTCAAAAGATTTTAAAAATAAATTGACAGACGCTTGTGATTCTATCATTTCTCAAGTTAAAACCTTTAGCAATGAAGAGTTACAAAAAGCAATTCCAAAACACCTTTTTGTTCCTAATGATACAGAAAAACCTCATTTTCTTGCCATTGATTTCGGAATTTGTAAAAACGAAAACGGAGAAGTAGTTCCGCAATTAATTGAATTACAAGCTTTTCCTACACTTTACGCTTATCAAGAAGAATTTGAAGGTGCTATTTCGGAGATTTATCCTTTTTTGCAAGAACTTAGAAATAGCATCCCAAAACCAGAATATATTCAATTTTTGAAAGAGGTAATTATTGGTGATGAAAGTCCTGAAAATGTGGTTCTTCTAGAGATTTTTCCTGAAGAACAAAAAACTAAAATAGATTTTTATCTTACCGAAAAATACCTTGGTATAAATACCGTTTGCATCACTAAAATTAAGAAACAAGGCAAAAAATTATTCTACGAAAAAGATGGAAACCTCATCGAAATCAAAAGAATATACAACCGAGTAATTTTTGATGAACTAGAACAACATCCTAATCTAGAAACTGAATTCCAATTTACCGATGAACTAGATGTAAAATGGATTACACACCCAAATTGGTTTTTCAAGATTTCCAAGTTTATTTTGCCAAAACTAAACCACGAATTTGTACCAAAAAGTTACTTTTTGGCGGATTTTCCTGAAACAGAAACCCTTGAAAATTTCGTTTTGAAACCTCTATTTTCATTTGCAGGAAGTGGTGTAAATCTCTATCCTACGCAAGAAATTTTAGCAAAAATAGAAGACAAAGAAAACTATATTTTACAGAGAAAAGTGCAATACGCATCGCTTTTTGAAGACATTAATGGTGAATTTTCTAAAGCTGAAATTAGAATGCTTTATCTCTGGAAAGAAGACGCAGAAAACCCACAATTGATGGACAATCTTGTGAGAATGACCAAAGCCGAAATGGTAAATGTGAATTTCAATAAAAAAGACGCGATTTGGATTGGAAGTTCTATTGCTTTTTTTGAGAAATAATTTGGATTTTAGATATACAATTTTAGATTTACAATTTGATATAGCTCCTTTTTGGGAGCTTTTTTTATTAATTTATATAATTGGATAAAACATTTGTATATTTGTTAAGTGTTATGTTTCTCATATTGAATAAAAAATCAAAGTTGATAAAAGATGAAAAAAACACTCCCATTGAAAAAATTAAATCTTTTCATTCTGCACTTTTCCCCTACACTCTTCAATATATTTGCAAAAAGTGAAAGCAATTCCAAATGCTTAATTTTTAACATATTAAATATCACTTTCCATAATCTAAAAAAGAATTTCGTTTTTCAAAAAAATACACTTAAATTAAATAAACTTCTAAACCAAATCATTATGAAACCAACAATTTTCGATTTTTTTAGTTCAAAAAAAATAGCAAAGAGTAGAGTTTTACTTTTAACATCTTTGATAATGTTCATTAGTTGTGAACGTTCTGCGGAAGACTACTCTAAGAACGACCAACTTCCTACTGTTACACAAGTAGGTGCAGATACTGCTGGATGTCTAGTAAATGGTAAAGTCTTAGTAGCAAAAGCAAATTTGGCAAAAATTGTAAGTTGGGGACCTGCCTTTAAATTAGATTATTTCTCATCTTTGGATAACAGTAATCTAACTATAGTTTTTGAAAATCAGTTATATAATTCTATTCCTGGGGTTTCTATTTTTGTTAAACGCCAAAAATTTGAAGAGGGTAAAACATATCAATTAACTGCAGATTTAAATGATGACACCAAAACTTATGCTTATGCAAATTACTCTAATAATGAATTTTACACCACAACAAATATGGTTACTGGTGAACTAACTATTACTCATATAGATACTACAAAATATATAATATCTGGTACCTTCTGGTTTAATGCAGTTAACTCTAATGGTGAAACTGTAAAAATTACAGAAGGAAGGTTTGATGGACATTATTAATAACAAAATAATTGTTATTATGATAATACAGAATTTTTTTGAATAAGAATTTTATAAATCCTAATCCGAATTATTCCAAATTTTTTTATCTTTATAAATATTGTATTTAAAACTATTTAAATAAATCAGAATCTCAAAAAATATTTTTACAAAATAGGAAAAAAATAAAATTGTTAAGATTGTAAAATCAATATCAAAAAAAGCCGCCCTCAAAAATTTGAGGGCGGCTTGCTAACCAAAAAAATGTTATGTAGTTTTTACATATTTTTTGTCTTCAATAGCAGCTTGTGCAGCAGCTAATCTTGCAATTGGCACACGGAACGGAGAACAACTTACATAGTTCATACCGATAGAATGACAGAATTTCACTGAATCTGCATCACCACCGTGCTCACCACAAATACCTACTTTAAGATTTGGTTTTGTTTTTCTACCTCTTTCTACTCCAATTTTAATCAATTCACCAACACCAGATTGATCAATAGATACAAATGGATCTCCTGCTAATAATTTTAAATCTAAATATTTTGGTAAGAATCCACCGATATCATCTCTAGAGAAACCAAATGACATTTGAGTTAAGTCATTAGTACCGAAACTGAAGAAATCTGCAACCATAGCCATAGAATCTGCTTTAAGCGCTGCTCTAGGAATTTCTATCATTGTTCCGTACATATAAGGGATTTTTTTAACTTTCATTTTCTCAATGGTTTCATCATAAACTCTATCTACGATGGCTTTTTGGTGAGAAAGTTCGTGTCTGCCACAAGTTACAGGAATCATAATTTCTGGGAACGCTTTTACGCCCTCTTTTTGTAATTCTGCAGCTGCTTCGAAGATTGCTCTTACTTGCATTTCTGTAATTTCTGGATAAGAAATACCTAAACGTACACCTCTGTGTCCTAACATTGGGTTGTTTTCATGTAGCGCAAGAATTCTTCTATTTAAGATACTCATGCTTACTCCCAATTCTTTACCTAATTCTTGTAATTTTGCTTTATCGTGAGGTACAAATTCGTGCAAAGGTGGATCTAGTAATCTGATCGTTACCGCGTTTCCTTTCATTACTTCTAGAGTAGCTTTGATATCTCTCTTCACGAAAGTAAATAACTCATTAAGTGCAACTTTTCTTTCTTTTTCGGTGTCGCTCATAATCATTTTTCTTAGTAAGAATAGTGGTTTATCACTACCTTCACCGTAGAACATGTGTTCTGTTCTGAAAAGTCCGATACCTTCCGCTCCAAAATAAGTAGCTTGTTGAGCATCTTTAGGCGTATCTGCATTGGTTCTTACACCCATTGTTTTGAATTTATCAACCAATATCATTAATTGTTTGTAAGACTGATTTTTATTCAAATCTACATCAATTAACGGAAGAGAACCTTCATAAACAGTACCTTTGCTACCATTAAGAGAAACCCAATCTCCTTCTTTTATTTTTTTACCATCTTTGGTTAAGAAATATTTTTCTTTATCATGGATAGAAATTTCGCTACATCCTACGATACAACATTTACCCCAACCTCTGGCAACAAGTGCAGCGTGAGAAGTCATACCTCCTTTTGTAGTAAGAATTGCTTCAGACTTGTGCATACCATCTACATCTTCTGGTGAAGTTTCTTCTCTTACCAAGATTACTTTTTCGCCTTTAGAAGCCCATTCTACAGCATCTTCTGAAGAGAATACTACTCTACCAACAGCACCACCAGGACCAGCAGGTAAACCTTTAGCAATTACTTTATGCGTTTTTTCGATATCTGGGTCAAACATTGGTAATAATAATTCTACCAATTGATTAGGATTTACTCTCATAATCGCAGTTTCTGCGTCTATTTGACCTTCTTTATACATATCAGCTGCCATTTTCACCGCAGATACTCCATTTCTTTTACCTACTCTACATTGTAGCATATATAGTTTACCTTTTTCGATGGTAAATTCTATATCTTGCATGTCTTTGTAGTGTTTTTCTAATCTTTGTTGAATATCATCTAGCTCTTTGTATTGAGCAGGCATCAATTTTTCTAGAGCAACTAAATGTTTACTTTGGTCGTTTTTAGAATATTGATTGATAGGAGCAGGAGTTCTGATACCAGCTACTACATCTTCACCTTGTGCATTTACTAAGTATTCTCCGTAGAATTTGTTTTCTCCATTACCAGGGTTTCTAGTGAAAGCAACACCAGTACAAGAGCTATCTCCCATATTACCGAAAACCATAGCTTGTACGTTTACCGCAGTTCCCCATTCATCTGGAATATTTTCGATTCTTCTGTATTCAATCGCACGTTTACCATTCCAAGAAGCGAAAACAGCACCTACACCTCCTAATAATTGTTCCCAAGGATTTTCAGGGAAATCTTGTTTTAGGTATTTTTTAGTTAATGCTTTAAATTCTTTTACTAATTTTTTAAGATCATCAGCAGACAATTCTGTATCTAGTTCTACTCCTTTTTCTTTTTTAACTTCTTCTAATCTTTCGTCCATAATTTTACGGATTCCGATTCCTTTTGCAGGGTCCATACCACCAGCTTTTTCTATTACCACATCTGCATACATCATTACTAATCTTCTGTAAGCATCGTAAGCAAATCTTTCGTCTCCGCTTTCTGCGATAAGTCCTTGGATAGTTTCGTCGTTAAGACCAATATTAA
>DDFD01000023.1 GCA_002337005.1 Flavobacteriales bacterium UBA1937 | reverse complement strand
GCGGTTAATATTTTTTTATTCATTTTATATTTTTACTTAATATCCTAGTAAATACAGCTTGATATTTGATTTATTGACCTTATTTTTAGAGTCACCTATAACCAATCTTTTTACTTGTTGGTCTCTATAATTTGTAGGATATAGCAAAATGCTATGACCATTGGTAGAAGTGGTTTTATCTATCATATTTTTGAGATAACTAGTAATAGAAAAAGTGTACTGACTGCTGTCTAAAAACTCATTATTTGTAGATAAGGTAATGCTTACCTCGTTTCCGTCTGAACTGGTAAATGCACTTAGAATGCTATTGGTTTTATCTGCTACGTAATATTTTAAACTTTCTGGAAGGTAAAATTTCTTATCATACGTTCCATAGGCTGGCTTTATATTCATATTTGCATCTAAAATCGTAACATTGGGATAGAGGTTCAAAATATTATTAATGTAAGGAACTTCTACTTTGGTATAAATTCCCAGCGCTGAGAATTGATATGCTTTATTGTCTAAATATTCTGAAGACAAAGGCGTTTTTGGCGTCAAATTTTTAAGTTCAGAATTAGAAAAATCATAGTCTATTTTATTATACTGATAGCCCGTTTTTAAATTAAAATCTAGGGTATAATTTACATCATCTGTACCATTGTCATTTTTTGTATGGTAATACATTCGCATCACTGTAGTGATGTCTTCTGGCTCTAAATCTAGTGTAGTACCAACTCCAAAACTTAGAAACGCATCATTATCATCAGAAGGAACTAAGGCTAATCCTTTATAAAAATTAAGAAAGTATTCTTGGCTGTCCACATTCCCCGTTTTAAGGAGATTAAATAATGCCTGACCGTAAGATTTATCTATGTTAATTTTAAGATAACTATTTTTTTTGCTAGGGCGAGGTAGAAAACTGATGTCTCCTATTGAATTAGAAGAATAATTAAATTTAGACGTATTGTAGAGATTTCCATCGGAGTTTAGTTTTAGTTTTTTTTCTAACGGAAAAACAGATAATTTAAATGTCTTAAGTGTATCACCATAATAGTAATCATTATACGGGAGATACAAATTTATAGAATCAAAAACCGCAGTATTTTTAGAAGTTATGGTATAACTAGACGGTGTAATCTCAAAAAGTGAGGATGATTTTATTTCACCAAAAGTTTGGTCTTTGGTTCTGCCTACCAAAATTTTACTCTGTCCAGATGTAGCTACAGAATCCAGCATAATGGTTGACATTTTGAGAGTAAGGGTGTCTATTAATTTTACTCTAGCGTCTGCACTTGCCCAGCTGCTACCTGCTAAATATTCATTTCTAGAATCATCACAAGAAACCAATCCTATCAGTATTAATATTCCAAGAAAAAAATTCTTCATTGTTTTTTTTACAAACATACACTCAGCATAATTCTCTCAAAAAAATTATATACCGTCTTATATAATCTTTAGACAATTGATGATTATTAATAGATATTCAATCAAAAAAAAGCAGTATTCTATTTGTCTATAGATTTTAGATTAAAATCTATAAATTAAGTCCGTTTATCTAAAAAATTTCAATCCTATTTTAATTTAAAGTTCATTTGCTGAAAAATTTACATAATGAAAGGCAAATATTTATTACTATTCTTAAGCATTTACAGTTTATTAATTATTACAAGTTGTTCAAACGAAGATGATGATGAGTATGTAGGAAACTGGGCAAGAGTATCAGACTTAGATGGCAAACCTAGATCAAATGCTTCATCCTTTGTTATTGGTAACAAAGGCTATCTTACAGGCGGTTATGATGGTGATAGTTATTACAATGATCTCTGGGAATATGATCCTGACTTAAATTATTGGACACAAAAAGCTACAATGCCTAGCACTAAAAGAAGTTCTGCAGTTGCATTTAGTACCTCTACTAAAGGTTACGTAGGTACTGGATATGACGGGCTCAATAAATTGCAAGATTTCTGGCAATACAATCCTTCTAGCAACTCTTGGGCACAAGTTGCCAACTTCCCAGGAACTGGTAGATACGCTGCTATAGGATTTGGAATTGATGACAAAGGATACGTAGGTACTGGATATGATGGCAGTGAGTTGAAAGATTTTTATAAATATGATGAAGCTTCTAACACTTGGAGCCAAATCGTAAGTTTGGGAGGAACCAAAAGAAGAGACGCTGCCGTTTTCGTAATAGACAAAATAGCCTATGTAGGTTTTGGATCTAATAATGGTAGCTTGGTTTCTGATTTTTGGGCATTTAATCCTACCACAGAAACTTGGAGCAGAAAAGAAGATACAAGTAATGATGGTGATGATGATGAAGGTTCACAAGATTGCTCTTCTACCGCAGCATTTACGATTAACGGAAAGGGGTACATAGCTACTGGCAGCGTAAGCGGTGTTTCTAATGTAACTTGGGAGTACAATCCTCTAACCGATTTTTGGACTAAAAAAAATAATTTCGAGGGAACTGCCAGAGAAAGCGCCTGTTCTTTTTCTATCAACAATCGTGGTTTTGTGGTGAGCGGAAACAGTGGCTCAACTTACTTTGATGATATCTGGGAACTAAAACCAAATGACACACTTAATGAAAATGACTAGATACATCACTATCCTAATTTTGATGTTTATTACCTACGCTTGTTCTAAAAACTCTCAAAAAGTTTTTGACATCAAAATTACAAAAACGGAAACAGGATATTATTATGATATTTACAAAAAGAATAAAATAATTATACACCAGCCCAATATACCAGCAGCAGTAGGCGAACAAAAATTTATAGATAGCATACAGTGCAATAAAATAGCAAAACTGGTGGTAGAGAAATTAGAAAATAAAATATTTCCTACGATCACTATAGAAGAACTGAAAAAAAATAACATTCAGTTTAGGTATTAATTTTTTTTATCCTTGTTTTTATAATCTATTGCAGATGTTGCAATAGATTTTTTTATAAATTTTAAGACAAAACCATCTTTTATACATTTTATTTAACATAATTTATATAACAAAGTATAATGTTGGTTAAAGTTCAAAAACAGTACACTCTAATTAATAATTTTGTAATCATAAAACTATGAGAATCTACCCTATCAAGACCAAATATGCTTATCATATGATCCTATGGTCTATTTTGATTTTTTTTAAATTAATTATTGACTATTCAATTTTTAAAAGAATTGACTTTTTCAATAATATAAGATTTTTCTCTATTTCTATTTTAATATTTTACCTCAATTATGCTTTTATCATTCCTAAATTATTGAAGCAAAGAAAGGAAGTCATTCTTATTATCGTCTTTTTATTTTCCTTATTGCTTATTGGCTCATTTATATTTAATCCTCCTCCTAAAATGCATCACAGGGATTTTAAAGATTTTCCACCACCTAAGGATTTTCTTTTCAATCCTATGATTCTTTTTAAAATAGTAAATTTTTCTTTAGGCTTCAGTACCATTCTTTTTTTTATAGATAAATGGAATGAAAGTGAAAAAAGAATAAAAAATCTAGAATTCGAAAGACAAGCCAGCCAACTAAAACTAATTAGAGAGCAGATAAACCCTCACTTTTTTTTCAATGCACTCAATAGTATATATGCGCTTTCTATCAATAAATCTCAAGAAACGCCTAGAGTAATATTATTATTGGCAGATATTATGAGGTACATTCTAGACAGCCAAAAAAATGTGGTAAACAGCCTAGAAGCTGAAATAGAAAATATCAAAAAATATATAGAAATACAGAGCATTCGATTCAAAAAATTCAATCGCTTTTTTTGTGATTATACTGGAGATTTTAGTAAAAATCAAATAGAGCAACTTCTATTATTAACCTTTGTAGAAAATGCTTTTAAGTATGCCAATGTAAAAAAAGGACCTATCGTTCTTAAGATAAATCTTAAAGAAAATCTTTTGGATTTCTACATCAGTAATTTTTATGAAAAATACAGCAGAGAAGAACAAAGCCACAAAATTGGGCTCCAAAATGCTAAAACCAAACTAGACTTATTATATCCTCAGAAATATGAACTGAATATTTTGGACGAAAAAAACCAATATACAGTTCATTTAAAATTAAATTTAAAAGCCTATGAACTGCTTGATAGTAGATGACGAAGAATTAGCACACACCGTGGTAGAAGATTACATCTCTAGAATCCCCTTTTTGAAACTGAAAAAAAACTGTTATCACGCTTTTGAAGCGATGGAAGAGCTCCAAAAATCTAAGATTGACATTATTTTTCTAGACATTAATCTACCTGAAATTTCGGGTATAGAGTTTTTAAAATCTACCCCTCATCTTCCTATGATTGTCTTTACTACGGCATATAATAGTTATGCAATAGAAGGATTTAATCTAAATGCAATAGATTATTTATTAAAACCATTTTCATTTGAGAGATTTTTACAAGCTGCCAATAAGTGTTTTCAACTTAGCAAAATGAATCAAAAACAAATTACAGATTCTAATACATCTAGTAATAACTTCATTTTTGTAAGATGTAATAACGAAGATATTAAAATTAATCTAGACAATATTGTACGCATAAATGGACTGAAAGATTATGTAATTATTCATACTATTGATAATAAATATATTGTACACTACACCTTAAAGGCAATATTAGAAAAAATAAATTCTAATAATTTTGTAAGAATCCATAACTCTCATATTATCTCTCTAAAACATCTACAGAGTATTGGCAAAAATATGGTTACCATAGACAATACCAAATTACCTCTCAGTAGTCGCTTCAAAGAACCTTTAATGAATTTTGTGAAAAATCATTTTTAATTTTTTAAATTAATTTTATAGATTTGAATCAAAGATGAGATACAATGCCAGAAAACAAAACCCTACATTCTAGAAACGAAGAAATTGTAACCCAGTTTTTTGATTTTGTAGAATTGCATCTTCAGAATCTATTAAATGGGAAAGAAACCGAAATGTTTCACATAAAAGAAATCGCAGAAAAACTCTTTGTTTCTTACGGACATCTTACCAATACCGTAAAATTGGTCACCAAACACCACCCTTGCTACCATTATGATTATAAGATTATTACATTGGTAAATGATTTGTTACTTAATACAGAAAAATCTGCTTCGGAAATAGCCAGAATCTTAACCTTTGACCCTTCTAATTTTGTGAAATTCTACAAAAACCTCACAGGAATTACCCCTACAGAATTCAGAAAAAATAAAATTTTACCAAAAAAGTTACCTATAGAAACTAAAAAATACCTAAGATAAAATTCTGAGACTATCACCACGTTTTTAAATAAAAATTTGCAGAAATTTGCCTCATTAAATTTTAAAATTATGAGAAAAATAGCAATAATTACTGGTGGAAGCAGAGGCTTAGGAAAAAACATGGCAATTGCTCTTGCCAAAAAAAACATAGACGTAATCCTTACTTACAACAGCAAAAAAGAAGAAGCCGAAAATGTAGTACAAGAAATCGAAAAACTTGGTGCTAAAGCTGTGGCTATACAACTTAATGTAGCAGAAGTTAAAACTTTTGATAGTTTTGTAGAATCAATAAAAGCAATTTTGAAGAACAATTTCCAAACCGAAAATTTTGATATTTTGGTTAATAATGCAGGTATTGGAATTCACAAATCATTTGCAGAAACTACCGAAGAAGAATTTGATAACCTTTTGAATATTCAGTTTAAAGGGCCATTCTTTCTTACCCAAAAACTTCTTTCTGTACTTAAAGATGGCGGAAATATCATCAATATTTCTACAGGTTTGGCACGTTTTTCATTGCCTGGTTATGCTGCTTACGCTTCTATGAAAGGTGCTATGGAAACACTGACCAAGTACCAAGCAAAAGAATTGGGCGAAAGAAAAATACGTGTAAACATTATTGCTCCTGGTGCTATAGAAACTGACTTTGGTGGTGGAGCAGTACGAGACAATAAAGAATTAAACAAAATCATAGCTTCGCAAACTGCACTTGGCAGAGTGGGACTTCCAGATGACATTGGAGGTGTAATTGCCAATATCTGCTCAGACGAAATGGGCTGGATTACGGCACAGAGAATAGAAGCTTCTGGAGGTATGTTTCTTTAAAAATATTTCAAAAATAACACTTCACAAAACAGCATTATAAAAATGCTGTTTTTTTATGTTTTTCTTCCAAAGTGATGTAACATTTCTGGTTCAACAACTGTCTTATAAACATAATTCAAAAAAATAATAAATTTTTAACACTGATAATCAATTAGTTAAATCAAGTATTAAAATTTATTTACTACTTTGTATTGCATAATACTAAAATAAATATATATCTTTGCAATGTAAATTATTAAACAAAACAAACATCTAGTTAAAGCTATTAACACCACTCAATAAAAGCTCAGATTAAAAAAACAATCTACACCAAATCACAAAAGATTAATCATTAATCTGCTGCTTTTTTAAATGAAAATAAATAATTATGAAAAGAATCATCACTACCGCAGCATTACTTAGTTTAATTTTCACCAATGCGCAACAAGTAAAAAAAGACTCCGTAAATTCTAAAGAAATCCAAGGAGTAACAATGACTAAAAAAGTTTTTCAGAAAAAAGCAGACAGAATGGTTTTTGATGTAGCTGCTTCACCAATTGCTAAAGGAACTACAGGCTTTGACCTACTAAAGGAAACTCCTATGGTTTCTTCTACTGATAACAGTACTTTAAAAATCCTAGGCAAAAACGCATCTGTAATCTACATTAATGGTAGAAAATCTAATATGGATCCTGAAGCTGTAATAGAAATGCTTAAAAACATGCCTTCTGAAAACATCTCTAAAATTGAAGTAATTACAATGCCTTCCAGCGAATTTCAGGTAGAAGGAAATCAAGGAATTATTAATATAATCCTTAAGAAAAAACCAACAGATGGTACAAACGGGAACATCAGATTCGAAGATAACCAAGGATATTATAATAATCCATCTGGATCTGTAACCCTTAATTACAGAAAAGATAAACTAGGAATCAGTGGAAGTGTAAATGGCGGAAAATATACTCAACAGCAATACTATATTCTGAGCAATGGGAATAAAGATTTTAAACAAACTTCCGAAGGTACTGTAACGGGACCTAGAACTTATCTTGGGGGTTATGTTAATATTGATTATCAAATAAATGACAACCAGAATATTGGATTTTCTTACAATCACAGAAATAGATGGGGAAATGATTTCCGTTCCAATCTTTACAATGAAACCACTAAATATAACAATGGCAATCCAACTGTAGAAAGAACCAGAACAGTAAATCTAACAGAAGATAATAATAACAATGACTCTTTTAATCTTAATTATGAATTAAAAACAGATGACAAAGGAAGTAAATTAAGCCTTAGTTCTTCTTACCTTCATTTCAGTAAAACCGAAAATAATAACAGTACCACCTACTTATTAGATTCCAACAAAAATGAAGTAGCAGTAGGGCTAAACTTCTTACAAAAAACACCATTAATTATAGATAATTTAGGATTTCAAGCAGATTATGTTCAAAAACTTAAAAATAACTACACCTTAAGTTTCGGAGGAAGTTACAACACTACTAAAACTGATAGTGATACTTACTACGAAAACCTAATTCCGCCAACAGGAAAAGACCAAAATCAATCTAACCATTTTATCTATAAAGAAAAAATTACAGGTATATATGTTACTTTAGAAAAGAGTTTCGGAGAAAAACTTTCTACCAAAATAGGAACCAGATTCGAAAACACCAATGCAGACGGAAATGTGGTAGATAAAAACATAGGTATTGAAAGAAATAATAATAATTTTTTGCCATATCTAAGCGTAAATTATAATCCTAATCAAAATAATAATATTTCTTATAGTTTTAGTAGTAGAGTGAGCAGACCTGCTTTTTGGGCCCTAAATCCTGCTAAGGTTTATCTTACAGCTACTAATTATGTACAAAATAATCCGTTTACAAAACCTGAAATAAATTACAACAACGAATTAATGTACATGTATAAAAATTCATATTTCGTTACCGCTTCTTACAATTATACCTCTAATGCATCAGAACAAATCCCATTACACGGAGTTAACCAAAATGGGGATAATGTCTTAGCATATATCAGAAGTAATTATGGTGACAGACAAGAATTCGGGCTTACTTTTGGGTTACAAAAGCAATTTTTCAAAGGAATTTGGAGTGCTAATCACACTCTTACATTAGGGCATAACATCTATAAAGGTTCAGTAGATAGCGATCCTACAGACACTCAAAATTTGGTTACTTTTGAAAAAAATATTATTGATAAATCTGCTGACTACTACCAATTCCAATTGGTAAATAACATTAGATTGAGTGCTAAAAAAGATTGGTTCTTTGGAATAAATTATTTCTATCTATCGCCTCTTCAAATAGAAATTGGAGAACTTAAACCAATCCACGGTGCAGAAATTTCTTTAAAGAAAATTATGGATAATTGGACATTTAATTTACAACTAAGAGATGTCTTTGGAACCAATAGAAACAGAATTTATGGTGAAGATGGCAGCGGAAACTATAATTCTGTAAACCAAAATCCATACAACAGACAGTTGGTTTTTACAGCTACTTATAATTTTGGCAATCAAAAATTACAAAAAGTAAGAAAAGCAGAAGGAGCTAATGATGATATAAAAAACAGAACTGGAGGAAACTAAGCATTACACTAAATTATTTCTCATATTAAATTAAATTTTTCACACGAACTCACTGTTTTTTGCAGTGAGTTTTTTATTTTTATCAAATGAATTTCAGACAAGCCACCATAAAAAACATTCCACAGATACAAATCGTGAGAAACTCTGTGAAAGAAAATCAACTTTCTAATCCAAGCCTAATTCCTGATGAATTGGTAGAGGAATTTATTACCAAAAGAGGAAAAGGTTTCGTCTGTGAAATAGACAAAAAAATTGTAGGATTTTCTATTGTAGATTTTGCAGAAAATAATGTTTGGGCATTATTTATTTTACCAGATTTTGAAGGGAAAGGTATTGGTAAAAAACTCCATCAGTTAATGCTAGATGAATATTTCAGCCAAACCAAAGAAACCATTTGGCTTTCTACAGCAGCTAATTCTAGAGCAGAGCTATTTTACAAAAAACAAGGCTGGAGAAACGCAGGCTTCCACGGAAACGAAGTAAAATTTGAAATGTCTTTTGAAGATTGGAGGAAGTAAAGTCTCATTATTTCTTCCGTTTCCAAATAAATCCATCTAGCAGATAATGTGTTAGTTGCGGCATAGTCAGCAAAGGAATAATGATCATCAATAAAAATGACGAAACTTCAATATCGACAAAACTGATATGTTCTTTCCAAACCAAAATTTCCCATAAAAATTCTTCGGAAAAAGCGATGCAAAACAAAACAATCAAGAAAAGTAAAACTCCGAAACTATTTTTGAAAATGAACATCCATTTCAAATCTTCATTAGATTTTTGTTTAATCTCCTTGAAATAAATAAGTGCGATGTAAGGAATTCCGTGTGAAATTACATTGAGCAAGGTGAAAATTAAATCATTATTAAAGTAAACTATCCCAAAATACCAAGACAAAAAAGTTCCGACAATTACCAAGTTTTTAGGAAGGTTAAATGCTTTGAATTTTAAATACACAGCAACAGTTTTCAACAACCAAATTCCGATAATAATAAAATAAATAATGGTAATATATGGAAGATAATTAGGTAATTTTCCCATCCATTGAAACTCATTTTCTACAAACCACGTAAAATTTCTAGGCGTAGAAAACCAATACAACATCGGATAAATGGTAGCCGAATAAATCACAATTTCATCTATCGTTTTATGAAAATCATTCGCTTCGAATCTAGCATACAATCGCATAAAACCATATTGTTGACGAACAAAATGGAAAACAGCAATCAATGCTAAAACACTCCAAAAAACCAAACTCCCGAATTGAAATAAAATCACACAAAATACAAAACTGAAAATCGGTAAACCATAATATAACAACTTTCGGCTTTGTACTTCTTTTTTCACAAAATACGTCTTGAAAAGCGTAGAATAAACGTGAGAAACATCTACAAAAACAATTAAAAATAGCCAAACATAGAAATTACTTTCGCTTTGTAAAGTTTCAATCTGTTCCTGAAACAAAAATATAATCAAAAGAATGATGAATGACGGAGAAAGTATCCACCAAAAATCGCTTTTTGCATTATGAATCCAAGGTTGTCTCATTGTAACATTTTTTTAGCCGCTTCTATTCCTTGATGAAAAGCTTCTTCAAAAATTGAAATCCCCGACAAATCACTATGTGCAAAGAAAATTTTATGATCGATATCTTTTTTCAAAAAATCTTTTTCTTTTCCAAAAATACTATTCGGAACTGGGCTTATCATTCCGTGTCCTAATTTATGAAAATATACTTCTTCTACCATTTCCTCGAAATGTGGATGCGCCAATTTCAACTCATCAAAAACCAATTTTTTCATCTCTACATCTGTCATTTTATATAAATTTCGCCTCGCTTGTTTTGAATTTTTAGAAGAAAAACTTCGGTAATAAGTAATAATTTTTTTAGAAGTATTAAAATCTGTATTCTGATGCTGATTGTAAATATACCCTAAACCTTCCACTCCGTAAATTACGTTATCCCAATTTAATTCTTCTTCCGCTCCGAAATGTTCATTCATTTGAAAAGTTGCCAATAACCAAGGCGCATAAACCAAACTTTCTGCTGCTTTTTTTCTTTCGGGGAAAACATATTGATTTACAAATTGAGGCGTTGCAAAAAGCACTTTTTCGGCAATTATTTTCTTAGATTTTTTAGAATTATTATCAAAAACCAAAACTTCTACCTCGTCATTTTCATTAATTTTACAATCGTAAGTCAAATGATTTTTTAAAATTTTATTTTCAGAAAAACCCGACAAATGCTTTGCTAATCTCGCATTTCCATCTGCCCAAGTAAAAACGTGACCATCATATTTTTTGCTCCAATCATTTTTACGAGCTGAAAAATAAAAAATCCCAGCCCAAGCTGAAACGAAATCTGTTCCCAAGCCGAAATCGTCTTTGCAACAATAATCTAGATACCAAAAAAGTTCTTCAGAATGAAATTGATTATCTAAAAGCCAATTTTTAAAAGTAATTTTCTCTAAATTTTTCACCTCATCAATCGTTGAAGCATTTTTGATGGGAATATCAAACCAAAATTTTCCTTCGGAATCTTTCTTCTTTCGGAAATCATCCATCAATTGAAAAAAATGCTGAAATTCCGCTTTCACTTTCTCTGAAGTTGCATATTGCGGAATGAGATTTTCTTGCCATTCATTTTTATAAAAAAGTCGTTCTTCGGGAGCATAAGTGAGTTGATATTCATCAAAAATGGGTTCTCCATTTTCGTCATCTTTCAAATAAATTTTAGATTCTTTTAAGAAATTTTTCAGTTCTTCATCCGCTTTATTTGGAATAGGAAGATAATGCGCACCTAAAGGAAATTTAGAAAATTTATTTTCTCCGTTGGAAGAATTTCCGCCGAAATGATTTTCCATTTCTAGGAGAACATAATCACCAATCCCATTTTTTTTAAGAAATCTCGCTGCACTCAATCCTGTAATTCCTGCTCCTACAATAATGTATTGATGCTTCGAAGTTCCTGTAGGTTTCGGAAAATTTTTCGCCCAAAGTTGATGTCCTAAAACGTAATTGGCTCCAGAGATTTTTAAGATAAAAGATTTAGCTGCTTTAGAGCAATATTGCAAAAAAGGTAAAAAACAAGCGACAAGAAAGCTTGTTTTTAGAAAATTTCGCCTATTGAACTTTACTCCATTCTTCATCGAAATATCTCACTAAAATTTGATTTTGTAATTGGTTTACTTCCACATTTTTCGCCAACATATCTTTCTCGAAATAAGCCAATGGTTGGAATTGATAATTGTAGAATTTTAAACCATTCAATTTTCTTTTGATGGAAAAATCGTTATTTCCTACCAAACAAAATCCCCATTCTCCGAAAGATGGAACATAATTGTGATAGGCTGTAACATTAGGAAAAATTTGGTTCAGCGTTTTCTGAATACACCAAAAAGATTTCGGGGCAAAATAAGGCGATGTAGTTTGTACCACGATTTTGGTTTCGGGATTGGTAATTTTTTGTAATTCTCTATAAAATTGCAACGAGTACAATTTTCCCAAACTATAATTAGACGGATCTGGAAAATCTATTACAATGACATCAAATTTATGTTTTTGATTTTTCACCCAAATGTAAGCGTCCTGATTAATGACTTTTACTTTTGCATTGTTGAGCGAATTTTGGTTCAAGGAATTCATTGTTTCATTATTCTGGAAAAATTTCGTCATTTCTGCGTCTAAATCTACCAAAGTAATGTGTTTTACCTCTTTATATTTCAAAATTTCTCTTGCAGCCAAACCATCACCTCCTCCTAAAATCAGTATATTTTCAATATTTTTTGCCATACTAAAAGCAGGATGTACCAATGCTTCGTGGTAACGATATTCATCTGCCGAAGAAAACTGTAAATTGTTATTCAAATACAATCTAAAATCGTTTTTATTTCTCGTCAAAACAATTCTTTGATACGGAGAAGAATGCGAAAAAACGATATTTTCTCCGTATAATTTCTCTTCGGAATAGTTCAAAATTCTTTCAGAAAAAATAAAAAGAATAAGTAAAAAAATAAAGATAAGAATAGATTTTAACTTCAATACATAATGTTGTCTTACTTCTCTTTGCAAATAAAAACTTAAAAAAATAGCGATAGAAACATTAATCAGTCCGAAAAAAAGTGAAGTTCTTACAATTCCTAAATTCGGCACTAAAACCAAAGGAAATAGAATTGATGCAAGCAAAGCTCCCACATAATCGAAGGCAAAAACATTGGAAACTAAATCTTTGAACTCTACTCTATCCTTCAAAATATTCATCAACAAAGGAATTTCTAATCCCACCAAACTTCCGGTAAGAAATACAAATAGATACAACACCCATTCAAAATGCCCAATGCTATTGAATAATAAGAACAGAACAACCGAACTAATTCCGCCAATTAGTCCGACCAAGATTTCGATTTCTATAAAAGTTTTGAGCAGATTTTTTTTGATAAATTTGGCAAAATAAGAACCAATTCCCATCGAAAAAAGATACACTCCGATGATGAAGGAAAACTGTTTCACCGAATCGCCCAAAAGATAACTTGCCAAAGCTCCTGCTACCAATTCGTAAACCAAGCCGCAAGTTGCAATGACGAAAACTGAAAACAGTAATAGTAATTCGAAAGAAATTTTTCTTTTACCCATGAATTGCCATTCCTATGATGAAAGAAATCCCTAAAATAAAAGCTCCGAAGATAATTGCTAAAGCTATATTTTTGTTTTGTACAATTTCTTGCCACGTTTTTTCGGGAGTTAATTTCTCTAAAATTACATAACCAATGAGTAAAATGACAATCCCTAAAAAAGAAAAAATCACTGAATTGAGTAGCGCAGTTAAGTTAATATATTCCATATCTATTTAGTTTTTTACTTGTGATAATATCTATAAAAAGTTCTTCCACCAGAAGTTCTTGAGCTTCCTTCTTGGTATTTTTCAGTTTTTTGGCAATCACAAAATTGATTTCCTGTATAAGACAAGTACAAATACCAACCTAAAAAGAAAAATCCAAAAGTTAAGATGAGCCAATATCTTTTAATATAAAGTATCATTTTTTCCATTTTTAATAATCTTTAGGATAAGGTGAATTAGCACTATTGCTCCATTTTTCTTTTTCGAAGGTGTGTTCTCCCCAAAAACTTAAAACAGTTAATATAATCATAATTATCAAAATAATGAAGTAATTCCACATTGTTACGGGTTTCCAACTGGCAACAATATCTACTGCAGGATTACTAGTATCATTATCAATTATTGGGGCAGTAAAATTAGGATTACTTTTTACATATTCTTTTGCAACTTTCAGTTCTTGAGCAATTTCTGGATTGTTATTTTCTATATTTTCTAAATTGTAAGAAGTTTTATCTTGGGTTCCTAAAATAGTGACATTTACAAATCCTAAATCGTCAACTTCATAAGATTTTGTTCCATCTGGTGAAAAATAAGTTTCTCCGGAAGGTTTTTCAAAGCCTTGTTTCTGGGCAGAAATAGTAAAGTGATATTTTCCTGGCGCTACTCCACAAATATTGAATTCCTCGTCTCTGCTTCCTTCGCTCCAACTCTCTCCTCCTTCGTAACCGTGATATTGTTCTATGTCTTTAGAAGCATATTCCGTTTCATTAGTTTTTTCGTTCACTAAACTCAATTCTACATTAGCCCAAGAATTATCTACATTAGAATACAACTTTACTTCTAATGGTGCAGAAGCTCCTTTCAGCTCAAAAGATTTAGAAATTAACTCTTTATTTCTTACAGAATCAAAACGAATGCTGTCTCGAAAAACTTCATAATTGGTTCTTGTTGTATAAAAATAGAATTGTAGCAAACTAATAAGAATAGCCGTAACACCAAAAATATTGATAAGTTGTTTTGTATTAATAAAAAATGGCTGAACAATACCATAACTTACTTTGGATGGTATAAAATCTAAATTTTTGAAAGCCAATTTCAATTCAGAATTAGGAAAATGTCTTCCTTCTAAATAGTAATGCCTATTTTCTCCGTGATTTTCAAAAGAAATTATTCTTTCTCCACGCACATATTCTGAATAAGAAGCTACTCCATATTTTATAGAATCTTCAAAAAAACCATACGCTGAAGCAATAGAACTTTGTGTAGTTTCATATTTTCTATAACTCTCATCATTAAATGTTGCTCCGTATTTTGTTGTCTGGAAAGGCTGACAAAGTGGTTTCATAAAAACCCAATGTCCTTCACTTTCACTTAAAAATGCGTCATTTAAGCTTTTATCTTTTAAATAATATTCTGCCCATTTATAATCTCTCCCTGTCTTTCTGATGACAATGGCAACTACTATATAATCTATTCCTTCAATTGTTCCTTTTTGCCCAATTTTAAGAGAAGTAAAATACTTAGAATTTGAAATTTCTTTTACGAGTTTATTTTCGGCTACATTTATTAATCCATTACAATTGCTACAAACATACTGTTCTATAGCCAATTCTAAATCAAGATGATTGATATGATTACATTTCGGACAAATCTTTTCCATTATCTCAAAATTTTATCTTCTTGAATAATTTCTCCTTCAAAAAAAGTGACATATTCATTCGCAATTTTCTCTACTTTGGCAGTATTATCATTTATATAATTGCACAACAAAACATCTAATGTCAATTGATTAAATTCTGGCCAAGTATGCACACAAATGTGAGATTCTTTCAAACAAATAGCTGCAGTAAAGCTGTCGTTTTCAAAAATATGATGCGTTTCGCCTACGATTTCGGTATCATTTTCTGCTAATATTTTTTTTGAAAACTGATAAAATGTTTCAAAATCCAGAAGTTTTTCGAGATGATTTACTTTTAGTGTAAGAAGAATATGCAAGCCTTTAGAATAATTGT
>DDFD01000072.1 GCA_002337005.1 Flavobacteriales bacterium UBA1937 | reverse complement strand
TCCTAACCCTTCTTCCACTTTAGATGTATATAGTGAAAATATGGGAATCACAATGCCTAATGTAAGTATATCTAGCTATACAGATACTACTACCATTCCTAATCCCAAAGAATCTTTAATCGTTTATAATACCAATACTAATTTATATGGTAAGCAAGGTTATTATTATTGGAATGGAGCTAAATGGGATTATTTTATCAATGAAATTAACCAGTCTAATATAATAAACCATACAAGATATTATTCTGCTGTATCTCAAAATAAATATACATTTAATAAATCCTCAAACCAATTTTATGGTGAAGCTAATCATAATCTTGGCGAAAATATTACCGCCAATCCTACTTGGACAGAAGTAACAGAACTTACTAAAAATATTATCATAGATAGAGCGAATAATCAATTGATAATTACACTTTCAGGGATGGTACACGCCAATAATTCTTCTTCATCTGGTAGAGCAGTTGCTAGTTTTGGTTTTTTTGTAGATAATAAATTAGTAGATATTAAACCAATATCTATCGATTTTGATCAAACATGCTCTTTTAGAGAATTTACAATATACGCCGTAACAAATAATTTGACTACAGGAAATCATACTATAAAATTTGCAATCAGAAATAGAACGGTTACTACCTCACAAAATGATCTAAGTATAACGTTCGGAGGTAAGAATCCTTCATCGTCTTGTACTAATATTTCTGATGACGAAGCTAAACTAAGTGCTACTATTTTTGTTAACCAACCTTATGAATTTTAATCTTATGAAAAAGTTTTTATACGTCCTATGTCTAGTCGCATTTTTTAATTGTAGTCTTGCACAAGTTCTTATTACTACTAATGCAGCACTATATAATAAACCAGATGATTCAGCAATTTTACAAATTGCAGATAATAATAAAGGTTTTTTAATGCCTAGAATGAGCTCTGGTTCTAATATTGCTTCTCCTGTAGAAAGTGTAATTTTTTATAATCTTACTACCGGGAAATTTAATTTTTGGTCTCAGAACAGCTGGAGCAAAATGTTTGAAGCTACAGATGCAGATGCTATAATAGATGTAACTAAAAATTTTGTTGGCAATTCTAGTTCCAAAACTACAGTCACTACATTTCCTAATAGCATGCCTACTTTTACACTAAATACAGGAACCACAGGATGGACAGACCTTAATGTTTCTACCGTGATTAATGTAACCAAAACTACTAATACCAATCTGGTTACGGTAGAAGGAATGTCTCAAATTAATAATACAGATAATGCCTCTTCTTATCAGTTTGCCATCGGTGTTTTTGTAAACGAAGGAGGTGTAGATAAACTAAAAATTGTAAGAAAATTTAATGCATATTCTACCAATGCAACTTGTCTTTGGAAAAAATTTAATCTTTCTGGTGTTTTTGAAAATCTATCTATTGGCAATCATACAGTAAAAGTATATGCTTATAATCTGCCGAAAATGTCTAATAATTATACCAATATTACCTATGGTGGTTCTGCGTCTAACAATTGTAATAACCTAAATACCGAAATGGCAAAAATATACATCACTGCACAATTAGCACAAACAGGAAATTAAGCTATTTTAAATAAAGTTTCATTTTAGCTTCATCTTCTGGTTTTGCTTTTAATTTTTTGAATATCTCTTTTTCATTAGTAAAAGTTACTCTCAGATACATTATTTTATCTGCATAATATCTAAAATAAGGATGGTTTTTTAACCAACTTTCAGGAGCATCTAATAGATTGTATTTTTGAATGTAATCATTCTCAAGCGGAGAAATTTTAATTAGTTTTTCCGCTAAATTTTTGTCAATATTATAGGTGTCTAAAACTTGAAACTCTTCTACAAAACCTCCTAATTTATTTCTAAATCCAATAAAACTGCCAGCAGATTTTTCATCAAAACCAAATTCTATTAGCTGTGCGTAAGTAATTTTGTTGAGGTTAGTTTTACTAAAATCAGTTTTAGGAACCGAGGGTTTTGCGTTAGGTGTATTATTATGTTCTGTAAATTCAGAGATTGATAATCTGATGAAAGGCTTCATTTCATTGAATTTTTCAGCAGAAATTACAAAACATTTTTCTATATCATCTAATGATTTAAAACTACCTTTCAAATTTCTATCTCTATAATTTACAATCACTTGTGCTTGTTTTTCGCTGAAACCCAACTTTTGCCAACCTTCCGCATTTAATTCATTAGGATTAAATGGAAAATACTTGATTCTTGGCTTTTCAAAAGCTAAATTTTTATTATTTTGTTTATTTTCGGGTGTTTTTTCAGGCAAAATAAGGTAAGGATAGAGCTTTTTGTAATTTTCATCATTAATAATAAAACATTCTTTAAATTTTTCTTTACTCAAGAAACTTCCACCTAAAAAATTTTTATATTTTACTATTGCAGCAGCTTGTTTTTCAGAAAAACCTATTTTTTGCCAGTCATTTTCAGAATATAAATCTGGATTAAATTTTCCATTAATTTTGAGTGTTTTTTTCTCGTAATTTTGATGCTTTTTTGTGTAAAACTCTTTTGAAGATGAGGTTTCAGGTAAAAGAATGTAAGGTTCTAACTCTATGAATTTTTCTTCAGCAATGGCGTAACATTTTTTCAATTGTTCTTTTGATAAAAAATTTCCACCAACAATATTTTTATATTTTAAAATGGTTTTTACTTGTTTCTCAGAAAAACCTAGTTGCATCCATTGTTTTTCGTCTAGTGAATTAGGATCAAATTCACTTAATATAACTTCATGATTTTTAGTGCTTAAAAACTCAATTTTTGGAAAATTACTTTCCGTGTTAGCCTTAAAATGATTGAATGCTAAATGAGAAATTAATATTGTTCCACCAAAAATGGTTAAAGCATAGAATTGACTTTTCCTGATTTGATAAGGTAATTTGGGCTTCATAGGTTATGAATTTTATAACCTAAAAATAATAAAATTTTTAGAAAAAAGATTCAAGAAAATAAATTAAGCTTCATCTTTATCTACCAAAGAGTTTTTAAGCTTTATTAGTTCAGATTTTACATACTCTAGTCTGTCAATCATTTCTACCGCCTCATTTATTTTTTTGTTGGTAGTAAGGGCAATTCTAGCGCCGTCCAACGTATAACCTTTCTCTTTTACCAAGTGATAAATCATTTTTAGATTTTTAATATCTTCTGGCGTGAAATATCTATTTCCTTTTTTATTTTTTTTAGGCTTAATAATTGGGAATTCTTGCTCCCAATATCTTATAAGTGAAGCATTTACGTCAAATGCTTTTGCCACTTCGCCAATAGAATAATAAAGTTTGTCGGGTAAATTGAGTTTCATTTTTTAATAAAATCTGAAATTCAAAGATAAAAAATTTTTTGGTGAAAACTACAAATTGTAACTTGCAAAGAAATTCTTTTAAAAATGACTCGTAAACATAGTATTCTGTTTTTTTTATTGCTTCTACTGATAAATTGTACTTCAAAAGGAGTATTAAATTCTAAAGAAATTGTACAGCAAAATGCTAAAATTCAATTGGTTTCTGATAAATTTTCTTTCACTGAAGGCCCTGCTGCTGATAGTTTTGGGAACGTCTATTTTACAGATCAGCCGAATGATAAAATCTATTTTTGGGATTGGAAAACCAATAAAATTTCAGAATTCAGAACGGGAAATGGTAGAGCAAACGGAACTTTTTTTGATAAAAATGATAATTTAATTACTTGTTCTGACGAGAAAGGACAAATTTTAAAAATCAATAAGTCAGGAATTGCAGAAATTCTCACCACAGATTTTAATGGCAAAAGATTAAATGGGCCAAATGATCTTTGGCTCGACGGAAATGATGGAATTTACTTCACTGACCCATTGTATGTAAGAGATTATTGGCAAGATTTTCATCAAGAAATTCAAGAAAAAAACTTGTATTATAGAAATTCTGAGGGTAAAATTACTAAATTGGATACTTTTACTCAGCCTAATGGAATTGTAGGAAGTCAGAAATTCAAAAAATTATATGTTTCTGATATTGATGCCAATAAAACTTATGTTTATGATATTTTAGGTGAAGGAAAATTGGGAAATAAAAAATTATTCTGCAATCTTGGCTCAGACGGGATGACTTTAGATAATCTCGGAAATTTATATTTAACGGGAAAAGGCGTAACTGTTTTTGATAAAAATGGAACTAGTATAGTACATATTGATGTGCCAGAAAATTGGACAGCAAATGTAACTTTCGGAGGAGAAAATTTCTCTACTTTATTTATAACAGCTTCTAAATCAGTTTACACATTGAAAATGAATGTTTCAGGAATTAAATAAAAAATGAAATAAAAATACCAAAGAAATTTATCTTTGGCATTATTTTTAGTAAGCAATTTCCATTTTTATTTTCTTGCCTTTTAGCTTTTCGTTGGCGAGTTTTTTCAAAACATCTTTCACTTTATTTCTACTTACCGCAACGTAAGATGTAGTATCTTTTACTTCGATTAAGCCAATGTCATCTTTAGCCAATTCTCCTTTTTTTATCAGATAACCTACAATATCTACCTTGTTTACTTTGTCTTTTTTTCCTGCACTTATATAAATAGTTTGGAAAGGAGTTTTTGCGGGAATTCTGTAATTTTCAGAAACATTTTCTTCTGGTGTATTGTTTTTAATGAAAGGGAAATTTTCTTCCTCAGTCATAATTAAATAAGCAAAGCCTTTAGCGTGCATTCTAGCTGTTCTTCCGTTTCTGTGGATAAAAGCGTCTTCCTTTGGAGGCAATTGATAATGCACGATAGATTCTACTTCGGGAATATCTAAACCTCTGGAAGCCAAATCAGTAGTGATGAGAATTCGGGTAGAATCGTTTCTAAATTTTAACAAAGCACGTTCTCTTTCGTCTTGTTCCATACCACCGTGAAACGTTTCTCTATCGATGCCTTTTTCTCTTAAAAGCTCAGAAATTCTATCTACTGCATCTCTGTGATTACAGAAAATTAGTGTTCTTTTGTTGCCTATTTTACAAATAAGTTTAAAAAGTGTTTCCAGTTTTTCTTCTGGAATGGTTATTACTTTTTTCAGCTGAATATTTGGTTTAGCTTCTCCTAATTTTAAAAAATTAATGGTTTTTTCGTTGTCTAATCCTACAAATTTTGGAATATTATCCATCGCAGTTGCAGAAGTAAGAAAACGCTGAGATATATTTTTTAAAGAATTGATAATGAAATTCATATCTTCTTCAAAGCCTAATTCTAAAGCTTTGTCAAATTCATCTAAAACCAAAGTTTTGATGGTTTTTGTGTCGAAATTATTGTTTTTTAAATGATAAGCAATTCTTCCAGGTGTTCCTATTAAAACTGCGGGAGCTTCCGTAAGATTGTTGATTTCAATTTTTTTATCGTGACCACCATAGCAAATAGTTACCTTAAAATCGGTTCCCATATTTTTGAAAACTTGTTCTATTTGCAGCGCCAATTCTCTTGCAGGAACCAGAATAATGGCTTGAATTCCAGAAATATTTTTATCTAAATTTCTAAGAACAGGAAACAAAAAAGCGAGGGTTTTACCCGAACCTGTTGGTGAAAGTAGTATGATATCTTTTTCGTTTTCAGAGGCTTGAAAGGTAGATTTCTGCATTTGATTCATTTCCTGAATCTGCAATTTTTCGTAGATTGGTTGTAATTCCATTTTGCAAATTTAAGGTAAAGGTTTGGGTTTATCAGAAACTTATTGATAAAGCTTTAAATTAAGGTCTTGATTAAGTATATTTTAAGTGAAATAATTCTTTGAAAATTAGCAAAAAAGCCATTGCTGTTTTGTAAAAAGTTTGTATTTTTGCACCACTTTTGTGGAAGTAGTTTTGGCGAAGTAAAACATTAATAATTAACATCTTCCGTATTTTTTAGAATCCACATAATGCCAAAGCTAAAAAAGAAGGAATACAAATTTTTATTTTTATGTCTGAATTGACAAACCAAGAAGCGTTATATAACGCAAACGTAGCACCAGAACAATTTGATTGGGATTCTTTTGAATCAGGTCTTGACGCTGATGCAAGAAAAGAAAAATCTGATCTAGAAGAAATCTACAAAGGTTCTCTTAATGATCTTGCTGAATCTGATGTAATCATCGGTAAAGTAGTAAGATTAACAGACAAAGAAGCGATTGTAGATATCAATTTCAAATCTGAAGGTGTAATTTCTCTTAACGAATTCCGTTACAACCAAGGTCTTAAAGTAGGTGATGAAGTAGAAGTAATGGTGGACAGAAGAGAAGATAAATCTGGTCAATTACAATTATCTCACAAAAAAGCGAGAACTCTTAAAGCTTGGGATAGAGTAAATGAGTACCACGAGTCTGGAGAAATCGTTAACGGTTTCGTAAAATCTAGAACTAAAGGTGGTATGATTGTAGATGTTTTCGGTATCGAAGCATTCTTACCAGGTTCTCAAATTGATGTTAAACCAATTAAAGATTACGATCAATTTGTAGGAAAAACTATGGAATTCAAAGTAGTGAAAATCAACCCAGAATTCAAAAACGTAGTAGTTTCTCACAAAGCGCTAATCGAAGCTGATATTGAAGGTCAGAAAAAAGAAATCATCGCTCAATTAGAGAAAGGTCAAGTTCTTGAAGGAACTGTTAAGAACATTACTTCTTACGGTGTATTCATCGATTTAGGAGGTGTAGATGGTCTTATCCACATTACTGATCTTTCTTGGTCTAGAGTTAATCACCCATCAGAAATCCTTTCTGACGGACAAGTAGTAAAAGTGGTTATCCTTGATTTTGATGATGAGAAAACTAGAATCCAATTAGGTATGAAGCAATTAGAAGCTCATCCTTGGGATGCTCTTTCTGCTGACTTAAAAGTAGGTGACAAAGTAAAAGGAAAAGTAGTAGTTCTTGCTGATTATGGTGCATTCGTAGAAGTAGCTCCAGGTGTAGAAGGTCTTATCCACGTTTCTGAAATGTCTTGGAGTACTCACTTAAGATCTGCAGGTGATTTCGTGAAAATTGGTGACGAAGTAGAAGCACAAGTTCTTACTTTAGATAGAGAAGAAAGAAAAATTTCTTTAGGTATCAAACAACTTTCTACAGATCCTTGGGCTGATATTCAAACTAAATATCCAGTTGGTTCTCAACACGTTGGTACAGTAAGAAACTTCACTAACTTTGGTGTTTTCGTAGAATTAGAAGAAGGAATTGATGGATTAATCTACATTTCTGATCTTTCTTGGACTAAGAAAATCAAACACCCATCAGAATTCTGTGCTGTAGGTGATAAACTAGACGTAATCGTTCTAGAATTAGATACTGAAGCTAGAAGACTTTCTTTAGGTCACAAACAATTAACTGAAAACCCTTGGGATAAATTCGAAACTAAATATGCTGAAGGAACTGTACACTCAGGAACTGCAACAGACGTTTTCGATAAAGGTGCTCAAGTTCAGTTCGAAGATGCTGAAGTAGAAGCTTTCGCTCCTTCTAGATTATTAGAAAAAGAAGATGGTTCTAAAATCAAAAAAGGTGAAACTGCTGATTTCAAAGTAATTGAGTTCAACAAAGAATTCAAAAGAGTGGTAGTATCTCACACTGGTATCTTCAGAGATGAAGAGAAAAAAGCTGCTAAAGAAGCTAAACCAGCTGCATCTTCTTCAGGTGAAGAGAAATCTACACTTGGTGATATTGATGCATTAGCAGAATTAAAGAAAAGAATGGAAGAAGGTAAATAATCTTCCGAAATTTTCATAAATTTAAACCGTTTCGTTTTTTGCGAAACGGTTTTTTTATTTCTTATTGTTGACTAAAATTTTTGTAAAAAAATACAATGAAAAATCCATTCAAAACCTTCGAAGAAGCCTGTAATTTCGTTAAAAACCTTCCTTATAAGAGAAATTCTGATAAAGAAAATAGTAACGTTATAATAGAAGAAAATGGAGGAACTTGCAGCACAAAACACACTTATCTTAAAAGAATTTCAGAGGAATTTTCAATGGAAAATGTACAATTAATGCTCGGAATTTTTATGATGAATGCTAAGAATACTCCGAAAATAAAATCTGTTTTAGAAAAGTACAACCTTCTAGAAATGCCAGAAGCACATAACTATTTAAGAATAGATGGGAAAATAATTGATTGTACTAGAAAAGGCTCTTCCGAAAGTGATTTTATCGATGAATTAGCAGAAGAAATTGAAATAAATCCGAATCAAATTACAGATTTTAAAGTACAATATCACCAAGAATTTCTAAAGAAATATTTATTGCAACATTCTGAAATTCAATATCCTCTAGAAAAATTCTGGAAAATTAGAGAAGAATGTATTTTTGCGTTACAATCTTAAAATTTGTGCATAAGATATTTGTTTGTTTCAAAGAAA
>DDFD01000076.1 GCA_002337005.1 Flavobacteriales bacterium UBA1937 | reverse complement strand
AGCAATCTTTTTTAAAAGAATTTTTAAACAATATTAATTATATTTGCAAGTAACCTTTTTGTAAGGTTACTTGTTTTGTTTATAAATCAAAAAAATTATGAAATTTATCAAAAAAATTATTGCTCAGTTTATTCTTTCGGTATGGGGTTGGAAAATCGTAATGGAAGGCCCTGCAAGCAATCTAGAACGTTGTATATTAGTAGTGGCACCACATACTGCTAATGACGAATACATCCTAGGAAATCTAGCATATTGGGTTTTAGACAAAAAATTAAAAGTTATTATAAAAGATGCTCATACCAAAGCTTGGTACGGATTTATCGTAAAAGGATTAGGCGGAATTGGCATAGACCGCTCACAGAGAAATAATTTGGTGAAATTTGTAGTAGATGAATTTAAAAAAGATAATTTCTCTCTAGTTATTACACCAGAAGGAACCAGAAGTTGGGTGCCAAAATGGAGAAAAGGATTTTATAATATGGCAATAGAAGCCAAAGTTCCTATAGTAATAGCTGCTGGTGATTTTAAAAATAAAACAATACACCTAGGAAAACAAATCTCTGTACAGGATTTAGAAACAAGGAGTTTTGAAAGCATAATGCAAGAATTAGAAGACTATTACAAAACCATTACTCCGAAATATCCCGAAAAATGGAATCCTAAAATTTATTAAAATTGTTGGATGTTGAATGTTGAATGATTAAATTCAAACTATTTCAAACAACATCAAACCAATTCAAACTATTTCAAACAAAAAGAAATGATGAACCAAGAAAAATTGGGTTTACTTAATCAATGGAATAAAAACACCTTAATGGAAACTTTAGAAATTGTTTTCACAGAATTGGGTAATGATTATTTAGTAGGAACTATGCCCGTAAATTCTAGGGTACATCAACCGTTAGGAATGCTACACGGTGGTGCCAATATTGCATTTGCAGAGAGTCTAGGTTCTTGTCTTTCTAATGTTTTGGTAATACCTGAAGGTAAAGCTGCGGTAGGAACTTCCATTAACTCTAATCACCTCAAAAGTAAGACAGATGGTGTAGTAACTGGCACTGCAAAAATCATTAGAAAAGGGCAAACTTTACACTTTTTGGAAATAGAAATTACAGACGAAAATGGCAGCCTACTTTGCCATTGTACTATGACGAATATGGTCATCAACAGACAGATTAACAAATAATGAAATTTATTTTTAAATTACCTTTTGCCGAAGATTTTCTTTCGGTATCTCATCATAATTCTGGAAAAAACTGGGTAGAATTTTCAAGTTTTACAGGAGACAAAAAAATAGAGATAAAAAGCCATTCTATTGAATATTGCAATGAAGAAGATTTAGAAAAAATCCTAGAAGAATCATATAAATTTCCAGAATTATTGAACTCAGAAACTTTTCCTAGTCATGATAATTATCTAAAAGAAGTAGGCAAAGCTATAGACGTTATTAATGAAAATAACCTTCAGAAACTGGTGATTTCTAGACCTATCAAAAAAGATTTACAGAACTTAGATTTGATAGAAACCTTTAAGAACATTGGTGAAAAATATAAAAATACGCTGCGTTATCTCTTCATCACAAAAAATGAAATTTGGATGGGCGCTACTCCTGAAATTTTAGGAAAATTCAATAAAAATACACAAGAATTTTTCACGATGAGTCTCGCTGGTACGCTACCTCTGGAAGAAGAATGGAGTGATAAAGAAATAGAAGAACAAAAACCTGTAAGCCAATATATTTTATCAAAAATAAACGCTTTTTCTAACAATGTAAAAGTGTCTGAAACCTACACCCATATTAGTGGAAATATAAAACATCTTAGAAATGATTTCACAGCAACCATAAAGCCAGAAAATCTTGAAAATTTAATCTCAAAACTACACCCAACACCTGCTGTATGTGGTATTCCGAAAGATTTTTGCAAAGAAAAAATTCTAGAAATCGAAAACTACAATAGGGAATTCTACGCTGGATATATCAAAATCGAAACAGAAGAAGAAATCTATTATTTCGTGAATTTAAGGTGTGCTAAGGTATTCAAAAATAAAATTGTAGCTTTTGCTGGTGGTGGTATCACCCCAAAAAGTAATCCAGAAAAAGAATGGCAAGAAACCGAACTAAAATCTCAGGCAATTCTTAATCACCTAAAATTTCATTCGTAAGAATATTTCAACTTAAAAACTAGAAAAATTTATTTTTTTTCAGCTAATTTTCTCCAAGTATTCATTACCAATGTGACCAAAACGCCCAAAATTGCGGCTACAATAGAGAACAAAAATTTGTTGTTTTCTTGATGTAAAATACCTAATTGCCAATCTACTGCATACAAATTAACCGCAATAAAAACAATAAACAGTACTAAAAAAACTTTATAAAAGGTAGTCATAATGATTTGAGATTTACGATTTAGGATTTGAAATTTTATAACTTTTAAAAATGAACATAGTTAGAAAATAACTGTGCAAAGTTAGCAGTAAATAATTTAATAGAAATGGCTAATAGAATAATTCCGAAAACTTTTTTTAGAATCATTAAAGTAGCATCCCCTATTTTTTCTTCGATAAAATTAGCAGATTTCAAAACCACATACACTAATATGGTATTGAGTAAAATTCCTAGAATAATATTAACAACGTGAAACTCTGCTCTGAGAGATAATGTGGTCGTCAAAGTACCAGCACCAGCTACCAGTGGAAACGCGATTGGTACAATAGATGCAGCCTTTACATTTTCTACTTTATGTATTTCTATTCCCAAAATCATTTCTAGCGCTATAATAAAAATAACCAATGCACCTGCAATCGCAAATGAATTAACATCTATACCTATGAATTTCAACATTTTATCTCCTAAAAAAAGAAATACAATCATTAATCCACCAGAAACAATAGAGGCTCTTTCAGAATCTATATGCCCGAATTGCTTTCGCAAACTTACGATAATAGGTACAGAACCCAGAATATCAATTACGGCAAAGAGAACCATAAAACAAGTCATTGTTTCTTTTATAGAAAAAGCTTCAAGCATAAGGGATTTTTTTATTAATTCTGCAAAAATATAAATAATAATTTATTAATTCACAATTTCAGAATAAATCTTAATAATACTTTCATACAACTCATCTACGTGGTCTTGATCGTGAATTGGAGCATATTTTTCTATTGACATCAATCTTTGTAAGTCTTTGAAATCTTCAAAAAACTGTCTTCCTTTGCTATTTTGCAAGAAATTTTTGAGTGAAATTCCTTTGTTGTTTTCCATGTAAGTTTCTACCTCTTGATTTAGCTCTTCGTAGGTTTTGAAGAATTCTGAAAAATTATTGCCGTTTTTTAAATTTTTCAAATATTCAAAATAGGTATGGAAATCTGGTTTTATCTGGCTTCTAAGCTTTTCCTCTTCCTCAGCAATGGTAGTAATTGGTTTAAAAGGCTGAGTTTCTAGTACAGGTTTTTCTTTTCTTCTATTTATAAAATAATAAAATAGTGAACCTGCACCAAAAAGTAAAGCTAAATTTAATAAAATATTTTGCCAATTAAACGAATAGTAAGAAGAACTATTTTTTTTCTCTACTACAGACAGCGGAACGGTTTCTATTACGTTTTTGGTATAATCATCTACCACATCTAGTGCAGTTTTTTGGGCTGCAATTTGCTGTGCAGTTAACACATCTAAAGCCAATGATTTAACACCAATATCCACATACTTTTTAAGATTTGGATCAAAGAAAGAAAAACGCTCTGTATTGATAGAAATTTTACCTTGCTTCTTAGGAATTAAAACATAAGTAGCGGCTATTACTCCTTTTACACCATCTTTATTGGTAGATAGTTTAGAAGTAATTTTTGGTTTGAAAAAAGTGTAATCATCAGATTGTATAATTTCTGGTAATTTATTAGCATCTAGATTTCCTTGCCCTGCAATTTTAACCATAACATTAATTGGCTTATTAATTTCTATATTTTTAGGAGCATCTATCGCTTCTATACTTACATTAAAATGACCTACCGTATTTTTGAAATTTTCAGGTGAACCTTCTGGTAAAGTTTTTACATTAATCTTTACTTTATTAGAAACCAATTTATTAAGTTCTGGGTTTTTCACTAAAGCAGAAACCGGTTCTATTTCTACATTTCCAGACTTTTCTGGAAAAATAATAAAAGTAGCAATTACCTGAGAAGAATACTCACTATCATCTTTAGTTTCTATTTCCTGTTTTTTAAAGCTAATTGGTTTTATGGTAGCATCAGATTGCTCTGTTACTTTAATATTGTCTAGTTTTCTAAAATTATCAAAGTTTTTGCTATAGGCTCTAAGAACAGCAACCGTTGGCTGGTTTTCATAGACATTTTTATCAGATATTTCTAGATTTAGATAGACATCTTTAGTCAAATATTCTGCATCAGAATTTCTAGAACCACCATCTTTTACAGAAATATCAAAAGGTTCAGATTTATAGATTTTTCCGTTTACGGTAACCAAAGCAGAACCTATTTTAATCTTACCTTGAACTTTTGGCTGTAAGTACATTTGGTAAACCAATTGGTTGATTCTAATCCCTTTTCTTTGGTCTATAAATGTATTTCTTTCTGATGCTGTTCCTATAATATCAAATTTAGATAAATCCATTAATTGCAATGGAGATTGCTGTACGAGATCATCACCAGCTACTTCTTGTATAATGGTAAGAATTATAGGTTCATTAAGTTTTCCTTCTTTGGTATTAACATCGGTCAAAACGGTAACCTGTCCGTAAGAAATTACAGAGAAAAGAAGAAAAAATATGTTGTGTAAATTCTTCATTAGTTACCAATCTTTTTCGTTGCTTTCAGGGATTGAATAGGCGTTTTTGTTAAGTAACTTTCTTGCTGTTTCCTTTTCCTGATTAGCACTTCTTTCTAAGATTAATTTTTGCAAATCTTTAGGAATTTTACTTTCCTGATTTTGCTGTTGATTATTTTTATCATTAGGATTAGGCAATTTACCTTGGTTTCCTTGTCCTTTATTTTGGTCGCCTTGGTTTCCGTTTTCTTGATTTTTAGAATTGTTATTCTTTTCGTCTTTATTTTTATCGCCTTCCTTATTTTGGTTACCTTGGTTATTTTGGTTGTTATTATTCTTTTGGTTTTGATTATTTTGTTGCTGATTGTTTTGTTTTTGATCTTTTTTCTTTTTAGCAATCTGAAGATTCTTCATAATTGCTTTGTTATCAGGATCATATTTCAAAGCATTTTTATAAGAATTGACTGCTTTTTCTGCATCACCATTTTGCAGATATGTATTTCCTAAATTATAGAATGAGGCAGCTTTTTCGTCGGAATTCTTAGTAAGTCTTTGTGCTTTTTGGTATTCTGCAGCAGCTTGGTCATACATTTTTTTCTTGTAAAGAGAATTACCAAGATTATAATGCGCCCCGAAATCATTATTCTTTTTTTTCACCGCATCCATAAATACAGAAGATGCCTCGTCATACTTTTTCTTGTCGAAGCTGCGGTTACCTTTATAGATTAAGGTATTAAAACTTTCTTGGGCATACACGCTCCATACGCCTAAAAAAAAGAATAGAATATATGTAAGATACTTTTTCAACATTTGTTCTACAAAAATATTGCTTTAAATGTTAAAAATGATATTTCTAAATGTTAAATAAATGATAAAAATCAACTTATAACGAAATAAAATACAATTTCTTATTTATTAAAGTAATAAATCCAAAAAAAATTCTCTAAATATTAAAATCATTTTTAGGATTAAATAGAAATATCAAAACAAAGAAAAGTATAGAAACACTCAAAAACCATTGATAATAATGTACTGCAGATTGGGTATCAATCATTGTTTGCGAATTACCTTTTTGGGTTTGCAAAGCTGTCAAGATTTTAGAAACAGAATCCGCTAAATTATTACCATCTATATACTCGCCTCCAGTATCGTAAGCTAGAGACATCAGAGCTTCTGTTTGTCTTTTGGTAATAACGGTTTCATCATTCATATCTGTTTTATAGCCCATTAACTGACCATACACATACACCGGAATAGGAGCTCCTTCATCTGTACCAACACCAATAGAATTAATGATAATTCCTTGATTTTTAGCTTCTTTTATTGCTGCTTTTTCATTTCCTTCATTATCTTCACCGTCACTTATTAATACTATCTTTCTAGAACCTTTTGGTATATTTTTAAATTTATCAGTCGCCACTTCTACCGCTTTCAGAAAATCTGTTCCTTGTCTTCTTATCACATTGGTCTCTATAGCGTCTATGTATGTTTCTGCCGCAGTATAGTCAGATGTTAATGGCATTATAGACTGTGCTTCACCAGCAAAAACTACAATACCTACTTTATCATCATGCATCTGCTGAAGACAATTTTTCAAAATGTTTTTGGCCTGCTGAAGTCTATAGGGTGCTACATCTTCTGCGTTCATAGAATTAGAAACATCTAATACAAAAATTACTGAATTTACTTTTTGCTGAATTTTCATTTCTTCTTTACCACTCAAAAAATCGACCATTGCTAAAATGAGAAACAAAAACCCCAATAAATACAACATTGGGAAAATCTTAGAAAAAACATTTCCTTTGGGATAGAGTTCTTGGTGAAACTTAGCATCAGCAAAAATATTTTTTCTCTGTTTCTTCCATTTCTTAAATCCAAAAACCAAAATTGCTACTACTGGTAAAAGCAGTAACAGTAAGAGATACCAATAATTTCCTAAACTAAAATCCATTCTCTTATTTAATTAAATATTCTAAAAATTTTCCATCTTAGTAAGGCATCAATCATCAAAAAAACAACAGAGAGCCAAAGAAAAACTCTGAAATATTCATCGTAATTATAAATTTTATTGCTTTTAATTTTTGATTTTTCTAAGGAATCTATTTCGTTATAAACGCTCATCAAACTTTCATTAGACGTTGCTCTGTAGTATTTTCCGCCTGTAATATGGGCAATTTCAGACAATGTGGCTTCGTCTATCTCTACCTTTTGTTCTTCAAAACTAATTCCAAAAACATCAATCACTGGGAAAAGCGCGTATCCATTAGTCCCAATTCCAATGGTATAAACTTTAATTCCATAATTTTTGGCTAGTTCACCCGCAATTTGTGGTGGCATAGCATTAGGAACGGTATTTACACCGTCTGTCATCAAAATAATAATTTTACTCTTTGCCTTGCTATTTTTCAGGTGATTTACCGCCACAGAAAGCCCTTCTCCTATTGCAGTTCCAGATAAATCTAAACTCGGGTTCATTTCCTTGATTTCATCCAAAATAACCTGATGGTCTGTAGTAAGTGGCACTTTGGTGATGGCTTCTCCCCAATATTCTACCAATCCTAGCCTATCTCCAGATCTTTTTTTAACAAAATCAGTAGCTATTTTTTTAAGTGCAGTAATTCTATCAGGTTCTAAATCTTTTGCTAACATACTAGGTGAAACATCTACTGCCAAGAAAATATCTATACCTTGGCTCTCGTCTCTGTCATCTGTTACGGTAAAAGTTCTAGGTCTAGCCAATGCTAAAATGAGCCCCGACAAAATAATATACTTGGTAATTTTTAAAAATCTCTGAATCAAGCTAAATCTACCACTTACCAACATATTTTTGGTAGTGGGAACATTAATTCCTGACTTTTTCTTCTTTGCAAAATCCTTAACAATCAAAGGAATAAAAAGCAAAAAAAGTGCTAAAAAATAGGGATTATGGAATTCAAAATTCATCTTAATGTACCTCTCTTAAATGTTCTGCTTCTATATCTACCGTAGAGCGCTCTACAAAATCATAAATCTCACCGAAATCTTTCTGCATCAATTCTTTGGTAGGAAAAGTTTTGGCAAATTTTACCAAATCACCTCTCAGAAATATTTCTTCTACTACTTTTTCGTTTTCTATTGAAATTTTATTGGTATGTTTCATTAAATCTATCAAATCATCTGTTAATAATACATCTGCCGGAATATGATACTGCTTGGTCAAAAACTCTCTGGTAATGTCTATTAATTCTACATAAAACATTCTAAAATTACCATTCTCTGCATATTTCTTTTTCTCGAGATTTTTTAAATCTAAGAGTGTTTTATGAACAAGAGGTTTTTCTTTATTATTTTTCCTAAAGACTCCATTTTTAAACATTCCTAAGAATACAAATAATAAAGCTATAACAATAAAAGTACCCAAAACATACCATTTATACATTTCCCAATAATCCTTCCAGCCTAGTTCTACTTGCTTGTTATTCATAATATCACTAATCTGTTCATCTGCATTTACAGGATTATAGACCGTAATTTCATAAGGAATGGTTTTCAGTACTTCGCCATCTATTGAAAATTCTAAAGGCGGAATAGTATATTTACCTTCATCAAATATTTGAAACTCTATTGTTCTGCTGTAATTATCAAAAGTCTTCGTAATATCATCTTTAGTTTCCTCAAAATGGAATGGCATCAACTGGTTTTTGGGCATAGAAATTACATCTCTACCTTTTAGATTATTTACAGATACTCTAAACGTAACCTTCTCTCCTAAAGCAATTTTGTCTTTAGAAAGATTAGACGAAAGGGTCTGCGCAAAAGCCAAAACACTTAATAAGAAAAAGAAAAATATTTTTATTTTTTTTGAAATCAAATTCATTACTTTACATTAATTATCACATTACCACATCATTTCATCATCATATCAATTTATTTTTTCTGAAAATAATTATACAGTAATTTGGTATAATCATCTTCAGCTTTTACCTCTACAAAACTTGCAGAACTCTTCTCAAAAGCATCTTTAATTTCTTTAACCTTTATTTTTTTCGCTTCGGTATAATTGTATCGCCATCTTTTATTAGAAGTATTTACCCAAATTTGTTTCCCCGTTTCTACATCTCGGAAGAAAGCATAACCAACATCAGGAATTTCATTGTCTTTATCATCAAAAATTCTCATTCCCAACAATTGATGTTTTTTAGAAGCAATTTTTAGTAATTTATCATCAAAATCATCTGCAAAATCAGAGAACAAAAACGCCAAAGATTTTTTCTTAAAAACGTGCATCATATATTCTAAAGCTACATCAATATTGGCTTCGGCTTCCACATAATCTACCGTCAAAACCGTAGAAATAATTGCCAAAATATGTTTTCTCCCTTTTTGCGGGGGAATTACTTTATATACTTTATCTGCAAACAAAATCAGCCCAACTTTATCGTTATTTCCTGCCGCCGAAAATCCTAAACTTGCCGAAATTTCTGCTACCAATTCACGTTTCAGTTGCACTTTTGTTCCATAATTCATAGAAGCGGAAATATCTACCAAAAGCATCATCGTCAGTTCGCGTTCTTCTTCCATTACTTTTACATAAGGTTCCTTAAAACGCGCCGTTTTATTCCAATCAATTCTACGGATATCATCACCAAATTGATACGGACGAACCTCAGAAAAAGTCATACCTTGACCTTTAAAAGCGCTGTGATATTGCCCCATCAAAGTGTTTTCCGTTCTCTTCCTAGTTCGGATTTCTATTTGTTTTACTTTTTTTACAATATCTTTTATTTGCATCACACTAATTATTTATCCTCAAAAATCCTTACAAAATCAAAGTAATTTTGAAAAGATTCAAAATCATCCCTATAATTTAAGACCTTCATTGCATCTATTGTATTTTCAGGAATTTCAATAAATAAGTCATCTTCATAAATTTCAAAATCAATAACTGATATTGATTCAATAATAACGTTTTCATCGATTACAGCAAAATTGGTATCACTTGAAGGAATACCTCCCCAATCTGCTTCATGAATAGCTAAAAAATTTTTTATCCCTAACTCTTTAATAACATTTATAAAATCAAAATTTTCATCTAAATAATCATTTATTTCTGTTTTGTATGACCTCAAAACTCGATAAACAAAATAGTCAAATTCAGATTTTTTTAAATTTATTATTAAAAATCCGTTTCTATATAAGTGAGATATATTTTCCGATATGTCTTTAATATGATCTCTAGTAACAATTAAACTTATATCTTGTCCCATAATAGATTTACTTTACGGAGCAGAAACTTTCCCCAAAATCTTATCCACAATTGCGTCTGAATCTACATCTTCTGCTTCCGCTTCGAAACTTAAACCAATTCTGTGACGAAGAACATCTTTTGCAATCGCTTTCACATCTTCTGGAATTACAAATGCTCTTCCTTTCAAAAAAGCATAAGCTCTGGAAGCAATCGCCAAATTAATAGAAGCTCTAGGAGACGCACCGAAACTGATGTAATTTTTCAGTTCTGAGAGTCCATATTTTTCAGGAAATCTAGTCGCGAAAACCATATCGAGAATATATTTCTCAATTTTTTCGTCTAAATAAATTTGATTGATGATTTTCTTGGCTTCTACAATTTGCTCCAAAGAAATCACAGGTTTTATTTGTGGAATTTCAGAAGTAGAAACCATTCTCATCACTTGTCTTTCATCTTCAAATTCAGGATAATCAATTTTACATTTCAGCATAAAACGATCGGTTTGTGCTTCTGGCAAAAGATACGTTCCTTCCTGATCTATAGGATTTTGTGTTGCCAAAACCAAGAAAGGAGTTGGCAATTTCATCGTTTCATCACCAATGGTAACTTGTTTTTCTTGCATTACTTCTAGAAGTGCAGATTGCACTTTTGCAGGAGCACGATTAATTTCGTCTGCCAAAACAAAATTTGCAAAAACAGGTCCTTTTTTGATGGAAAAATCATTTTCTTTTACGTTATAAATTTGAGTTCCTACTACATCTGCAGGTAATAAATCTGGTGTAAACTGAATTCTAGAAAACGCTCCGTGTACAGCTTCCGAAAGGGTTTTTATCGCCAATGTTTTTGCCAAACCTGGCACTCCTTCTAGCAAAACATGCCCGTTTCCTAATAGACCTATCAAAAGTCTATCTACCATATATTCTTGCCCGATAATTGCTCTGTTGATTTCCTTTTTTAATAAAGAAAAGTAAATGTTCTGTTCTTTTACTTTTTCTGTAAGCTGTTTAATATCTTCCGCTTGATTAAGTTCTTGCATAATTTTAGAAAAATTAGACTGTAAATTTCACGATTTTCAAGGAATTTGCAACACAATTAATGCCAATTTTTGGTTAAAGTTTGTTAAAAAAAGCGGGAAGTCGGAAGTCGGAAGTCAGAAGTTAAAAAAATGATGTTAAAATCAGTATTAAAACGCAGCGTTAAAACATTGAAAATCATCAAATTGAATCCTTTCAAAAACTTTAAGAATAATTTATAAAAATCTTCCGACTTCCAACTTCCAACTTCCATACAATTTCAGTATTTTTGGAGATTAAAATTAAAATTAAAATGAATACTCATTTTCAAAATCATAGAGCGGTAAGAAAAAACTTATTAAAAATATTACAAGGCACATCACACAAAGATTTAATGACCATACCAGATGGTTTTAACAATAATATCTATTGGAACATAGCACACTGCGTAGCTACTCAACAATTGCTTTGCTATTACCTTAGCGGAAATGCCTTTAGAATAGATAAATACTGGGTAGATACTTATAAAAAAGGAACTTTACCCAACTTAAACGTTTCGGAATCTGAAATTGAGGATTTAGGATTTCTTTTGATAGAAACTTCTAAAATATTGATGAAAGATTATGATGATGATTTTTTTACAGATTATACAGCATATTCTACCAGTTTTGGAATTGATTTAAAGAATATTCAAGATGCTATCATCTTCAATAATATGCACGAAAGTTTACATTTCGGCTATGCAATGGCACAAAAAAGAGCTTTGGCTGGAGAACAGTTTTAAATAAGAATTAAAAATTAAGAATTAAAAAATTGGGAGAATTCAATAAAAAATATAATTCGGGAGAGAAAAGAAATTTTGCACCAAAAAATTTCGATAGAAAACCACGTTTTGATAAACCAAGAAATTTTGAACGAGACCAAGAAAACTCGGAACACAAAACGGAAGATTTCATTTTTGGTTTAAGACCTGTAATGGAAGCGATAGAAGCTGGAAAAACCATCGACAAAATTTTTGTGCAAGGTGGTTTGCAAGGTGACATTTATGCTGATTTAAAAAAATTACTGAAAAAGCATAACATAAGACCCAATACCGTTCCTATAGAAAAACTAAACCGCTTTACCAGAAAAAATCACCAAGGTGTTGTAGCATTTATTTCAGAAATTCCGTTTTATAAGATTGAAGATTTATTGCCACAGATTTTTGAGGAAGGCAAAGTTCCGTTTCTTCTGATTTTAGACAGATTGACAGATGTAAGAAATTTTGGAGCGATTGCCAGAACCGCAGAGTGTGTAGGAATAGATGCCATTGTAATTCCTGATAAAGGGGCTGCTCCTATCAATTCTGATGCGATTAAAACCTCTGCTGGAGCATTGTATAATGTGAAAATTTGTAAAGAAAACAATCTGGCTCACGTGGTAGATTTTCTTCAACAATCTGGTGTTACAGTTTTTGCAGCGACTGAAAAAGCGGATAAACTAATTTATGACGCCAATTTTTCTGAACCTTGCGCCATCGTAATGGGAAATGAAGAAACAGGAATTTCTAAAGAAGTAATGCACCACGCAGACGAAAAAATAAAATTACCCATCACTGGAAAAACACAATCTCTGAACGTTTCTGTAGCTTGTGGAGCGATTCTTTATGAAGCGGTGAGACAGAAGATTGTTATTTAAATACTATAATACAATTATCAATTCCATGAAAAACATCTTAATTTTATTCATAAGTCTCCTATTTAATTTTCACTCTTCACAAAAATATATTTGTAAAGTTGAAGAAAGAGAAGTAATTGAAGATTCTTTAACTACAACTAAATCATTTGATGAAATTTTAAATTTATTACAAGGTGAATGGAAATTTGAAAAAAACATTGATGACAAAGGAATAGAGAGAAATATATTACATGAAAAATTTGTGGGAAGTAATGATTTTTATGAATCTCATTATGATATGCAAACTAGTTATATTGTTAAAAATAATATAATTACTAGTATATTAAATATTCCTAAAAGTAATTTTCCAGAAACAAAAGAAAGTAAAAAACTAGTTTATCTTCCAAACACAAGAAGAATTATACGTGTCTCTTTAGATGAAGATGAGTGCAATAAAGGAACAAATTATTTTAAAATTCATAAAGTTTCAGAAAATGAACTTATTTTGTTTAGCTATAACTATAATGAAAACAAAGAGGGAGTAAAATATTTATTAGAAGTTTATAAAAAAGTAAAAAAAATAACAATTCAATAGAAAAACTGAAAAGTAAATAATAGCCCTGATTGAAGTGGAAATCCTGTTATTGCGAGCGAAACTTTTGTAGCAAAGCAATATGTTTCAATTAATGGATTGCTTCAAACGTTTTACTAACGTCTTCGCAATGACAGATTGTAACGGAAAGCAGGTCTGAAAGTAAAAAATAGAGAAAACGGGTGCTTCTAAAAATAGATTGCTTCGTTCCTCACAAAAACAATAAAATTTAAAATTAATTTAATGAAAAAAATAACGGCAATTGCGCTGCTTTCAATAGCAATTATTTCTTGTAAAAAAGAAACTCAAACGGTAACTAAAGTTGACCCTAAAACCGGAAAATCCATCACTGTAGAAGTTCCTGTAGAAGAAAAAGAAACGGCAAAAGTGGAAAATCCTGCGATTAAAGATTCTCTAGGAGTGTACTATTCTACTTTTAAACTAGAAAAAGGCAAAACATATCCTTTTACTACTTACCAAAGGGATACACAAACAATGTCTAACGGGAGTAAATCTATGACTGGAACCAATGAATCTACCGATGAAATGACATTTACAGTAAATAGTATAGATGAAAAAGGAAACTACGATATTACCATGAATTTGGTAGGAAAAAGATTGTCTGCTTCGTCACAAGGAAAAACCCAAAGTATTGATACTAAAGGAAGTGCACCAACTGATCCTCAGCAAAAATTTATGTGGGAAATCCAAAAAGCACAGGTAGGAAACGGGCTGAAAATGAAAATGGATAAAACAGGAAAAATTACTTCTATTAGCGGTTTCGAACCTGTTTATCAAAAAATAAGCAAAGCGGCGGCTGCCACTATAAAAGATGTTGCGCAATCTAAAAATTTCATGGATAGTTTCAAACAAAGTTTTAATGAAAAATCCCTGAAAGAACAATTTGGTAAAAACATTTCAATATTCCCAGTAAAAGGTGCTAAAATAGGACAAAGCTGGACTGAAACAGAAAATGTAACACCAGATGGTAGCATCAAAATTTCTACCACATATACCCTTACCAAAGTAGAAAACGGAATTGCAGAAATTGCGGTAAAAGGAGGAATTCCAAGAAAAGCAAAGTCCGAATCTAAAAACGGAATGTCGCACTCTATAAGTCTAGAAGGAAACCAAAACGGAACTATTAGAATAGATGCTAACACAGGCTGGATTCTGGGTTCTAATCTTAAACTAAATACTACAGAAAAAGAAAGTCTTTCTGATGGAAAACAAAGTCAAACATTGAGTAAAACCTCAAATTCTTTAGTTTCTATCAACCCAAGTTATAAATTTTAAGAAAAATGTCTGTTATCAAATATTTAATTGAAATTGTTTTAGCAACCATTATTATTTTCTTCGTATGGAATATATTGAAGAGAATATTTTTTAATGCTTTTTATAAAAACTTCCCTCAGTTTAATCCTAAGAACCAACAAAACAAAAGACCCAATCCCCAAAACAAAACCATCAAAGAAAAAGTGAATTGGGACGCAGAAACGGTAGATTACGAAGAAGTGAAAGAAGAAAAATAAATAGAAAATTAGAAGTTGCAGAGCAACGAACGAAATTATAACCTCGGAATTTATTCCGAGAAAAAATAATCAAAATATGCTGAAAAATAATAATATGCTATATATCGTCATTTCTTTGGCGATTTTTGTGGTTTTAGCCTTGGTGTACAATAATCCCGTAATTTCTGGTAAACAATTACTGCAGCACGATATTGTGCAATACAAAGGTGGTGCTAAAGAATTACTAGATTACAGAGCCAACACAGGTAAAGAAACTTATTGGAGCGATGCCATGTTCGGTGGTATGCCTACTTACCAAAGTGGAGCTCAGTTCCGTGGTGATATCATCAAAAAAATAGATGATGTATTCAATTTTTTACCAAAACCAGCTAATTTTATTTTTCTACTTTTTGCAGGATTTTTCCTGCTAGGTTATGTTGCTACCAAAAATTGGAAATACGCACTGTTAGGAGCTACTTTTTTCGGACTTTCCACCTATTTCTACATTATCATTGCAGCTGGTCATAATGGTAAAGTAGCCACTTTAGTTTATTTTGCACCACTTCTCGCAGGAATTTTATTGGTTTACATTCGTAAAAAATATATTCTAGGATTTATCGTTACCTCACTTTTTATGGGATTGCAAATTTGTGCCAACCATCCACAAATGACGTATTACCTTTTCCTAGCACTCGGATTTTTATTTTTATCTGAATTGATAAGAGCGGCAACAGGAAAAACACCTTGGAAACATTTCCTTATTTCTTCGGGAGTTCTAGGCTTAGCATTAATTCTGGGCGTAGGAATGAATTCACAAAGACTTTTGGCCAATTCTGAATATGTAAAAGAAACCATCAGAGGAAAACAAATTTTGAAATCCGAACATAATTCTAAGGATGATGACGGAATGAAAAAACAAGAAATCCTCAACTGGAGCTACGGAAAATTAGAAACACTTAACTTATTCATTCCAAGATTATTAGGAGGTAGTTCTACCGAAGAAGTTTCTGATGATTTCAAAAAAGAATTAAGGGCATCACTAGAAAGTCAAACCAATGACGAAGAGCAAATTCAGGCTGTTTTTGACCAAGTAGCCAATGGTGTCCCGATGTATTGGGGAGACCAACCCGGAACTTCTGGCCCAGCTTATCAAGGTGCAATTGTAGTATTTTTAGCCATTTTAGGATTTTTCTTTGCTTGGAAAAAATACCGTTATTGGATTTTAGGAGCTTCTATTTTAACAATTCTTTTAGCTTGGGGAAGCAATTTTTTACCACTTTCTGATTTGTTTATAGATTACATTCCGCTTTATAATAAATTTAGAGCGCCATCTTCTATTCTAGTGGTGGTAGAATTATTATTCCCATTGATTGCGATTATTGGATTATACAGATTTTATAATGATGAAAAACTAACCGAAGAATACAAACAAAAAATATTATTATACGTTGGTGGAGGCGTTTTAGGAATTACACTTCTTATCATCCTTTTTGCCAAAAGTTTATTTGGTTTTGAAGGTGCAACCGAAACAGGAAAAATTCCTGATTTTATAATGACTGTTATTAAAGACGAAAGAGCCAGAATGCTGAGAATAGATGCCATAAAAGCATTCATCTATGTTCTCATTACTTTTGGTGTTTTATTTTTAAGTCTTAAGAAAAAACTTTCTCAAAATATTGCTTTAATCATTATCGGTTTGGTAAGTTTATTTGATTTATGGTCGGTAAATAAACGTTATTTGAACAATGATAATTTTGTAGATAAAACTTTTGCTCAAACGCCATTTGTAACCGAAAATTCTGATTATTTATCTGGAAAAGCAGGAGAAAATCCTCAACTAAATGAATTGCTTTCTAGAGCGAATATGAACAAAGTTTTGCAAGAAATTTCAGATAAAGACAAAACCCATTACAGAATTTTTAACCAAATTATTGGTCCTTTTAGTGAAACCAATACTTCTTATTACAAATCTTCAGTTGGAGGCTATCACGCAGTGAAATTGAGAAGATATGACGACCTTATCAATCATTACTTTTACAGTGAAGATTCTACAAAATCTGCACAAATTCCTAATATTTTGAGCTTGTTCAACACAAAATATGTACTTGGTGGAAGCGTAGAACAACCTCAGGTTCAGATAAATCCAAAAGCCAATGGTAATGCTTGGCTAGTTTCTGACATTAAATTTGTAAATACTCCAAACGAAGAAATAGACCAAATAGGAACCGCAGACACCAAAAAAACAGCGATTATCAATATAGAAGATAAAAAATATTTCGAGGGAAAAAATCTAGCAACAGATTCTACGGCAACCATGGATTTAACGAAATATCAAGCCAATGAATTAGAATTTAAAACCCAATCTAAAACACCTCAATTGGCAGTTATCTCAGAAATCTACTATCCAAAAGGTTGGAAAATGTTCTTGGATGACAAGGAAGTTCCTTATATAAAAGCAGATTATTTATTGAGAGCAGTTTATGTACCAGCAGGAAATCATACCGTAAAAATGATTTTTGAACCAGAAGTCATTGCAAAAGGAAAAACAATTTCTATGATTGCTTTTGGTTTGTTTGTATTGCTTTCTTTGGTTGGGATGTTTTGGATATATAAGAATAAAAGAGAAAAATTATTGCTCAATTAAAAAATATTTGATCATATATCCCTCATCATAAAAGAAATTTTTACTTTTTTGGTCATTCCGAAGGAATCTAAATTATGTAAAATAAAAAATATAGATTCTTTCAGAATGACAAACTTTATGTTACAATTGGATTATTATAAAAAATTCAAAATCATACAATTTTATGAAAATTGAAAACTTAGAAACATTTAGATTTAATAATGAAACTGAATTTCAAAGTTTTTACATTCAGTTTAATCATTTTTTTAAAAATGATGAGTTAATTTTTGAAAATTCTATCAATTATAGAAACATTATTTATGACATATACAAGCATACTATAAACGGAAAATTATACGCACTATCATTGCCTAATTTTCCATTTCACAAAGGTTTTTTCCTTGAACTTACAAAGGTTAATTATCACACTAGAAATCTTACGAAATATGAAAATAAAAATGGAAAATCAAATCAGTCAATAATTGTTTCTTTCATTATCATTTTAATTATATATTTATTCTTTAAATTATTTTAAGATTTATTACTTAGAAGTAATAAATAATTTTGCGGTTTAAAAAATATAAACTTGGAACAAAAAAAAATACTCATCATTTCCTATTATTGGCCTCCAGCTGGTGGACCAGGTGTTCAACGTTGGCTAAAATTTGTAAAATATTTGCCCGAATTCGGTTGGGAACCTACGGTTTTTATTCCAGAAAACCCGAGCTATCCTATCATAGATGAAACCTTGCAAAAAGATGTTCCCGTAAATCTTAAAATGATAAAAACCAAAATTTGGGAACCTTATCAATTGGCAGAAAAATTTGGGAAAGACAATAAAAAATTCAAAGCTGGACAGTTTGATGTAGGCGAAAATCAGTCTTGGAAAGCCAAACTTTCTATTTTTGTGAGAGGAAATTTTTTTATTCCAGATGCTAGAGTTTTTTGGGTAAAACCTTCGGTAGAGTTTTTAGAAAAGTATCTTAGAACCAATCATTATGATGCTTTGGTTACTACCGGACCTCCCCATTCTTTGCATTTAATAGGTCTAGGTTTAAAGAAAAAAATGCCTAATTTAAAATGGATTGCAGATTTCCGTGATCCTTGGACGGAAATTTCATATTACAAACATCTGAAACTGACAAAATTTGCCGATAAAAAACATAGAAAATTAGAAGCTGAAGTCTTCAAAAATGCAGATATTACGTTAGCTACAAGCTACACCGATGCTGAAAATTTTAGAAAAAAAGGAGCGAATGCTTTCTGTATTACGAATGGATTTGATTTGGAAGTAAAACCGCAAAATCGTAAAACTGTAAAGCTGCAAAATCGTGAGACCGATGATTTACAAAGTCCTAAAACCATCAAGTCGCAAGATGAAAACGATTTTACAACTTTACAACTTAACTATTTAACAGAAAAATTCACTTTGAGCTATGTTGGAGTTTTGGAGCAATTAAGAGACCCTGAAATTCTTTGGGAAACGCTAGATAATTTGGTTCAAGAAAATGACGAATTTGCCAAAGATTTTGAGTTGAAATTTGTGGGCAGATTAGATGATAAAATTTTGAAAAAAATTGAAAACTCTTCGTTAAAAAACAAATTAACCAATTTGGGTTATCAAACGCATAATGTAGCTTTATCAGAAATGCAAAATTCTTCAGTCTTATTGATGACGAATTTCCCGAAAGAATCATCAAAAGGAATTATTCCTGGGAAAATTTTTGAATATCTCGCCACAGGAAAAACCATTCTTTCCTTCGGACCAAAAGATGCAGATGTAGAAAAAATTCTGAATGAAACAAAAGCTGGAAAACATTTTGGTTATGATGAAAAAGATCATTTGAAGCAATTCATCTTAGAAACTTACCACCTTTGGAAATCTGGAAACTTAGAAACCAATGCAAAAAACATAGAACAATTTTCTAGAAAAAATTTGACCAAAAATTTAGTAGATTTGTTAGACCAATTATAAATTAATGAAAATTCTATACGCTTTTTTAGTTTCACTTTTTTTAATTTCTTGCGTTTTGATGCAACCAAAATCTGTGAGAAATTCTAACCTTCTGAATGAGAAAGAAATCACCACCATCACTCAACTCATAGGAAAGGAAAAAATTGCAAAAGAGGTGTATGAAAATTTTTATCAGCAATATCAAAACAACCTCTTCGGTAATATTGCCAAAAGAAAGCAAAAACATATTGACATTTGGAAAGAAATTTTATCTAAACAAAATATTTCTGTTAATGAAAATGATGCGGTAACCGAAACAGAAAATCTTAAAAATCAATTCATATCTGAAGGCACTGACGAAATTTCTGCACTAAAAACTGCTTTACAAATTGAAGAGCTCAACATTAATGATATTTATTTGGTAAGAAGAAACAGCGGGAAATCTGGCATCAGAGAAGCTGCCAATGGCATAGAATGCGGAACAAAAAATCATCTTTTTGTGTTTTACAGAGCCTTGAAAGAAAAAAATGGCGATTATAAAAACCAATTTCTTACTGGTAAACAATTTAAAAATACTGTAAACGGAGCCGTAAATTCTTGTGGTTTAAAATACGATTAAGAATTCCTTTCTTGATTTGGTAATAAATCTTTCATTTGTGGTAATTTTTATTAATTATCATAATATATGCATTTTAATAAAGTTTTTCATTTTAACTTAACATAAGCTTTTAAATCTAATTTTAAAATTCAAAAGTTATGAAAAACTCATCTTTAAAAATTATCACTTTCCTTATTTTAGGATTGGTAATTTTCACCAATTACACTAAAACTAATTTTTCTAAAAACGACCAAGAATCTCTTCTCTTTATGTTAGAAGAAGAAAAACTAGCACACGATGTTTATACTCAACTGTATGAAAAATGGGAAACTAGGCAATTTGGAAACATCAAAGAGAGTGAAAAAATGCATATGGAAAAAGTGAAAACTCTACTAGAACAAAACAAAATTCAATATGAAATTTTACCAATAGGGAAATTTAAAAACAAAAATCTTCAGAAATTATATTATGAATTAATTGCTAAAGGAAATATCTCCAAAATAGAAGCTCTAAAAGTAGGGGCAACGATAGAAGATTTAGATATTTTCGACTTAAAAAGACTCAAAAAAGAAACCGAAAATCAACAGATTTTGAGTACTTATGATTTTTTAGAATGTGGCTCAAGAAATCACTTAAGAGCCTTCAACAGAGGATTGAATATGAACAACTCAAGTTATAAAACTCAATATATTTCTAAAGAAGAATGGAATAAGATTATTAATAATGAACATGAACAATGTGGCAAAACATTGAATTCTTCTTGTAATAAAAATGAAAATGCTACTATAAGAAAAGGTAAAAACAGAAATTTTAAAAATTAAATTTTCTGAACTAAAAATATATATTTTAATCTTAAAAACAACAAAAATGAAAACATTAATCAAAACTCTGGTCATTTCCTTTATCTTAATAAACATTTATCAATGCTCTAGAAACAGTGATAACGAGGATTTACAAAATCTTCCTACAATTACTACTGAGGAAAAAAACGATCTTACTTCTATGTTCGAAGAAGAAAAACTAGCAAGAGACACTTACCTATTTTTATATCAAAAATGGAATTTGCAAGAATTCTCCAATATCAAAAACAGCGAACAATCTCACATGAATGCAGTAGAAAATTTGTTGATAAAATATAATATTCCATATCAAAAATTGCCTGAAGGAAAATTCGCAAACGAAAACCTGCAATCACTCTACAATCAACTAATCACCCAAGGAAGCACAAGTAATATAGAAGCCCTAAAAGTAGGCTCTACGATAGAAGATGTTGATATAAGAGACTTAAATAATCTAAGTGCTAAAACCAAAAACACCCTTATTTTGAATGTGTTTAGTAAACTTACATGTGGCTCTAGAAATCATATGAGAGCATTTACCGACAGCCTAAAACTTCTAGGTGAAGATTATTCTCCACAGTTTATCTCACAAACTGAATATGACATAATCATCAATTCTTCTAATGAACAATGCGGAAATAATTAAAATCGGAAGTCATTTCTTCCGATTTTTTTAATCATATTTAATCACTTTAACAGGAGAAATTTTAGAAATCAAATAACTCGGTAAAATTAAAGCAATAGCCGAAATAATTAAAATCCCAAGAGAAATTGCCAATATATAAATAGGATTCAAATCCACAGGAACTGTGCTTACATAGTAATTCTCTGGATTAAGTTTTATAATGCCAAAAAACTTTTGTAATAGAAGCAGCCCTAATCCTATTACATTTCCTATAATTAACCCCGGAATCATAATCAATAACGTATAATTGATAAAAACAGCTCGTATTTGTCCGTTTGTAGCACCCAAAGTCTTTAAAACTCCAATAGAATTCGTTCTTTCGATGATTAAAATCAAAAGCACCATAATGATATTGATGATAACAACTACCAATAAAATAGAGATGATAATTCCTATATTGGTATTAAAAAGTCCAATCCAATCTACAATTTGAGGATATTTATCTGTTGCCTTTTCAGCAAAATTCTTAAATCCTATCAATCTCTCAATTTTAGGAAAAGCGGTGTCTATATCTTCTGTTTTTTTCAGAAAAATATCAATTCCCCCTACCTCATCATCTGCCATATTTTGTATTTTCCTAACGTGATTGATGTCTCCTATGATAAACAAATCATCAATCATTTTGATGTCTGTCTTATAAATTCCAGAAATTTCAAATTTTCTATAAATTAATTTTTGATCTTCTTTAGAAAAAACAGCAACTATACTATCTTTGGTTTTCAAATGCAAATCATTGGCAATTTTCTCAGACAAAATCACTTGATTGTTATACCCTTTCTCGGTAAATTTCGGGACCTCTCCAGAAATCATAAAATCTTGAAATCTCTCTGCATCAAAATCTTTAGAAACCCCTTTTAGAATCACTCCATCAAAATTATCTTCCGTCCTTAGAATTCCCGAAACTGTGGCATAGGATTGCGCACCTGCTACCTCTTCTAAGTTTTTAATTTCATTAATCTTAAGCCCTTCTTTATTAAGTACAGAAGTATTATAAGAAGAATTACTTCTGGTAGATTTTACAGAAATATGACCAGAAAAATTAGCCAATCTGCTTTCGATGGCTTTTTTAGAACCTAGACCTGTAGAAACAGTAATGAGAGAAACTATAATTCCTAGCGCAACAGATAATCTACCGATGAAAACAATCACCTTAGAAAGATTATTTTTGTTATCTTTGGAAAAAGCTATTTTTTTAGAAAAATATATCGGAAATTTCAATGCAAATGAATTTAAGTCTCAAAATTAAAAATTTAGTTCTTATTAAACTAATTATTTTTGGAATTGTGTGTCTCGCTTTCACAAAAATTTCGGCACAGACCAAAAACCAACAAGAAAATTGTTACAAACCAGCTGCTGATAGACCAGAACTTTACCTAAAATTACTAAAAAATAAAAATATTGCCGTAGTTGCCAACCAAACCAGTTTATTGGCAGACAAAACGCATTTGGTAGATTTTTTGGTTAAAAATAACATTAAAATTAAAGAAATTTTCGCGCCAGAACACGGTTTCCGAGGAAATGCCGATGCTGGCGAACACGTAAAAAACGGAATTGATACCAAAACAGGATTGCCCATTGTTTCTTTATATGGAGACAATAAAAAACCAAAAGCTGAGCAATTACAAGGTGTAGATTTAATTTTGTTTGATATTCAAGACGTTGGTGTAAGGTTTTACACCTACATTTCTACTCTTTCTTATGTAATGGAAGCAGCAGCCGAAAATAATATAGAAGTTATCGTTCTAGACCGCCCAAATCCGCATGATGGATATACGGACGGACCTGTTTTGAAAGAAAAATGGACAAGTTTTGTAGGATTACACAGAGTTCCTGTAGTGTATGGATTAACCATTGGCGAGTACGGAAAAATGGTAAACGGAGAAAAATGGCTCAAGAATGGAGTGCAAGCCAAATACACCATTATCCCAATGCTGAATTATCATAAAAAACAGAGATATGATATCTCCGAAAAACCATCGCCTAATCTACCAAATAACCAATCCATCAACCTCTATCCTAGCCTTTGTTTTTTTGAAGGAACACAAGTTTCTGTAGGGCGTGGAACAGATTTTCCGTTTCAGGTTTTTGGTAGTCCGTGGTTAAAAAATTATTCATTCAGGTTTACTCCAAAACCAAATTTTGGGGCGAAAGATCCTTTTTTAAATGGCAAACTTTGTAATGGTGAAGATTTAAGAAACTATCCTGAAATTAAGGACAAACTAGATCTGAGTTTCGTGATGAATGCTTATAAAAATTTCGACAAAAAATCTCAGGAATTCTTTCTAAAAAACCTTTGGTTTGACACTTTAGCAGGAACAGATGAACTGAGAAAACAAATGATCTCTGGAAAATCCGAAGAAGAAATTAGAAATTCTTGGAAACAAGATCTACAAAACTTCGAGAAGATTAGAACTAAATATAGAATATATGAGGATTGATAACTAAAACATATAAAAAAGCAACCGAAAAAGTTGTTGCTTTTGTTTTTTTAATCAAAATGTTGTGGAGGATTTTTATCATTCTTGCCTCGGTTGTAGAAAAACATCCCGATTGTAATTCCTACCATACCAGCTGCTCCGTTCATTATTGCTGATTGTAACTTATCTGGTCTAGAATTTCCGATGTAATTCATTAAAAATACAATCACAAATGTAATGATGAGTACCAACAAAAATTTAAAACTTTTTATTTTCATTTTAGTTTATTTTATAAGATAATGCAACTCCTACTTTATAAGGAATTAGTTCGCCACTTCTGTTCCAAGGATTTTTAGGCTCATATCTTTGTCCATCTATAATATCATAACCGTGATAAAAACCTTGTGAAGTAGCACCACCTAAGTACATATCTAAGTTTAATTTTTCTGAAATTGGATACTGATAACCTACCGTAATGCCAAAAAGCCAAGAATATCCTCTCTGATATTGATTAGAATTTAGATAATTCCATTTTTGTAAATCAAATACTGCAATACCTGCATTTGCTCCCACATAAAAATGTTTAAAACTTTCTTTAAAATAATATCTGCCCTCTAAATTAAAATCATAAATCTGCAATCTATTACCCAAAAAAGAACGCCAAGGTGAAATAAAAAACTCTGGTTGTAAGGTCATTTTATCAGAAATTTTGGTTTCTACACCTCCATTAAGCATCCCTATTGGTAAGCCAAGCAGATTTACTTTAGCATAGGTTTGTGCAACCATCTCATTAGAAAATCCTAAAAAAATACTAAGCAATATGATTCCACAAAATTTCTTCATTCAATTATTTTAAATTTTTCAATAAATCTTCTGTAGATGTATATTCCGCATTATTCTTTTTAGCCCAATTTATAGATTTTTCCGCCCATATTTTAGCATTTTTTTTATCATTCAACTTATAATAAAGCCTTGCTAAAGTATCTGTATTAATATTATCTTCACGCTTCTTAATTGATTCTAGAGACCATTCTGTTGCTTTTTTCAGAGAATCTGGGTTGCTTACATACAAAAAGAAATCCCAAGAAATTTGGTTCAGTTCATCTGCGCTATAATCTGCAGGATTTTGGTAATAATCTATGCTTGCTTTTTCATACTCTGGAAAATTCTTATTATTGAAATAAAAATCTTTTCTCAATTTGCTAGAAAGAATTTTGGCATCTTTATCACCAATAACTTTAGCTGCTTCAGTTACAAGATAAGCGTCATTAATCTTCGCATTGGTATAATCTACCGATTTTTGAATAATGGTAGTAAGTCTCAATTGTTTTTCAAAATCATTCAGTGTATTTTCTGGAATAAATTTCAGTAAATCTGCCTTTCTCTTTTCAAAGATCTTAAAATTTTCATCATCAGAACTTTTTGTAAAATAAAGAAGAATACCTGCATCGTCTTTGGTGAATTCTGAGTTTTCTTTTACCTGAAAATATCTTTCTGAAACTTTCTGGCCAAATGCAAAATCATTTTTAGCAACATCTTTCATCAATTTTAATAGAAATTCTGGGTCTTTTTCGCCAGCGTGGAATTTTTCAATTCTTTTTTCAATTTTATTTTCTGGATTTAATACATCTTTTCCCATTTCTAGAAAATCTGATACATCCATATATCCCATTCCTTTAAAAACCACTTCGCCATTTCCATTGAGAAATAATAAAGAAGGATAAGAATTAATTCCATATTTTCTGGCAATATCTCTACCTTCCCCTTTTTCCATATCAAACCTAGAATTAATAAAGTTTTTATTATAAAACTCGCCTACTTCTTTCTGAGGAAAAACATTTCTTTCTAAGAGTTTACAAGGGCCACACCACGAAGCAAATGCATCTAGAAAAACCAATTTGTTTTCTTTTTTTGCTTGGGCTAAAATATTTTGAAAAGTATCATTTTCGAACTTAATTCCGTCTTGTGCAAAAAAACCTAAAGAGAGAAAAAGGAAAAATACTTTTAAGAATTTACTCATATTTTGATTATTAAACAGCGAAGATATAAATAAAAATTGTGCCAAAAAAGAAAAACAATAAAACAAAAACTGCCCTTAGAAAAGGACAGTGAAAATTTAATTTAGTTGTTGTGAAAATTTAGTACATCTTTTTAATTACTTTCTTCAAAAATTGCAATCAAAGCATTTTGTTGCATCACTTCAAATTGACTAGAATTCAAGTTAAAATTAGCTTGTAACCAATTGTTTCTCACCAAGAAAAACGTGTAAGCATCTATTAATCCTTCTTTATATTTCTCTTCAGAACGCTCAAAAGAGAGCTTTTGATTTTCGAAATTTTGTTGTAGGATTTTATTTTTTTCTAAAGCGTTTTCGTATTGCTCTGCTATGATATTTAATGTTTTATAAATTTCATTGAGTTTCTTTTGGCTTTCAAAAACCGTGTATTGTTGGTCTAATTTTGCAACTTCAACCGCATTTTTTACTTGAAATTTTTGAAACAAAGGAACATTAATTCCCAAAGAAACTTGTGAGTTTTTGTTTTGATTAAATTGTTCAGAAAATGCTGTATTTACGCTTTCTTTTAAATTTTTGCTATAAAAAGAAGACCATTGATATTGCCCTGAAATGGTAGGCAAATAATCAGCTTTCGCCCATTTTATTTTTTTTTCGGCATAATCTAGATTTTTTTGATTCTCTTGATAAACCGGATTCTTTTTCACCAATTTTTCAATTAAATCTTGCGAATTGATAAAATTAAAATCGGTATTCAATTGTTCATTTGACACAAAATCTATACTATCTTTATTGATATTGAGTGCTGCCAAAAGATTAATTTTAGAAATATTCATTTGGTTTTGTGCCGAAATCCATTGTTCTTGAATGGTTCCAAAATTGGCTTTGATGTCATACACATCACTTTTTGGTCGGTTTCCTATTTCCACTTCTTTTTCAGTTCTGGAAATCTGTTCCTTCATCCCAGAAATCTGAGGCTGAAGAACTTCAAACCAAGATTTATCTTTCATATATTGAAAAAACAAACCTATAATTCCCAACTTTACTTCATTCTGAACTGTTCTCAGTCTATATTCTGAACTTTCTTTATTAATCTTAGAAAGTGAAATGTTTAGGTAGTTTTTCCAATTAAATAGTTCTGCATTAGCTTGAGCATAAAACTGATCGTACTGCACATTAAGCGCTTCACGCTGATTAGAACTAGGATTAATGGTAGAACCAAAACTATAGCTGTGGTTAGCTCCTGCATTAACCGAAGGAAGTAAATTTCCCTTTGCAGAATTGATTTGTCTCTGGCTTTTATTAACATTGATAATGCTCTGTTGCACTTCTGGACTATTTTTCATTGCATAATCTAGACATTGCTGCAAGTTCCATTTTTGCTGTGCAGGCAAAAAATTAATAAATAATATAAAAAGTAGTTTTTTCATTTTTTATTAGGTGTTTACTGATGAATGTGATGCAAAACTTCCTGCTTCTAGCATCCAGCTTCCCTCTTTATTCATATTTTAAATAATTGACTAAATTAATTTTGGTGGCTCTATACGCTTTGAAACTTACCACTGCAAAAGTGAGTAGAAGCAACAAAACAAAACTCAATATATAAGGCCAAACTGGCATATCTATTCGGTAAGCGAAATCTTTCAGCCATTCATTCATGGCATAATATCCAAATGGAATACTAATGATAACCGCGATAGCTGCAATAATTAAAAATCTTTTGGTTAAATCCCAAACAATGGTTCTTTCGTCTGCTCCCAGCGTTTTTTTTATGGCAACATCCTTCAGTTTTTGTTCAATAAGAAGAGAAGACAAAGCGAATAATCCCAGTAATGCGACCAACAAAACCACGATATTCAAAATAGTGAAAAGCGTTTGTTGCTTTTGAAATTTCTCAAAAGTTTTAGCAAATTGTTTATCTACAAATTCATATTCAAAAGGATAGCCCGGTTCTGCCTTGGTGAGCCAAAATTCTTTGATGCGTTCTATTGTACCATTAATATCATTGCCAGAAAGTTTTATTTGCAGATTTGCCATATTATTTTTTGCCCAGTTTCTATCATAATTAAACATAAGCATAGGTTCTACAGGTTTATCCACTCCATTCACATAAAAATCTTTCAGAACACCTATAATTTTATATTTCTTTTTTTCTTCCCAACCAGGAAAAATTTCTTTGCCAAGTGCATTATCTTTGTTCCAGCCCATTTGTTTAATGAATGTTTCATTGGCAATAGCTCCAGAAATGGTATCAGAAGCCAAACGTAAATCTAAATCTCTACCCGAAACAAATTTCATTTTGTAGAATTTAAAATAATTATAATCTATACCGCCAACTCCTACATTATTAATTGTTTTTGTAGTATCAATTGCGTTTTTAACAGATGAAGAATTCATTAATCCTAAGCCTATTCTAAATACAGAACTTGTAATATCTTGTACACCTGCTATTTTTGAAACTTCATTTTTAAGTCTTATATATTTTTTAGAATTATAATCATTTTGCCAATCTGTTTTTTTGAATTGAATTTGAATCACCTGATCACCTTTGAATCCTAAATCTTTGTTCATCATATATTTTACCTGAGAATGAATAATAAAGGAGCAAATAATGAAAAAAGATGAAACAATTAATTGTAAAGTCAAAATAAAATTACGCAACCAAATGCCATGTTTGCTTCTAGAAAAATTTCCTTTTAAGGTGTTAATAGGTTTAAAATTAGACAAATAAAGTGCAGGAATAATACCTGAAATCAATGCAAAAACCAACAATAAAACTCCAGAATAGATAAAAACACGATAATCATTCAGTAGAATTTCTTTTCCTAAAAACTTATTATAAGAAGGTAATAACAATTCTATAGATGCAAATGCAATAATATAAGCTGCAACACAAATTATTAAATTTTCTAATAAAAATTGAGCAATAATTTTAGATTTAGAGCTTCCAATTGCTTTTCTTACCCCCACTTCTTTTGCTCGTTGAGAAGCTTGTGCAGTTTTTAAATTAATTAAATTTATACCTGATAAAAGCAAAATTAAAGCTGAAAGACCAAGCAAAATCATAATCGATTTTTTATCTCCTTTTTCTACACCTTCACTTTTAGCTTCTAATTTCATATCTGAAATTGGTGTTAAAAAAACATTGGCTTTGTTTTTCTCATCGTACTTTTCTCCCCATTTTTCAGAAGCTATTTTTTCTTGTTCAGACATTTGAGCAGAGAGTTTTTTCTCTAGAGCTACAACATCAGTACCTGGTTTTAATTTAAAATAACCTATGTAACTATAATTGGTCCATTCCAAATTTTTTTGATCCAAACCAGGGTGTCTCATAATGAATCCTGGCTTAAAAACGGTATTGTTTTCTGGTATTTTGTAAACTACAGTAATGATTAAAGATTTATTTTCGTTATCATCTAGTTTCACGGTTTTCCCAATACAATTCTTGTATTCATTTCCAAATAAAGACTTAGCAGTCTCTTCAGAAATGGCTATTTTACCATTATCACTGATGGCATTTTTATAACTTCCTGCCAATTTTTCCATCGGAAAAAAATCAAAATAAGTATCACTGGCTCTACAAGATGTAGTATAAACAGATTTTTCACCTGCCACCAATCTGGTTTTATAAGCTCCCCAAGAATTGGCAATGGCGAAATCCTCTATTTCTTTAAATTTTTCTTTTGATACCGCCAATGCAGGAAAACTAGAAACCACAATATTTCCGAAGGTAGCATTTCCATTTTCCACCAAATAAATATTTTCTTTATTAGGAACCCACTGTTCATAAGATTTCTCGTCTTGCCAATGGATAAAAACCATTAGAAAAATGCATAAACCTAAGCTTAATCCCAAAACATTAATTAGAGTAGAAAGCCAGTTTTTTTTATAGTTTGCGAATGCTATTTTGAGCCAATTGTTTAACATAATTTCTAGTGTTTTGTTTCTAGTGTTTAGTATTTGACTAAAAACCAAATACTAAACACTAAAATTTATTCATATTTCAAATATTTCACAAGATTTACTTTGGTTGCTTGATAGGCCTTGATACTTACTACAGCAAACGTTAATAAAAGCAAAACTACAAGACTTAATAAATAAGGAAAGACAGGCATATCTATTCGGTAAGCGAAATCTTTCAGCCACTCGTTCATAAAATAATAACTTATTGGTATGCTGGCAATTACTGCAATCAATGTAATCCAAAGAAATTGTTTTGTTAATCCTAGAATCAAGGTATTATCTGAAGCTCCCAATGTTTTTCTGATTGCTACGTCTTTCAGCTTCTGCTCAATCATTAGAGATGACAAAGCGAACAATCCGAGTAATGCTACCATTAAAACCATTGCATTCAAAATGGTGAATAATGTTTGTTGTTTTTGGTATTTCTCAAAAGTTTTGGCAAATTGTTTATTGATGAAATAACCGTTAAAAGGATATCCTTGTTCTACTTTATTCATCCAATAATCTTTGAGGCGATTTACGGTTCCATCAATATCATCTGATTTTAATTTAAACTGAATATTATTCATATTAAAACGTTTCCATTCTGTTTCTCTGTAGTGGAAGAAAATCATAGGTTCTACCTCTTCTTTTAAACTTCGGATGTTGAAATCTTTTATAATTCCTACAATTTTATACGGTTTATAATCAAATCCGGGTTTTATGTCTCGTTTCATCATTTGGTCATTTGTCCAACCAAATTTTCTTACAAACGCTTCATTTACCAATGCAGAATTGATGGTGTCTGATGCTAATTTAGGATCTAACCAACGTCCTTTTAGTAACTTAATGCCCATAAATTGAAGATAATCATAATCTATAGCACCGTGTTGCGCTTGAATACTGCTGTTCATATAATCCATATTAGAACTGCTATAGTTGCCCGTTCCTGGAGGCGCTTCACAATACGAAATGCTTTCTACACCTGGTATTTTTGACAATTCTGCCTTTAATCTCTCATATTTAAGCCAAGGTTTTTTACCATATTCATTAAAATTAATTTGATAAATTTGATTTCCATTAAAACCTAAATCTTTATTCATCATATATTTTACTTGACTATGAACAATCAATCCGCCGATGATAAAAAACGAAGAAATAATTAATTGTAAGGTCAAAATTCCGTTTCTGAGCCAAATTCCGTGTTTGCTTCTGGCAAAATTTCCTTTTAACGTTTCTATCGCCTTGAAATTAGATAAATATAGCGCCGGAATAATTCCTGAGATTAAAGTAACCACCAAAACCATCAAAAGAGAATATAAGTAAATGTGCCAATCATTCATTGTAATTTCTTTGTCAAAGAATTTATTAAAACTTGGCAATAGTAGTTCTGTTAATACCAAAGATAGCAAATAAGCTAGCGCACTAATGATGAAGGTTTCTAATAAAAACTGAATAATTAAAGAAGATCTAGTACTTCCAATCGCTTTTCTCACTCCTACTTCTTTAGCTCTTTGCGAGGATTGTGCTGTTTTTAGATTAATAAAATTAATGGCAGATAAAATCACAATTAAAACCGAAAGCGCAAAAAGAATTAAAATTAATTTAAAATCTGGCTTTCCGAAAAAAGTAGATTCTGCGTGCAATTTTATTTTATCAAGGGGTGTAAGCAAAGAATCTGTAGGTCCATAGGTATCTATATATTGCTGAGGTGTCATTCCCGAACCTTTAGCATTAATTTTTGCGCGCAACATAATAATGTCAAGAAATTTTTTCTCAAAACTTCTAGGATCTGCTCCTGCTTTTAATTTAAAAAAACATGCGTAATTGAAATTCCCCCATTGCTCTTTGTCATTCTTTAATTGTTCCGCTGGTTTTATCACAAACTCTGGTTTTACCTGGCTGTTTCCTTCTGGTAATTGATAGACTGCGGTTACAATAAAATTAGAAGTGTTAATCTTAATTGTTTCGCCTACTACATCTGTTTTACCAAAAAGATTTTTTGCCACTACCGTAGAAATTGCCATACTATTGTCATTTTTAAGAACATTTTTATAGCTTCCTGCAATTAATTTGAAGGGAAATATGTTGAAAAAATTATCCGAAACTTCCATTCCTCCTTCTTGGTAAAATGTTTTGGAAGTGGTAACCATTTTGTACGCTACATCAGCACTTGCTATTAGTGCGTAATCTTCAACTTCAGAGATTCTTTTTAAAGCATTCTCTGCTAAAGGAATAGAGATGGCAGCACCATAAAAGTTTTCCTTTTTATTATACGTTTGAAAATAGTAGATATTATCCTTTTTGGGATTCCATTTTTCGTAAGATTCTTCGTCATTCCAATGCATGAGAATGAGCATAAAACCAGTTAATCCTACCGTTAATCCAAATAAATTGATAATGGTAGAAAGCCAATTCTTTTTATAATTTATAAATGCTATTTTGAGCCAGTTGTTAAACATAATTGTTAATGATTAATTGTTAATTAATAATTGATAATTGACCATTAACAATTATTCGAAGTTTTTTGAGTCTGCTTTTTCGAAAACATCTTTTCTCTGTGCTGCATGTTCTTCGCTGAAGATTTCGCCATCTTTCATATTTACAATTCTAGACGCAAAACCTGCATCATAAGAAGAGTGTGTAACCATAACAATGGTAGAACCCTCCCTGTGAAGTTCTGCCAAAAGATTCATCACCTCGTTTCCGTTTGAGCTGTCTAGATTTCCTGTAGGTTCATCTGCTAGAATCAATTTTGGTTTGGTAACTAATGCTCTGGCAACTGCAGCACGCTGTTGTTGACCACCAGAAAGTTGCTGCGGATAATGTTTGGCACGATGCGCAATATTAATTTTTTCCATAATTTCTTGCACTCGTTGTTTTCTTTCAGAAGAAGAAATTCCGTTGTAGATTAATGGAAGTTCTATATTTTCGTAAACCGTCAATTCATCTATCAGATTAAAATTCTGGAAAATAAATCCTATGTTTTTCTTTCTGATGTCTGATTTTTTCTTTTCAGAAATACCTACCGTTTCTGTGGTTTCAAACTGATAAGAACCTTCGGAAGCACTGTCTAGCAGCCCCAAAATATTCAATAATGTAGATTTTCCGCAACCAGAAGGTCCCATAATGGCTACAAATTCGCCTGGTTTTATACTAAGACTAACTTTGTTAAGTGCTGTAGTTTGTACTTCTTCGGTTTTATAAATTTTTGATAAGTTGCTTGTTGTGATCATATCTTTTAGTTTGGTTGTTATTTATTTTATTTGGTATAAATTTTTGCTAATGAATTGGTTTCTTGTTCTATTTTTTTAAATTTTAAATTTTCTAAGTTTACTTTTGCAACGCTAGAAGCATTTACTTTTATTTGATCTACATTTCCTGATAGATTAACTTTTGAAGCGGAATTAACTTCTAAATCGATAATTTTCGATTGAACTTTAGCATCTAAAATAGAAGCACTAGATATATTTGCAGATAATTTGTTGGCAAAAATATTCCCTATTACTTTACCTGCACTATTCAAATTGATATTTAGCTTATCTAATTGAAAATCATCATCTATAAAAATTTGCCCTGCACTAGAAACATTCAATTTATCAAAATCTGGGGTATAGACTGTTACTTCAGTTTTTACATTATTTAAAGAACCATTTTTATGAGTGTATTTCACATTTAAAGCGCCGTTTTCCGAAGAGACTTCCACGCAACACATCGCATTAGAATTTACCACTACTTTTTGTTTATCTGCCTTTTTAATATAAAATTTCATTGCAGATTGCGCCTTAATTTCTGAAAATTTGGTCACAAAAAAATCGTGACCTTCCATTGGCTTTGTTGAATAATCTGCCACATTTTCAGATTGATTAGAACTGCTATAATTTCCTTCTTTATCTGTTTTTACGATGATGCAAGATTGAAGAATGACAGCTCCTAGCAATATTTTGAATATATTTTTCATAATTATTGGTAAATTGTTATTATTTCCAGTTTTTTACAGTGTAAATCAAGGTTTTATTTTGATCAAGTAACAAAGAAACATCTTTCCCATCTTCGATACCTTCGATTGTTCCTTCAGTTTCCCAACTTCCTTTTGTCAATTTGAATTTCAAATCAGGATATGTGGTGAAGGTAATTTGCCTGGTTGTTTCATTAGTTTTATTGAGTTTAATTTTCTGAGGATTCCAACTTCCGATAGAAGATTGATTGCCTGTAATGTAAACATCGCCACTGTTTTCAGGAACTGTTACCGATAGAGTCACTTCATATTTTTCATTAGGCAAACCTAACTTTGCTCTTACTTTTTCTACATTAGTTTCATCTAAAACCGTCAGCAATTCAGGAACAAATTCTTTAAATGATTTATATTTTTTTCGGTTGTTTTCATAAATTTCCATTTTCTTCTCGAAGTCAGGAATCAGAACAAAAGAATTTTCTTTGATGTGTTGTTGTCTTAATTTTTCTGCCAATTCAGGGTTTCCGTTCGCCAAAGCAATTCTGATTTCGCCCGTTCTCACAATATGTTCACCTACGCAAGATGGCCAGTAAGAGTAACCTTGTCCATCCATCTTTCCTATAAAAGCTTCAGACATCAGATTATTACTTTGATTAATTTTATTTTCATATTTTCCCAAATATTGATTGACAAACGAATGACCAAACTCGTGGGTAATAAGAAAATTGGTTGTTTCTGGATGATTAAACCCAAATTCTATATAATCTTTGATATTGTTTTTTTTCTTCAACGGAACATAAGCGCTACTTATCATATTTGCAATTTGTCCTTTGTCAGACTTAAACATAGGTCCGTTGCCGTGCCAAAAAACTTCGCTGTAAGGTATTACATCAAAAGGATTAATATAAAATCTGTAAGCCAGAAACTTTTGTTCGTAGTATTTTTCCATTTTTGTCATATAACCAGCCGGAATGTTTTTTCTGACTTCGTTTTTTGCACCTTCTATAAAATGATTTTGGTCTTTGAAGAATTTTCCAAGATTGCGTTCGATGTAAAATTCCCTCAACTGTTCCGCAAATTTTTCTACAGCTTCTTTCTTGCTTTTGTCTTTTTCCTCAATCTGAAAAGCATAACCTTTAGCCGGAAAAATATTATGCTTTAATAAAACTTGATAAGACAAATCCTGTTGCTGACCCACAATTTGTAAGTAATCCTGCATCGCCTTGATGATTTTAGAATTATCATAGTTTTCCATTTCCCTATTTGCCAAATCTGCTAAAGGAAGGTAACTGATATCTGTTTTTCCGTCAATATAAAAAAGTCTTCCCTCATGTTTTGCGACCAAATATTCAACAATGGAATAAGTGGCGATATTGGGATTAAATTCTACATCCACTTTGGATTGCGATTTCAGATTTGCCGCAAATAAAAACATCATCAAAGACAAAATGCTTTTATTAATCATTTCTAAAGTCTTCATTTTAATCTGAGTTTTCTATGTTTATAGTTTAGTATTTTAAAATGAATCAATTGTTCCACCAGAATCTCTTTTAGCAGAAAATTTAATTCCCGATAAGGTTTTATATCTGATTTCTGCCATAGAACTTGCAAAAGCTGTCAATTCTTTATAAACACTTAATCTAACTGATGAAGCAGATTCTGCGTTTACAGTGGCTACAGAAATGTTTGTTTTAATGGCAATAATTTTTGACGCACCTTCGGAAGTAATTTTCGCCGAATTAATTTTTCCCTGAATATCAATAGAACTTCCAGATTCTGCTTTCAAAACCAAATTTTCTGTGTTGATTGTTCCAAGAAAAGAACCTCCGGATTGTGTGGTTATTGTCACATTTTTTGCATTAGAATTACCAAAAATCTTTCCTCCACTTTCTGTAGAAAATTTCTGAATATTGAAATTATCCTTTATCTTTACCAAAGAACCAGTACTTGCATTAATAGATTTTACATCTTTAGCATAAATGGTGACTTTAGTAGAAACATTTTCTAAAGAATGTCCTTTTTTATAGCCAATTTCTAATACATTATTCTTTACTTTAACCTCTACAAAAGCTAGGTAATTACTTTTTATTACTGCTTTATCTTCATTCGATTTTATTATTTCTACATCAAAAATCATTTCAGAACGAATATGATCGAAATGATCCAGTTCAATGGTTTTAGTTTCAATTTTTTCTATTCTGCTCGAAATCTCTTTTGCTTTCACTACCAATCCTGGACTTAGAAAACTGAGAATAAGCGTTATAAGTATTAATAATAGTTTTTGCATGATGATACTTATTTGGTGGTTAACTTTATTCTTTGTAAAACAATAATTAGATTATTTCGTTTTAAATTTTATAGAAGTTTCTTTTAATGGAAATCCATTTTTATCTCTAAATCTGTTTCCGAGTACAAATTCGTATTCAGTGTTAGGTTTTAGTTCTACTTTAAACTTTATCGATTTATTATCATTAGTAAAACCTAAATTTTGCTTCAAAGGAAAATGCTCCATTCCCAATTTGCCAACTTTCACATTCATTCTTTCAGTAGAAAGTTCTGTGCTAAAATTGATGGTAATCTCTGTAATGGTAGAATCTACATCATCTTTATTCCAAATATCAGGAGAGACAGAAATTACTTTTGGTTGTTGCTCGATCGTTGTTTTTATCTGAGGTTCTAAATTTTTATAAAACGCTATAATTTCGGGATAAAAACTTTCTAAAGTAGGGAACTTAGTTCTCTCTTTTTCATATTTCCCTAAGAGTTCTACCAATTCTTTAATCCATAAAAACTGACGACCTCTTTGTGCCAAAATTTCATCATCTATATCTTTTTGAGCGTAATGATGATCTATCATATATCTTATTACTGCAGCTCTCACAATACTTTCGTTAACCATAGTTTCCCAGTTTCCGTAGGCTTGAGCATTCATTTCTTTTTCTACTAAAGCATAGATTTTTTCAGCAGAATTTTTCATTTGAGCATGATAATCTTTTTTATCCAAAATATAATTCACAAAAGAATGGTTAAATTCGTGGATTAATAATGGTTGAAATTCATTTTTATCAAATTTGGCATTTCCGTTTTCATCAAAGTCCCAAACACCAACTATTGCATTTACAATGGTTTTACCATTTTTGGGTTCTACTTTTATTCCATAATTTCCGCCGCCGTTTCCGTATCCTAGAATGATTTTATACTCTTCATTAGGAGCTTTGCCGTAAAATTTAGAATACCAATTCAGATTAAAATCTTTTAGAATTACTTCTTGATATTCTCTTTCTGCCTGAGCATAATTCTGAGAATGATTGATAAAAAATTTCTGAAAATTTGACTTTCTATAAAACTGATTCAGTAATTCTACAAACTTCTTTTGATCTACCTTTGCCCATCTTTTATCTAATGTATTCTCTTTTTCTGCTACTCGTTTAAACTGATTATTTTTGAAAGAAAGATGAGCTGCAATAGACATTACCGCATCATAACCCAATCCATTTTGGTTTCTATTTTCTTTAATAAATTGTATAATTTCTGCGTTTTTGTAAGGTTCAAAATAAGCATTGATGTCTTCTGCATATTTTTTATTATCACTTCGCATGTATTCTTCTGCGCCTGCTAGTCTAAATGCAATACTCACAATTTCTACTCTCTCATCTACTTTTGGTGTTAATTTTTCTTGTGAAAAACCTAAAACGGATGCCAAAAGAATACATAATCCTACTATTTTTTTTGCCCAAATCATTTTCTTGCTTATTTTTTAATTTCTAATAGTTCATAATTTTTAAAATCGCTGTAATCAGAAGTAATCACTTTTTCCCCTTTTTTCAAACCAGAAACCACTTCGTAATAGAGTGCATTTTCTCTTCCGAGACTTATATTTCTTTTCTCCGCTTTATTTCCATTCACTACAAAAATCCATTTTCCGTTGGTGTCTTTATAAAAATTTCCTTTAGGAATCATCATACTTTGTGTGTCGGCAGATAATTTCAGTTTCACCCCGAAAGTCATCCCAATTCTTAAATCTTTAGGTTTATTTTCGTCTGCAAAATTGAGTTCAGCAGAGAATTGCCCATCTTTTACTTCTGGTAAAATCTTGGTAATGATTACATTATAAGATTGATCGCTGTTATCCAAAGTTCCTTTAATTCCGGGTTGTAATTTATTGATGTAAAATTCGTCTATTTTTGCTACCAATTTGTAACCGTCCATCAAATCTATTTTCCCAATGCTAAGCCCAGAAGTAAGATTTTGACCTAAATTAATATTGAAAGAAGATAGCCTGCCTGTTTCTGGTGCTAAAATCAAGAAATTATTTTTGTTATTTCTCAAAACGTCCAGACTCTTTTGCATTTGTCCGATAGATTTATTAATCTCTGCTATTTGTTGGCTTCTAGAGTTATTTTCGTTCTGAATTCCTTGTTCAGTAAGTTGTTTTCGTTTTTTCTGATATTCTAAATTCTGCTTAGCCAAATCGAACTCTGTTTTTCTCCCAATTTCTGCATCATACAATCTTTTTTGAAGATTATACGTTTGCAAAGCAGTATTATAATCATTTTGAGATTGAAGCAATTCTTTATTTTGATTAAACTCTTGGTTTTTTAACTCTAAAAGAGAATTTCTCATTTGGCTAATTTGCTGCATAATTCCCGTTTCCTGATTCATAAAATTGAATTCAGTATTCGGGTTATAAATTCTGGCAAGCGGTTCTCCTTTATGCACCATTTGTCCGTCTTCTGCATAGATTTCTTTTACCATTCCTCCTTCTAAAACGTTTACTAAAGAAGAGTTTAAGGATTGAGATTGTGCTGTAATCATCAACATATCTTCGAATTTTCCGTAAACCACTTCAGAAGATTGAATCTCGTCCTCTGAAATATTATACGTTTTCTTTTGTTGTAAGAAATACCCTGCAAATAAAACCACCACTACTGCTATGGCAGAAATGATTAAAATAATTTTGAGTTTAGATTGTTTTTTTTCTAATTTCGTATCCATTATACCGAATTGATTTACAATATATTACACAATAGAAATGCCAGAGATTTATAAAGTTGTAAGGTATTGATAATGAGAAACAATTCAAATAAAGAAATCAAAAAAACTGTCCGTTTCCGAACACTTTTTGTCCGAAAATGAACAAGTGGGAAATGAGAGGTACGAGGTGAAAGGTAGTAGTTATAAGGTAAGAACTGAGAAAAAATAAATCTTGTAGCTCTAATTTCACTTAAAATAAATGATAAAAAATGCGAAAAAAAGAAGCTAGAATTTTAATTGTAGATGATGACGAAGATATCTTATTTTCGGCAAGAGTTTGGTTAAAAAAATTCTTCACAGAAGTTATTACTCTCAATTCTCCTAATAAAATCGTAACCACTTTACAATCTCATCAAATAGATGTAATTCTCTTAGATATGAATTTTAGAAGAGGTTTTGAAGACGGAAAAGAAGGTTTATACTGGTTGTCTGAAATTAAGGAAATCAACAAAGATATTCCTGTAATTCTGATGACGGCTTATGGCGAAGTAGAACTGGCAGTTGAAGCCCTAAAAAATGGCGCTTCAGATTTTATTTTAAAACCTTGGAACAACGAAAAACTGTACGCTTCGGTGAATTTGGCGGTAGATATTTCCAGAAAAAACAAAAAACTTTCTCAATGGGAAAATCTGCAAGAACATTCTAAAAACTACGAGCTAGAAACGCAATCTCCGAAAATGCAACAGGCAATTAACACCATCAAAAAAGTGGCAGCAACAGATGCTAATCTTTTGCTTTTGGGAGAGAACGGAACCGGAAAATATGTAATGGCAGAGTACATTCATCAAAATTCTGCTAGAAAAAATGAGCCTTTCGTGCATATCGATTTGGGCTCTATTTCTGAAAATCTTTTCGAAGCAGAACTTTTCGGGTATGCCAAAGGTGCTTTTACCGATGCCAAAAATGATAAAGCCGGAAAAATAGAAAATGCAGATGGTGGAACGGTTTTCCTAGATGAAATCGGGAACCTTACCTTACCTCTTCAACAGAAATTATTGACCTTAATCCAAACCAAAAAATTGTCTAGAATTGGCGAAACAAAAGAACGTTTTCCCAATGTGAGATTTATCTTTGCCACGAATGCTGATTTGAAGAAAATGATTTCAGAGCAGCGTTTTAGAGAAGATTTGTATTTCAGAATCAATACTGTGGAGGTAGAATTGCCCCCTTTGCGAGAACGAAAAGAAGACATCCCTGCATTAGCCGAATTTTTCATCAAAAAATATGAGAAAAAATACGGAAAAAATCATCTCAAAATTCAAAATTTAGAAGAAGTGGTACAATATGCTTTTCCAGGAAATATTCGTGAACTGGAGCATTCTATAGAAAGAGAAATTATTTTAACTGAAACCGAAGAACTTACACTTACGCTTAATCATTCTATTTCAGAAGAAAAAATAAGTTCTTTAAATTTAGAAGAAATGGAAGAACGCCTGATTAAAAATGCTTTGAAAAAATACAAAGGCAATATTACGCTAGCTGCCGAAGCATTAGGATTAACAAGAGCTTCGCTCTACAGAAGAATGGAGAAATTTGGGATTTAGAAGTTGGGTGTTGGAAGATGGAAGATGAAAGATGAAAGTTGGGAAACGGAGATATTGAAAAAACAAACCACTTCAAACCACTTCAAACAATCTCAAACGAATTCAAACAATTTTCAAACTAAGTAAAACTTATCAAACAATATTCACTCAATGAAAAAATATTATTTTCTACAATGGTTACTGTTTAGTGTTCTAGGCATTATTTCTGGAGTCATTGCTTATCATTTTTGGGGAGAAAATAAATTTTTCACCACTTTATTATTTTCTTTATTGTGCTTAATTTTAATGTCTTATAGCTATTTCTTAATTACTACGAAAATAAAAGAAACCGAAAAGATAATTACTTCTATTTTACAAAAAGATTTCTCTCTTTTCCCTAAAGAAGAGCAATTTGATGATCTTAAAAATACGACCGTAAAATTATATTACCAAAGTAAAGAAGAGCAATATAAGCTCTATTCTTACAAAAATCTGTATGATACTATTCTGAATAAACTAGAAATTGGACTGATTATTCTTCAAAAAAATGCTCCCGAAAATATGTGGCATATCTTCTATTGCAATCCCAGTTTTATGAATATTCTAAAAGTGCCAAAATATAATGAATGGAGTTTTTATGAAGAAAAAATTCCGGAATTTTATCAATTAATAGAGAAAACAGAATATCAGGATTCTCAGGATTTTATTGATGTTTCCATTCAAGAAAGCAGCAAACAATCTTATTCTATTAGAACGTCTAGAATTACTGCTCCGCAAAATGATTTTTGTGTAATTTCTCTTGAATCTATCCAAAAAATTATTGACAAAAAAGAAAAACAAGCGTGGAATAATCTAATGAAAGTGATTTCTCACGAATTGCTCAATACTTTGACACCTATTAACAGCTTGGTTCATAATTTAGAATACATTACAGAACAAGAAGAAATAAACCAAGAAGACCAAAATGAGATGAAGGAAAGTTTGAAAATTATTAATTCTAAATCTCAGCAATTACTTCACTTTATTGATAGTTATAGACAGGTAGCAGAACTTCCGAAACCTAAAAAAAATCGTTTTAACCTAAAAAAAGGGATAGAAAATGTTTTAAAAATCTTTGAAACTGAATTCAAAAATAAAAACATAGAAGTTTCTCTGCAATTGAAAGATTTCTACATTAATGCTGATGAAAGAATGATAGAAAGAGTTTTGGTAAACCTCATCACCAATGCAATTTTGGCTTTAGAAAATCGTTTAGAACAAAAGAAAATCTATATCGAAATTCTAGAACTCAACAATAGAATTCTGATTAAAGTAGAAGATAATGGTGCTGGAATTGACGAAAAAATAGCGGACAAAATTTTTCTTCCGTTCTTTACTACCCGACCTAATGGCTCTGGAATAGGACTTACTCTTGCCAAAAGCATAATGGAAGCTCACCAAGGTTACCTTACGTACAGAAAAACTGAAAATGGAAGTTGTTTTGAAGCATGGATGGTGTAAAAATGATTAAACCCAAATAAAATGTCTGTATTAGATAACAGAATAAAATTTTCAAAAAAATTGAGTAATTCATTTATAGATTATACCTTCTTTTTCAAAATTTTTATATAATTTTTCAGACATTAAATTTTTTATCTATTTTTACTTTTTTTTAGTTACAAATTCAAAACATCTGTTGATTTTTTCACAAAAAGAATCTCTCATAATGCCACAAGCAGCAATTGCAACTAATTTAATAAAAATCAATTATTTTTTTCAATAATGAAAATAGAATTATTATTTTTGTCGAAAATTTCATCTTTAATGAAAAAATAGAATTTATGAATTACAAACTTGAACTCAATACACAAGAAATTGGTTCTAACGTTGTTTTTAACAACATTATATTTGATTTTTTTAAAGTTAATATAGTAGAGAGGCTTTCTAAAAATCAATCTGCAAGCTTTATTATATTCAAAGTCAGAACTTTAAACGATGAAATCATAAAAACCAAAGAAGATAATGGTAGAGTAAAATTAAAGGGAGACGCATTCCTTACTTACAAAAAATTAGCAAAAGTGCTAAATTCTTATGAATATAAAAACAAACTCATCAATAGAAAAAATGCTGAGCAAAATTTTGTTGACTTTATCTTAAGCCAAGTGGTTGCTAACTATGCAATGAATTAATTTACTGAAAATCAGAATTAAAATTAATTAAAAAACATCATTTTAAATCGTAGTTTTTCAATAAAAAACAGATTGCAGAGACTAAATCTCTCTGCAATCTTTAAAAAAATTAAGGCTTCCAAAAAGACCATTTATCTCCATTAAATATCGCTAATTGATGCTTTACCGTATCATAAACTATCATACCTGCACTTGGATTGATAATATTAAGATGTGGACTGGCAACTTTAGGAAGGATCATCGCTTTATCTTTATCCGTCAATACTAAAATACCTGAGGTATTATCTGTTGTTCCATCTTTACCTATGGCTACCTTAGCACTAGGTTTTTCTATTAATGAGTCTTGCAAAGTAGTATCTACAGTTCCTGTATTGCTTAGAGAAAACCAAGACCCTGCTTTTAGATATTTTATTTTTTTATCCGTAGTATCATAAATCATAGTGCCATCTACTGCATTTGACACATCTCCTTCTGAAGATACCCAAGGTAATAATAATCCTCTATTCTCTGCACCAAATTCTAGTGACACTGACGAATTAGTTACTGTAGATTTTCCTATTGCTACTTGTGAAAACACAAATTCTGTGATGGACAACAATATAATAATAAATATTTTTTTCATTTTTCAAAAATTTTTAATTTAATTAGGGCAAGCTGGAGTGTTAAAACATTTCCAACTGAAGTTAGTACCATCTGTAGTGGTATAGATTTTTAAACAATCTGCCTCTTCATCATACACCATCATTCCTTCCACAGGATTGGCAATGGTATTTACGGCAGCAGTTGTTGGTATTCTATTTACTACAAATCCTTTGGTTTTAGCCTCTAATGCTGTCCAAGAGCCTTTTCTTACCATTGGCCAGTTACCATTATCTACTCCTGCTCTTCCTAGAGCTGTAATACCGTGATTAGTATCAAGAGTAACACCTGTTGTTTGTGCTGGTATATAACAAGGAAAACTACATTGGTTGTTAATTGATGAGTTCTGAGAATCACCAATTGCTTGTCCTGTTCCTGCAATAGTAGGTACACCCATAGTTGTAGCTGTATTACCAACAGTGTTGCCAAGATTTTGAATGACTGGCTGGTTGTAAGTACCACTGGTTGCGCCACTGTTTCCTCCTTGCATATCAGAGCTTACTAAATCCGAAGTAGTAAAATTAGCTCCTCCTTCTATTGCATCTGGACAACCATCATTATCGCTATCTAAGTCAAGGGAATTTAAAATACCATCGCCATCAACGTCTGTATTACAAGCACTTCTTGATAGTATTTTTAAACCTTTCATTTCCCAACCATTTCCGCCTGCTGTACCAGGATTATTTCTTATTCTTATATTTTTGATTCCCGCAGGATAATCTATATTTATTGCAGTGAAATTTGTAACTGCTAACATTGTTGTACTGCCAATAGATCCTCCTGAAGAAATAAATGAATTAGTGCTAAGCCCTGTCACCATAGAAGCAGTTATAGGATAAAGTGTTCCATTTATATAAATTTCTAAAAGCTCACTATCTGTTGTAGTATTTCCGTTAATATTAATCACCTGAGGAATTTGAATTGCGTATACTGGATTTGTAAAGGTATATTGTATAGATTCGTCTTGACTACCTTGTCCTACCCAATAAGGATAACCAGCAGTAACGGGTGTTACATCATTATCTCCGCCAACAATAGAAAAAGTAGATGTACCCGAAATATTATTTCTATCTAATGTAAGTATAGTATTGTCTATACAGTTTTCAATAGTATCTAATATTCCGTCATTATCATCGTCTAGGTCTTGCCAATCAGGATAACCGTCTGAGTCAGAATCAATACAGTCATTCTTGTTTGCGTCTTGAGATTCTCCTATTGCTTGTCCAGCTGCTCCCACTAAAGTTGGGATACCATTAATATCTACTACAGTTCCAAAGTTCTGATTTGGGGATTGAGAACTTAATGTACCAGAAGCAGATGTTAACTGTGAACTTTTAAAATTACCATCTCCTTCTATAGCGTCCACACAACCATCTCCATCACTATCTAAATCTAGATAATTAGGAATCCCATCATTATCTGTATCACAATATACTCTAACCGCAAATCCAAATCCTTGTTTTCCTGAACCTGTAGTCTTTATAGAAGCATTAATCTTAGGACTATAACCAGATGTATAGAATAATCCGTTAACATTTCCAAATTCCGTATTTAAATACTGTACTTGATTATTAGTTGCAGAAATTATACTAGAAGTCATGGTAGCGGTACCTGTTTTTTCTAACAAATTAAAATCTTTACCTGAAATTAAATTAACCGTTATGTTTTCTCCACCAACAGCATCCGTACCTTCAGCGTCAAAAAAAACTAAATCTACAGGATACTCTACACCAGACTTTAATGCCTTAATAGAGACATTGAAGCTGGTTGTTGATTTAACCAGATTAGAATAAAGTACCTCTTTTATGTTTGCAACATTGTAGTATTTGTGCACATAATGACCTGAACTAGAATATGTAACAATATCATTACCAAATAACTGAAATGTAGGATCTGTAGATGCAAAATCTGAAATCGTAGCCGTATAAGTAACTCCGTTATAAACTATAGATTTTGTAATCGTTCCAGATGAAGAATTAAACGTAACCCCATTCAGATCAAAAAACAACAGCTGTTTTGTAAAAAGAGGAGGAGTAGCTGGGGAGTTTGAAAATGGGAAACCATTTACTCCATTAGGTGCTGTAGAAGCATCACAATACTTTTCATTAATATCTAGGATACCATCATTATCATTATCCAAATCACAAATATCCGGCACTCCATCACCATCAAAATCAATATTATTAACAATAACGTTTACCGCAATTGATGATGGACTGTAACATTTATTTACACTGTCATAATAAAATGCATAGTAAGTTCCGTTACTTGTTACCTGAGTAACTTGTGTTCCTGTAAGTGCAGTTCCTGTATGCGTGTTATTGGTGTACCATACTAATGATGTACCAGAAGGTATAGTACCTGTATGAGCGTCATTAAGATTTACTGATGCAGAAGGGCATATATTAGTAATATCTTTAACAGGTGGTGCTGTAGTACCTGCATTACAAACCAGATCACCAAAAACTATTTCTTGAAGAGAAGTTCTTGGGTTGGGCGAAACAGTGCTTCCCAGCCAATCATCTACAACCACAAACTGAACTTTTGTGACATTAAGATAAGCTTTTGTTAAAGCTTTTAAATAATAAGGGCTTGCATATTGATATGGGAGCACTAAGTTCTCTGTTCCCAACAAAGTAGAACTATTATAAAATCTTATCATAATATTTTTAGCACCTTCATTCCATCCCCAAGGAAGATAAAATTTCATGGCACTTATTTTAGATGAAGAATTCATATTAATATAGAAAGTAACAGGATTATCCTTCCTAAGCCAATAGAAATCACCAGGCCCTTTTCCATCTACTACGTTTCCTGTTTTACCTTCACCATCTAGCAGATAGTTCATCATACCAACCTCTGCTATTTTATCTGCCGAAACAAAAGTGGCTGGTTTCGCAACAAAAGTCTGAGCATTTACAACATTAAATAATAATATACTGATAATTGCTAAAAAAAGTAATCTTATTCTATGTCGTAAAATTTTTATTTTTTTTATATTTTTTTTCATTTGTGTTTTAAATAAATTGTTTTGAATTAAAAGTGCATAAAACCACCCTTCAAAAAATTTTGACCTTTTTTGAAGAGAATACACCTATATGTTATGACATGATGAATAAAAATCATATCATAAGAAAATTAGAAAAAGAAGGTTAAATATTAAAAGGAGGAGGCCGAGTATAATGGAATTCGGCATATGAAAAATCCTTTAATGAATGATTGTATATATTAGCTTTTATACTTCCGAAAGAAAATGCATCTTGCGTAAAAGAAAATGCATCAATAAAACCAAATTTGTAATCTAATTGATGATTATTTACTAGTATGCCTATATTTAAAGCAGATAATTGTCCATTATAAAAATCCTTCTCATGAGAATCTTTTAAGAAATGTTTTTCAACAATCTTTGTTTTATGATAAAAAGGTTTCTTTACTCTAACTATTTCTGCAACTTTCTTAGTTGTTTTAACCGTATTTTGTCTAACCTCTTTATCGTTTTTATAAACAATTGTGTAGTTACTAGAAGTAGAAAAATCTATAATTGCAGCCCCTTTTGTAAGATATATTTTGGTTGGTTCAGATTTATTCTCAATTACCAAATTAATTGAGTGAGAATCATCATATATAACCGTAGAATCACTTACAGTAATCTGACCAAATGACAATCCACAAACAAAAAACAATATAATGCAGAATAACCTTCCAATTAATGGGAAAGTATTTTGCATCAATAATTTTTTTGCACGGTTTATCATCTTTATATGATTACTTATTAACTCGCTTTTATGTGATTTAATAAAAATATATCTAACTAATATTTCAATAAAAAACTGAACAACGATACATGAATAACACGAAAATAAAACCTCAAAAAAGAACATTCACGAAAAAAATACAGAAATTAAGAGTCATCAATTTGTTATAAAAAACCTTCAGCAAAGAATTTAAAGACATTATCAAAAACTCCACTCTAAAAAACACATTGAATAGATGCTGAAGGTTAAAAATTATAACTAAATAACAATTAAATTTAAGTAATGGTTTGGTAAAGTTGCTATGTAAACAAACCTTTTTGAAAGCCAAAATTGATTGAGGTTCAATATTTTTATGAAAATCAGACTTATTATGATTCCATAAAAAAAGAACAAACTAAAATCCGTAACCTACAGATCTGGTTTGTTCTAAATATTTCATTGGTGTTTTGTATCATTTGTGTTTCTAAAATTTTTGCAAAGGAATACAAACCATATTCCTAAGGCAAAAAAAATGATACCCATCATCTACCCTACGTAAAAACAAAGCTAAAAATCAGCAACTTATAAAAAACAATGTAAATTATTATTCTTAAAAAAATTGTGACTTCAAATAGACTTTAGCCACACAGAAAGGTCTTCTGTAGAAGAAATATTGAGTTTTTTTCTTATGAGATGTTTTCTGTTTTGTATTGTTTTAGGAGATTTATACAAAATATCTGCTATTTCTTTGGTTTCAAAATTCATATAAATGAAAGCCAAAAGTTGTAATTCACTGTTTTGTAAATTAGAATTAATCTTTAATAACTTTTGTGGAAAATCTGGATACAATTCTACAAATTGGGTGTAAAAATTTGGATTTCTACTTTTAGCCATATTATAAAGTTCTTCCACATTTTTATTAAGTTTATTTTCTAAGTGTTTTATTTCATCTTTATTTTTACTTAAAAGCAGGCTTTTATTTTTAATTCTTTTTCTGAAATTTTGATATAAAGAATACCAAACTATTCCTATCAACAAAACTATTATTGATATGCTAACAAGCATTCTTCGGAACATTTTTCTTTCGTTCTGTTTCTCTACAAGTATATCTTTTTGCATTAGGGTTATCACATCTTTTCTTTTTTGATATTCTATCCCTTCGCTCAACTTTCTGTACTTATTTAACAAGAATAATTGACTTTTTTCATCTCCCATTGCAACATACGTAGCAAATAATTGTTTTGCCGTTTCTAGAACCTCCTCTTTTACATTAGATTTTTCAGAATGTTCAATAGATTTTTTATAATAATCAACCGCCTCTTTATAATTCTTAGTAGTGTAATTCAGTAAACCATAAATTCTCAGTACAATAGCTTGATCATTGTTATTAAAAACTTTAGTCTCTATCAATTGATCTGCCTCCCTCAAATAATGTTTACAAGAATCAGGATTATTTTTGTATAACAATTGAAATCTTGCTATCCTAGCAGATACAATGGGAAGTTTAATAATTTTATTAGCCTTTCTTATATTAGAATAAAGAGAATCATTTTGTTTTAAGTTTTGAAAGACAGATGCTTTACAAGAATAAACGTAATTTACAAAATATGGATCTTTTACTTCTATTTTATTACGATTTATAATAAGTAATGCCTTATTAAAACAATTTAAAGATTTTTGATAGAGACCTAAGCTAGTATAATTTTTTGCATATTCTGTATATATCTTCGCATTAAAATATGAATCTCCAAGCTGTTTATTAAGCTTAGAAGAATAGTTTAAAACTTCTATGCTTTCATTATGCTTATTGACATTGTTTAGATATCTTCCTAGCTCTACAGAAGACCTTAACTCTCCATACAGATACCCTATTTTTTTAGACTCTTGAATTAACTTTCTATTAACAAGAATGGCTTCATCATATGAAATCTCAGCTCTCTTTATCTTATTAATTGTGATGTTATACTGATTATCAATATTTTTTACATTAATATCTTGTGCTTTATTCCATAGAGGAAACCCAAAAAAAATAGTTAAAATAAGTCTGAAAAGTACTTTTGAATATCTAAAGCTTAAAAATTTACAAGTATTTTTAGAATGCATAATAAAAACATTAGCAAAAATAATTCCAATTTTCACATATTATAATGCTGTAAATTTACAAAACATTGACAAATAAATCTTTAAATTCATCTGTCTTATCCAAAATTATTCTTAGCGGTAATTAAAAAATTATTTTAGAAAAATAATTCTAGTATATTAAAATCTGCCTTCTTTATTCTTCCCAATCAGGATACTTTTATAAACATACATCTATGTAGGGTTAATATAAACTAATATCAATTTAATTTTTAGTCAACATTTATTAATTTTCTATTTCAAAATTATATATTTCAAGGTGAAGTATTGATGATAATTTATTATATACATTTTATTTTTAACAAATTGAAATAAATTAAATGTTAATTTTTGATAAAAAATTAACAAATATGTAAATTAAAAAAGTATTTTTGCCGAACTAAAAACACATTATAGAATGAAGAGACACGTCCTCTTTATATATTTTTTTGTCTCTGGAATTCTGCTTGGTCAGAATAGTGATGTTATCAAACAAATTGATGATAATATAACTGTTCTTAATAATGCAAGCTACGAGAACGGAGCCGAAAACAAAGAAGCTGAATTAACGGATCTGTACTATCAATCTAAAGAAATTAATTATGAAAAAGGTCAGCTTGATGCTCTCTTATTGCTCTGTAAATATTATATTTCTAGAAAAGAGAAGTATGATGAGGTAATAGACAAAGGGAAAATAGCAGAAAAAATTGCTATTGAAACCGATAGTAACTCTTTACCTCTTATTAGAAGTTACTTGGGGATTGCTTTTGCAGAATTAGGACTTGTGGATGAAGGCAAAAAATTTTTTTTTAGAAGTATTAAGGATAGCAAAAATATATCTAATCAAGAGCAAAAAAATGTTTTAAATTACAAAAATTATAAATATCTAGCGCAATATTATCAGCAAAAGCAAAATAGAGATTCTGCTTTTTTTTACCTTCGAAGAGTATTGCAAGCATCTGGTGAAATTTCAAAAGGCTCCATTTTTAAAAATGACTATATTGTAGAGAGCCATTTACGAATGGCAGAGTTTTATATACAAGAAAAGGCTTTAGATAAAGCAAAAAATCATCTTAATGCTGCTTCTAAGATTGATAAAAACTCTTTTTTGAATGCAGATTTTTTCTTTTTAATGGGGAAGATTGCTCTTTTTAATAAATATGAAGATTCATCTTTAAACTTTTATTTTAAAGCAGATTCATTGGCATCTAAAATACATTATCCTTCACTAAAAGCTAAAATATATGGTGATATTGCAGATTATTATCATCATAAAAATGAATTAAAAAAACAGATTTATTATTTAAAGCTAAATAGTGAAATAAGGGATAGTATAAATAAGGTAATAAAATCTCAAATTAATAAAATTAATTTGAACGACTACGAAGAACATTCTTTTTTTACCCGAAATTTGATTTATATTTTATCATTGATTATTATTTTCTCTGTTGTTTTCTTTAATGTCTATGTTAAAAATAGACATTTAATAAAAAAAATTTCTTTACCTATCTTAAAAAAATATAATGATGTTCCTAGCAAAAATCCTATATCTATTTCAGAATTAACTTGTCTTGCCCATGAAAACGATCCTTCTTTTTATATAAAATTTAAAGAAGTTTTTTCTGGTTTTGAAGATAAAATTCTAAGAATTAATCCATCTTTAAAACCATTAGATTTAGAAATTTGCGCCTTTATAAAACTTAATTTTACGACTAAACAAATAGCAACCATTAAAAACATCTCTGTAAGAGCAGTAGAAGGTAGAAAATACAGAATAAGAAAAGCACTTTATATTTCTCAAGATGATAATATGTACGTTTGGATGTCTAAAATCTAATCAATTTAACTATGAATAAAATTTATTTATTTTTTATTTTTTTTGGTTTAATAAAAGTTTTTTCTCAGAAACAGCTAACTGAAAAACAGATTGATAGTATCCAAAATACAATTTACACAACCAATGCTACAAATGCAGACAAGATAGAACAGATTTGCACTGAATTGTATTATCGTTCTAAAGAAATTGGCTATAAGAAAGGTCAGTTAGAAGCACTATTACGGAAAACGGCTTTTAGAATTAATAGTAAAAACTATGAAAATGTACAACAGTACTTAGAAGAAAGTGTAACCTTAGCCAATGAAATGCGAGATTATTTTTATTTTACCAAGGCTAGGGCTATGGAAGCTTCTATGTTGATGCATCTTCAGTTAAACAATGAAGCAAAAAAAACTTTGGATGAAAACATAAAGTTAATTCCTAAAATTAAGGAAAAAAATAAGAGGCTTTTTATGGAGACTTATTATTATGCTAGATATATACAATTGTATTCTAATCATAATGATTCTATTTTGCACTATTCTAAAAAAAGATTGAAGGCTGCTTTATCTTTGCCTGATTCTGATCTTGAAAAGCCTAGAATAATTATTTCTACAGCAGGCTATTTAACGCATTACTATAACGGAGAAAATGTAAAAAAAGCAGAATACTATTTAGATGTACAAAAAAAATATCTTAGTAAAACAGATAATCTATTTGATTTGATTAACTATCATAAAAGAAAAGCCGATTTTATTTATGATCATCATAAAAAAGAAAAAGGATATTTAGATAGTGCCTTGTTTCATTTTAAAAAAGCCGAATACTATGCAAAAATATACAACAATCCAGAATTTTTAGAACTTTTATATCCAGAGATAGCACATATTTATGCCGATAAAAAAGAAATAGAAAAAGAAGCTTCATATCTTAAAAAATATATAAACATTACAGATTCTATAACAAAAAATGATAATGAAACCATAAATGATATCATTGATAAAAAAAACACCAAACAATCTCTTAATAATAGTAAAAAGGAACTTGGTCAAAATCTATGGACATATTTTATTTTTTTACTATTTTTAATTGTATTAATTTTATTTATACTACGTTTTCTTAAAAAAAAGAAGCAAAAAATTATTCTTCCTGATAGAGATTTATACAACATAGTATTATCAAAATCGCATCTGTAAAACACTAATTATAAATAAATTACATAAATATTTTATAAACAAGTACAACATAAGTACAACTTTTTAAATAGTTTAAATAACTCCATAAAGTATCTCTGAAAATATATACTTTTATTCAAAAACTAGTGTTTTTGAGTGCATTAAAAAGAAATCACGTAAACTTTTGGAAAAATGAATGATATTTAAGACTCCTTTTATTTTTTTGAATTAATTTTTGTTAAAAAACTTTGTAATTATATTGTCTCTTTAGAATTCTAATTCGCATAAATATTTTTAAAAGAAAAAAGAAAAAAGAAAAAAAGAAAGCTCTTTAAATGGTGGCGTGGATAAAAAGGAAAAAGGAAACGGAATAAGTCCCGAAGGGTGAAAATGGAAAAATAAAGTTTAACAAAATTTTATTTTTCCGTTTTCATTATGCCGTAGTCTTTTTCATTTTTTTAAGGTTGGCTTTTGGAAGCCTACTAAATTTGTTTTCTTTTTTTAATTTTCCAACAATCAATAATCTATCAATTCTCTCTCATTTAATGCATTCCTATCCTCTACAAAAAAACAAGTAGAATAAGCAATTTTTCGTAAAAATGCCTATAATACTTGGTACAACTCCACTAACCATTAAATACGAATTTTTAATAGCTATAAAAACATTGGTTAAATCATTTCTTAGAAAATGATTTATTGTAATATTCATCCAATAGTTTTTCAACATCAGAAAGTTTATAGTAGATTTTATTGCCGACTTGTGAAAAAGAAATTCGCCCCTCATCACGCCACGTTTGAGCAGTGCGTTTGGAGATTTTCATCAGTAATAGAAATTCCTGATTGTCCACGAAAGTATCTTTCTTAGATTCGTTTTTGGCATTAAGGCGGTTTACTATCTCGTCTAAACGTGATACCAAATCAGTGTATTGCTCTTTGGATAAAATAACGGCTTCCATTAATATATAATTTTATGATTTTGGAAGCAAAGTTGAAACATCAAAACCGTGAAAACAATAGTAACAAAGCGACTTGGGCTAAATAAGAACAATCTGGTTGAACCTGAAATCATCGGAGATTAAAAAAAAATATTTTGGGCTATTTTAGAATCTTTAACCCGATTTATTGAGAAAAGAAAAGCAAGTTTCGCAGCTTTTCCCCTTTTTTGCAAAAAAGGCAAGAGAGTCTTTGAATGTAAAACTTGAAAAGTTTGTATATACAAAGACACATCTTGCCGAAATAAAAATCAACATTTTCCAGACCTTTGAAAATCATTGTAAAGCTTTGATTATAATCAAATTACGATTATTTGCTTTGGAAATAAAAAAATCAAAAGGAATGGATATCTAGCCTGTATCCATAGTACATAGGTTGGAGTTTAACCTGTATCTTTTTTCCGCAGGAAAAATAATAAACTGTATCTTTTTTACTCAGCACATTGTTTTTAAATGATTGTAAATATTTGTTAAAATTAGCTGTAGTTCAAAAATGCAGATATTCGATTAACCAGCATCTATTTTACGCAGGTTGGAGCTTAACCTATATCTATTTCACGCAAGGCAAATAATAAGTTGTATCTTTTTTACTCAGGTTTAGAAATTACCAAAGAATCTTTTATATTGGTTTGAATATAAGCTGTAGATTTTATGAAAGTATATTTCTTCTGATTTTATACATAATATTTGAAATATTTTGAATTCACTTTTTAACTTAGGCTATCAATCAAAACTATTAAAATTCACCAATCATATTCTCGTTACCATACCAATATAAAACTCTGCTATTCTCTTGGTATAGAAAAACAATTATTTCCTAAAGAATTTACCGATAAAATACCTGCTACTACTTCGCAGTATTGGAAAAATAAAAATGCTAATGATTATTTAGGTTATGAATATGAAGAACTTTCTGCAAAAGCTATTGAAGATTTTAAAATATTATTTGATGCTAGAGCAAAGAAAATGAAACGGCTCTTTTTTGCTTTTCTAAAATTGTACCTTTCAATTATTACCATTATTGGAAAAAGAAATTTTCAAGAAATTCTAAAAACCAATAGAAAAAAACTTATTCCCAATATTGACAACCTTATTAATGAATTTGGAAATAAGAAAATGATTTTAAAAATGTTGGGAATTACCATTCAACAATATGCCCATTGGAAAAAAATTGAACAATATGCTTGTCCTAATTCTTTGATTTGGCTTTGCTATAAGAGATTACCAACTCAGATTAGTAGAAAAGAAATTGAGACAATGAAAAAATTAATGACGGATAAAACGATGCTTCACTGGGCATCGGCTTCTGTTTGGGGATATGGTGTGAAAAACGGAATGATATCTATGGCAAGAACTACTTGGTATCACTATGGTAAACTTCTTCGTTTAGGAAATTGCAGAAAGAAATATAAACCTAAGAAAAAGAAAATCTCTGTAAGAGCTGAAGCTCCCAATACAATTTGGCATATGGATGTAAGTGTTTATAAAACATTAGAAAATACCCAATACTACATCTATACAGTAATAGACAATTTTTCTAGAAAAATATTAGCTTATGATTATGCCAAAGAATTAAATGCTTCTACTCGACTGAAAAGCCTAAAAAGAGCCATAGAACAAGTATTTGGAGTAGATTTAGAAGCTTGCCAATTAGTTCCTAAATTAAACTTAATTGTAGATGGAGGAACAGAAAACAATAACAAAACCGTAGAAGATTTTATAAAAGAAAACCAAATAAATATTAACAAATTGGTCGCTTTGAAAGATGTGGTATTCTCTAACAGTATGGTAGAGAGTAGTTTTAGAATGATGAAAACCTATTATTTGAAACAAGGAATACCAGAAGACCAATTTATAGAAGAATTAAAATTTTCTATTGAAGATATTAACACGAGAAGACCACATTATGCACACTTGATTTATACACCAAACGAAATACACCAAAACCCTGAGCTAAAACAAACTAAACCATTTTTGCAGAAAGTAAACCAAAATAGAATAGCAGAAAACAAAAATTATTTTTGTGAAAAAGGATGTACTTAATACAAGAAAAGGCAATGATTTTTAGAGAATTTTAAAAAGAATAATTTCTTTCTATTTTTTTGAGCTAAGTATCTGTTCTAGTTTTATAAATTTTAGAAAGTACCGTAAAAAATACCGCTATACGAAATTTCGTATAGCGGTATTTAGATTTTACAGAAATTACAACTCTCTACAAAACAGGATTTTAAATAATAAAATACTGTTTTAAAAAGATAAAACTAAAATTGAAGTCTATTAGAGGTAGCCACGCCAAAAGTGGAGAAGATAAAATTAGCCGTATCTAATCTTTTATAACAAAAAAAACGCTAACCTTTTTACAGTTAGCGTTTTGCTTTATTTATCTGCTACGAAGTTACAAACTTCGAAGAGCGGGGGTTATTAAAACTTTTTTACAAATTACTTGCTATTAGAAGTAGCGTTGGTATTCTTACTTATGTAAAGTGTATTTTTATCTTTATTCCAACAAAGATTATCCTTATTAGAATCATACCAAAATTTCCAGTTCTTTAAATCTTTATTTGTAGGTTTAAATTTCCCCCAATAATTACCATCAGATTCGGACTCTATAGATGTTATAATCTCAACTTTATTAATAGATGAAGATAGCTTGTCCAACTTAACATCTTTACCATTAAGATATGATTCTATAAACTGCAATTCATCTTTAAAAATATCTCTTGCAATCTTATTATTACAATTTTGTGCCATACAGGATGATGTACAAACAACTAATAATCCTAATATTGATATTCTAATTTTATTTTTCATCGGTTCGAACTACTTTTTCTACGTTATTATTATTGATAGTAACACTAGCCTTTACTGTTTCTGTACCTTTGGTATGAAGTGTATCTGCATTACCTGACAAAGTTCCATCAGCATTTTGTGTAATATTGGTAGAAGAAGCCATCCCTGATTGTCTTTCATATCCTGTTATAGATTTTTCTGCATCTATACCATCTTGATGTGCAGAAGAATATGCTTCACCATTTAGTTGCTTTTCTTGTTGCTCTTTTATTTCATGCCCAAGAGTTGAATATTGATTAACAGCTTTTCCCGTACCAAAAGCTTCAATATCAGCAATATCAATTTTCTCCAAAGCATAATTTCCAATTAAAACATCCTTAGAACCACTCTCCACCCCAATGCTTATTTTTCCTTCTGCTTTAACAGCATCTTTCATAACTCCATACATACCCTTTTGTTCAGAAGTCAATTTAGAAAGTTGTTTATCATTTAAAGATTTTATACTTACATTTCCATTCTTATCAACTTTTACAACATTCATCCCTATACCTTTGTTAGCAACAGATACCGTTCTATCAACATTTTTTTTATCTCCTGTAAGTACTAATTCCCTTCCATCTGGATCAATATATATTAATGGATTATTAGCAACATAAGTGTAAGGCGACATTCTTCTTGATTTTTCAGCTAACGGGTCAACAACGCCCCATCTCCCAATATCCGGCATATAGAACCTCGCGCCGTAGTCGTACATTCCGGTTTCCTGGAGTTCTTTTCCGTTGTACTTGTAATTATTCCAAGTTCCTGTTCCAAAATAGGCTACTCCTGTTTTTAGATGATTCATCCCAAAAGGATAATAATCATTCTGATCTTGAACTTCTACGCTGCCAGTCGTGGGATTTTTCGCATAACTTAATCTTGTATTCCCTAAATGGTCTTTGTATTGGTAAATATACAAATTTTTTTGATAATCATAAAATCCTTCTGCGGTTGGAAAAAACTGTAGAATTGGTAGTGGCTCTTCAACCGTTGCCCCTTCAGAGTCTAGTGTAGCATCTAAAAAAGCTTCTTGTTCCATTGCTAATGGCATTGTCCCTTTTGGGAGTTCAGGAACGGGGGTATCTATAACTCCTCCACCTGTTGTAGTGGTTTCCTCTGTCTTATATTGAAAACCATCTAAATAGTCTATGGTATTCTTTGTGATAGTCAGCATATTATACCCAGAAACTTCAGAGGTATATACTTTACCTATTTTTACTCCATCTGCACGATAGACATAGCTTATATCATCTCCATAAGTCAAAGATATGCTTTTAGGTAGGTTAAGATAGTTGTAATTGATTATTTGTATATTCTTCCCAGGCATACTGGTCATATTGCCATTGGCATCATACTGAATAGGCAAAGTGCTTGCGTTTTCGTAACCACTAGCATTTCCTGCATCTGATAGATTGGTAAGTCTGTTACCTGTATAGGTATAGGCTAGATCATCTATTTTATTAGGTGTAGTTCCTACTAAGTAGGCAAATCTTT